>CAMADY010000074.1 GCA_945831805.1 uncultured Prevotellaceae bacterium
AGATAGAATGGTTGATCCAACAAGTCACACTATTAGTGAATACATATCAAAAATATATCGTATTATATTGGATGTTATGGAAACAGGTATGCTAGTTGATCCTTATTGTATAAAAGGAACACGTGGAGGAAGATATAAGATATCTATCTCTAGAAATTTCGTGTCTTGGGAGTTAGATAAAGTGTAAAACGTTATCTTACTAAATGATACGTATATGATTATGGAATGAAGGTGTTGTTATGATGTATGGGGAGTGCGTGTCTTTAGTGTCTGGATCCGGGTTAATCTGTTATTCAATTATTCAGCATGTCTTAAGGGATGCTGCA
Organism: uncultured Prevotellaceae bacterium; assembly: GCA_945831805.1. GTDB lineage: Bacteria > Bacteroidota > Bacteroidia > Bacteroidales > Bacteroidaceae > Prevotella. The sequence continues at coordinate 327 of CAMADY010000074.1, forward strand.
GCTGATGTATGCGAAAAATAAAACTTCTATGAAATTTTCAGCGACTTGTATTTGGTGACTCTGCTGTTTATTGCCAGTAGAGGCATGCAGAAATGATAGCTTTTACGTTTCCGTATTCTGGTTAATCGTTCTGCATTATTTCTTTATCGTGATTCGGTTTGTTGGGAGCATGGCGTCAACGGGGCATACTAGCATGCAGAGGTGGCAGCCTACGCAGTTCTTGCCTATGATGCGTGGCATGCGGGTCTCCTTGTCGAAGGAGATGGCTTGATGGCCACCGCGTCGAAGCATGAGACGTAGCATCGTCCGCAACCGATGCACTTGCTGCTGTCTATGCGCGGTAGGACGTAGGTGTAGCGGTCGAGCTTGTCGGTAGCCTTCTCGCATGGCGCATCGCAGTCGGCACACACATTATTATTAAGGAACATGCCTACGCAGTAGTTGTTCTCAAATCTAAGGGCACGTATTCCTCGTGCAGGATCGTTGCCACGTTCGCATGCAGCAGTGCAAGGTGCATCGAGGCATATGAGACAGCGGGTTGATTCAAAGTTCTTGTCTATGGTTAGTAATAGTTTTAAGTTCAGTGACAATGGTACGATTATTTTACCAAACTGCCAAATTTTCTTTGTGATTTTTAAGAAAAAAACAGCAACAAAGGTGGTTGTGTAAGAAAAAAATATGGATTTTCTTGCGTCATACCCTATTTTTTAGTAACTTTGCACTTGCATTTTGCTTCGCAACGTGAGCCAGCAGGCTGACTCTCACTAAATGCTTCGTGCGAGCCAAAGTTTGCACTTGCATTTGAATTGTGCATACGACATAAATAACCATAGAAACAGAAATATATCATAGCATAAATAATGGAAGAAAAGAAACAGGAGCTTCTGCTTCTCCGCATTACGGGTACTGACAGGCCAGGACTGACCTCTGGCATCATGCATGTGCTGGCAAAGTATGAGGCAGAGGTAATGGATATGGGTCAGGCAGACATTCACAATACGCTATCACTCGGAATACTTATCCGTGTGGAAGAGGAGAACAGCGGCAACGTGATGAAGCATGTTCTCTTCAAGGCTCAGGAGCTGGGTGTCAACATACAGTTTGAGCCTATCTCTGAGGAAGACTACAACGCGTGGGTTTCACGCCAGGGTAAGAACCGGTACATCCTCACCGTATTGGGCAGAAAGCTTGAGGCGAGACAGATAGAGGCCGTGGCGCAGCTTATAGCAGACCAGGATCTTAACATCGATGCCATCAAGCGACTGACGGGCCGTCCGCCACTTAACAGCGAGAACCAGACACGTGCCTGTGTGGAGTTCTCTGTGCGTGGTACTCCGAGGGACCGTACGGAAATGCAGGATAAGATGATGCGTCTGTGTAAGGAACTGGAGATAGACTGCTCCTTCCAGCTTGACAATATGTACCGCAGGATGCGCCGTCTGATATGCTTCGATATGGACTCTACGCTGATTCAGACAGAGGTTATCGACGAGCTGGCGATGCGCGCTGGTGTCGGCGACCAGGTGAAGGCTATCACGGAGAGTGCCATGCGCGGCGAGATCGACTTCAAGGAGAGTTTCACCAAGCGTGTAGCCCTGTTGAAGGGTCTGGATGTCAGCGTAATGAAAGATATTGCTGAAAACCTCCCTATGACGGAAGGCGTGGAGCGCTTGATGTTCGTCTTGAAGAAATATGGTTACAAGATTGCTATCCTTTCGGGTGGTTTCACGTATTTTGGAGAATACCTCCAGCGCAAGTTCGGCATCGACTATGTCTATGCCAACGAACTGGAGATTGATGATACAGGTCACCTGACGGGCAACTACAAGGGTGAGATTGTCGATGGACGCCGTAAGGCAGAGCTGTTGCGCCTCATCTCTCAGGTGGAGAAGGTTGACCTTGAGCAGACTATTGCCGTGGGCGATGGTGCCAACGACCTCCCTATGCTCTCGCTCGCAGGCCTCGGCATTGCATTTCACGCAAAGCCAAAGGTTACGGCAAATGCGAAGCAGAGTATCAACACCATAGGTCTCGACGGAGTGCTGTACTTCCTTGGCTTCAAGGATTCGTATCTTGAGATGTAAGTTGGATTTTTAGGTTTTAAGGTTATACGGTTTTGCGGTGAGGTATGCAAACATTGCAATAACAAACTTACCGTAAAACCGTATAACCATACAACCGAAAAACCTACTCTACGCCCTGCATCATCTTCTTGAGCAGTGGGCTGAGGAGCAGGAGAATGACAGAAGCGATGCCGGACATTATGGCGAAGAGTATGAAGAAGTCGGCAAGCGTTGCTATCTGGAACCCCAGGAAATAGTGTACGTCACCTGCTGAAGTCGGCAGAAGTGCTGCAAGGTTTCCTGCAAGGATGTTGCTGGCAGCATTGCTCATGAACCATACGGCCATCAGGAGACTTGCCAGGTGTGACGGAGCGAGTTTGTTGACAAGCGACAGACCTATCGGCGAGAGACATAGCTCGCCGAGGGTGTGGATGGAGTAAAGTGCGAAGAGCCACCACATTGCAATCTTCACGTCTGACTCAAGTCCGTAAGTGCCGAGGGCTATAATGAGATAGCCCAGTGCAAGAAGCAAGAGACCGAGCGCCTGCTTGATGATGGAGTGTACTTTTATGCCATGCTTCAGGAGTGTCTCCCATAGCATAACCATGAAAGGTGCACAGAACACAACAACGATAGGATTGATGCTCTGGAACCATGTTGTAGGCATCTCCCATGAACCCACAAGTCGGTCGCACTGCTGGTCAGCAATGATGGTTAGCGAAGAGCCCGCCTGTTCGAAGGCAGACCAGAAGAAAATGACGAAGACGGCTACGATGTATATCACTCCGATACGCATTTTGTCGCTTCCTGAAAGGTTCCGATCCGTAATGATGAACACGGGCAACGCTATGGAGATGGAGTAGATGGCAGAAGAGATATAGTCGTTGACGTCGGCTACGTCAGGAGAGAACAGAACAAACAGCAGTATGGCAGCAACAAGGCATCCCCAGAGTCTCAAAGGTGAGTTCTTTGCGGTTGCCTTTTCTTGTGTGTCAACGGTTGCTTCATCCCGGTGAAGCTGACTTTCAGATGGTTTCATGCCGATGGCAATACCTTCAGGAGTAACGATATACTTATCCTTGAAAGCCATAAAAACGATGACAGAAAGTATCATGGCACATCCGGCAGCAAAGAATCCCCACTTGAATGCAGACGGATTGTGCCAGTCACTCTCACCGAGGGTGCCACAGATGAATGGTGCTATGAATGCGCCGAGATTTATTCCCATATAGAAGATGGTGAAAGCGGAGTCCTTGCGCTGATCCTGAGGTTCATAGAGGTCGCCCACCATCGTTGAGATGTTCGGTTTGAAGAATCCATTGCCGACGATGAGAGCTGCCAGTCCTGCGAACATAAGCCATAGCGAAAGCTGATTGTTTACGGTGGCATCGATAGCTCCGCCCTCACTCGTGATGCTCTGTTTTACGAAACATGCGCTGGCAAACATAAGGAACTGTCCGACAGCCATGGTGAGGCCTCCGAAGATAATGCTGCGACGGTTGCCCCAGTAGCGGTCGGCAATATATCCACCGAGCAGCGGCGTAAGATACACGAGTCCGGTATATGAACCGTAGATCTGACTAGCATCAGCACTCGTAAAGAAAGCAGACACGAGGTATAAAACGAAGAGGGCACGCATTCCGTAGTACGAGAAACGCTCTGCCATCTCTGTTATGAAAAGCAGGTAAAGTCCTTTAGGATGTTGCATTATTCAAAATAAAAAGATAAAACAATCATTTTGCTTGTCGCCTTGTTGACGGAGGCAGCGTATGGGAAGATTGTCTCGTCCTTGATGCCGTTCGGATGGTTGTCCTTCAGCATATTGGAGAGTCCGAGCATGAACTTCAGTTCCGGACGCAGCTTGAAGAAAGGCAGGTAGAAGTCGCATCCAAGTCCTACCTCGAAGAACACCTCTGCGGTCTTCATCTGGAAGTAATGGCTGCTGTTGCTGCTGAGGTTGAACATCGGCGCAATACCCGTCATGATGTATGGGCGGTGGTTGTTATGACGCTTTGCGGTATAGATGAGGTCTATGTCGGCACCTACAAAAACACTTTTCAGCGACTCTACCTCCGTCTTCAGACCACCTTCGGAATTTGTCTGTCCATAGTTGATGAAACGGATGTTGCGGCTGCCGAAATACAGCTGCGGAGCAAAGCGCAGTGCAAAATATTCGTTGAGACGCGCCTCTGCCAGCACACCGACATTGAAGCCCATGTCCCAGTTGTGCTGATCGCAGTAGATATTCGACTGCATCTCGCTATCATCGGGCATTGTCAGCCGTTGCGGACCAACGTTGTCAAGCTCCATGTCCTGCATGTTTGTACCTACGACGATGCCGAAATGCAATGGACGAAGGTCTGTATAGGGACGATTCTTCTCTACCTCGTCGTGCTGGGCCGAAGCTGTCAGTGCCGTCACTATATATAATATAAATAAGGTGTAAATTTTTAGTCTGCTCATTGGCTTTTTACTACTTGATTTTTACTATAGAACGGAAAAAGATGTTTAAAATTGCTTTTTCTTAGTGTAAAATACTTAAAAAAGTAGTTTTTTTCTATTTTTGTTGAAAAAAAAGTACCTAAAATTAGGTATATTCGGATTTTTTTACTACTTTTGCACCATGAAAGTCAGTAATGCCCTCAACATTGTGGTCGTCTGCTTTTCATAATGCTTATTAATAACAAAAACATTATAAACTTTTAAAACATTACAACTATGGCTTACGTAATTTCTTCTGATTGTATCGCTTGTGGTACATGTATCGATGAGTGTCCATCTGAGGCTATCTCTGCTGGTGATATCTACTCAATCAACCCTGATGCTTGCACAGAGTGCGGCACATGTGCTGATGTTTGTCCAAACGAGGCTATCAGCCTTGGCTAATAGACAGCCCAGAGAAAAACGAATACGGATGGTTATCGCAAACGCGGTAACCATCTTTTTGTTATCCTTTGAGGTAGTATGCCACCTCTAAGTACAATTTTCCGTTAAAAGTTACGGTTTTCCTCATAAAGTTGATAAAAGGCAAGAAATGTGTTAATCTTCTTTAATTTTTATGAGACGTTCTTGTAGTGTAATAAAATAATGTGTAACTTTGCAATCGGAAACTGAAGCACCGAAATAAGTTTTACGGGATTACATAGCAAAGATAAAGAAATAATTAACAATTTAAGGTGTAAGACAATGAAAAAACTGATGACAATTGCAGCATTGGCTGCACTGTTGGTTTCATGTGGTGGCGGAAATCAGGGTAAGCCTGACTTCAGCGACAATGAGTATGCTGTGCGTACCATCGGCGTTGACAACGCATCGCTTGAGACTTCCTATCCTGCAACCTTCAAGGGTGTTCAGGATGTAGAGATTCGTCCAAAAGTAGCTGGTTTCATTACCAAGATCTACGTTAAGGAAGGTCAGGCAGTTTCTGCAGGACAAGTTCTTTTTGAGATTGACAATGAGACCTACAAGGCTCAGGTAAACCAGGCTCAGGCAGCAGTGAACTCAGCAAAGAGCCAGCTGAACACAGCCAAGCTGGCTTGCGAGAATGCAGAGAAGCTTCATGCAGCTAACGTTATCGGTGACTTCGAGCTCCAGTCAAGCAAGAACCAGTACGAGGCAGCACAGGCAGGTCTCGGTCAGGCAATGGCAGGACTCTCTGCAGCAAAGGATGCACTTGGCTTCTGCACCGTGAAGACCCCTACAGCAGGTGTCGTAGGATCACTGCCATACAAGGTAGGTGCTCTCGTTAGCGCATCAATCCAGCAGCCATTCACTACAATCTCCAACGGTTCGCAGGTAGATGTCTATTTCTCTATGAACGAGAAGGAAGTGATGGCTCTCACCCGTGACTGCGGAAGCATCGACGCTGCCATCGCTAAGATGCCAGCCATCAAGCTCCAGCTCGCTGACGGTTCGACATACTCAAGCGAGGGTAGGGTAGTTAAGGCTTCCGGCGTCATCGACGCATCAACAGGTTCCGTAAGCTTCATTGCTGCATTCCCTAACCCACAGAAGCTCATCAAGTCTGGTGGCTCTGGCAAGGTTATCATGCCTCGTACTGCCACAAATGCTATCATCATCCCTCAGGATGCATGCGTAGAGGTACAGGACAAGTACTTCGTTTACGTTGTAGGCAAGGACAATAAGGTGAAATATACCGAGATAACCATCGATACCCAGAACGACGGTGACAACTACATCGTTACCGGCGGCATCAAGAAGGGCGACAAGATTGTTGTCTATGGTGTGACAAAGCTTTCCGAGGGCATGGAGATCAAGCCTATCTCCGAGGCTGAATATGCCAAGAAGATGAAGAAGGCAGAGGAGCTCTCAAAGGTTCAGGGTGACGGCGTTATAGCTGTCGGCAAGGCACTTAAGGGATAAGAGGCCTCTCCCCCCGCCCTCCCCCGTAGGGAGGGAGCCGATTCGTTTTGTAGATACGGCAATATGGGACAGGCTTTTGAACAACAAATTAATATAGTATAAAAATAAAAACTCGGATTCCCCCATCAGCAATCCGGCTCCCTCCCTACTGGGGAGGGCGGGGGGAGAGGCTTTATGAAACTAGATAGATTTATCAATCGTCCGGTGCTCTCTACCGTGATCTCTATCCTTACAGTGATTCTCGGTATCATCGGACTTACCACACTGCCTATTGAGCAGTATCCGGATATTGCACCTCCAACAATCAGTGTATCCTGCTACTATCCAGGAGCTGATGCGCAGACGGTGCAGAACTCTGTGCTCGCCCCACTTGAGGAGGCTATCAACGGTGTTGAGGGCATGACGTACATGACGTCAAGTGCTGACAACAGCGGCTCGGCTGATATTACCGTACTCTTCGAGCAGGGTGCAGATGCCGACATGGCACAGGTCAATGTACAGAACCGTGTATCTCAGGCACAGTCACTGCTGCCTGCTGAGGTAACACGTGGCGGTGTCACCGTCGAGAAGCGTCAGACTTCTACTGTGCTCATCATGGGTCTCGTTTCTACCGATGACCGTTACGACGAGAAGTTCCTCGGCAACTATGCCGACATCAACATCATCCCTGAGATGAAGCGTATCGAGGGTATCGGTAGCTGTGAGTCTATAGGTCTGAAGTCATACACTATGCGTCTGTGGCTCGACCCTGTTAAGATGCACGACCTGAAACTCGTTCCTAACGATATCGCACAGGCTCTCGCAGAGCAGAACATCGAGGCTGCACCAGGTAGCTTCGGTGAGCAGTCTGACAAGAGCTACGAGTACTCAATGAAATATACCGGACGTCTGAAGACTCCTGAGGAGTTCGGCAACATGATCATCAAGACCGACGACCTCGGTCACATCCTTCGCGTGAAGGACGTGGCAAATGTTGAGATGGGTGCGCTCTACTACTCTGTATCAACACAGATGGACGGTCACCCTTGTGTCATGATGATGGTAACACAGCGTGCCGGTTCCAACGCTACGCAGATTGCGCATGACGTGAAGAAGACGGCAGAGAAGCTCCAGAAGAACTTCCCTCCTGGCATTGAGATACAGTTCATGCAGGACGTAACGCAGTTCATCGAGGCATCACAGCATGAGGTGTGGAAGACTCTCTTCGAGGCTCTCGTACTCGTGTTCATCGTGGTATTCATCTTCCTCCAGGACTTCCGTTCTACCTTGATTCCTATGATTGCCGTTCCGGTGTCATTGATCGGTACGATGTTCTTCCTGAAGGTCATAGGATTCTCTATCAACCTCCTTACCTTGTCAGCCCTCGTGCTCGCCATCGCCATCGTTGTCGATGATGCCATCGTTGTTGTGGAGGCTGTCCACGCCAAGCTCGATATGGGTTACAAGAGCGCGAAGAAGGCAAGTGTCGATGCCATGGAGGAAATCTCCGGTGCCATCATCTCCATCACCCTCGTAATGTCTGCCGTGTTCATTCCGGTATCATTCATGACGGGTACGACGGGTACGTTCTACCGTGAGTTCGGTCTTACAATGGCTGTATCTATCGTCATCTCTGCTGTCAACGCTCTGACACTCTCTCCTGCACTCTGTGCAATACTGCTGAAGCCTCATGGCGAAGGTGTTCACAAGACAAGTTTCAAGGATCGTTTCTTCCAGAGCTTCAATACATCTTACGAGCGTCTTCAGAAAAAGTATCAGAAAGGCGTAGAGAGAATCGTGAAGAGAAAGTGGATTGCTGTCGTTTCCGTAATCCTCGGTATCGTGGCACTCGGCGCAGAGGCAATGATGACAAAGACGGGTCTTGTTCCTGATGAGGATACAGGTACAGTATTCGTAACGGTGTCAACACCTCCGGCAACCTCTCTTGTAAAGACAGAGAAAGTAATGGATCAGGTTCAGCGTATGCTCGACAACAACCCAGCCATCGATAAGTGCCTCCGTATCGTAGGTTACAACTTCATAGCTGGTCAGGGTTCTAACCAGGGTACATTCATCGTTAAGCTCAAGCCATTCGACGACCGTGTGCGCTCTGAGTCCTCTATGATGGTGCTCGGTATGATCTACAAGCAGACAGCCGTTATCAAGGGCGCACAGATCCTTGCTTTCCAGCCACCTATGGTACAGGGCTTCGGTGCTTCTAACGGTATCACCTTCTCTATGCAGGACCGTACCGGTGGTAACCTCGACAGGTTCTTCAAGGTGACACAAGACTACCTCGCTGCCCTCAACAAGCGTCCGGAGTTCTCTACTGCCATGACTTCGTTCAACTCTTCATATCCACAGTATATGATCGAGGTTGACCCGGCAAAGTGTAAGCAGGCAGGTATCTCTCCTTCCATGGTTCTTCAGACGATGCAGGGTTACTACGGCGGTATGTACTCAAGTAACTTCAATAGCTATGGTAAACTCTACCGTGTTTATATTCAGGCTGATCCGAAGATGCGTGAGGATATCACCTCACTGCAGAGCGTATATCTCCGTACGCCATCGGGACAGATGGCACCAGTATCTGAGTTTGCAAACCTCAAGAAGGTATATGGTCCTCAGAGCATCAACCGTTTCAACCTCTTCACCTCCATCGATATCAATGCCTCACCAGCTGACGGCTATTCTACCGGTGACTGTCTGAAGGCTATGGAAGAGGTAGGCAACGAGGTGCTTCCTGCAGGTTTCACATACGAGCTCTCTGGTCTGACACGAAACGAGGCAGAGTCAAGTAACTCTACAGGTATCGTGCTCGCACTGTGTCTCATCTTCGTATATCTCATCCTGTCAGCACAGTATGAGTCGTACCTTCTTCCACTGACCGTCATCCTCTCGATACCATTCGGTCTTGCAGGTGCGTTCCTCTTCACCAACCTCTTCGGCAAGAACAATGACATCTACATGCAGATTGCATTGATTATGCTCGTGGGTCTGTTGGCGAAGAATGCCATCCTCATCGTGCAGTTCGCACTGGAGCGCCGACGTCTCGGCATGGCAATCTCATGGTCTGCCATACTCGGTGCTGCTGCTCGTCTGCGTCCTATCCTCATGACATCTCTGGCTATGGTCATTGGACTGTTCCCACTTGTCGTAACCGGTATTCCCGGACTCTCACTCTTCCTGCCACCGGCAGTAGGTGAGAACGGTTACGTAACCCTCGGTGCTGCTGCCATCGGCGGTATGCTTATCGGTACGTTCCTTCAGGTTATGATTGTACCTTGCCTCTTTGTTATCTTTGAGTGGTTGCAGGAGAAGATCAAACCTATCGAGTTCGACGATGACAATGCTGATGTCGATCAGACACTTACTCAGTATGCCATCTCTGCAGGTGCCATCAATGAGAAGATTGAGGCTAATTCATAGTGCATAGTTCATAATTAAGAATGCATAAGTTTATGATAAAATATAATAAAGGAGCAGTGAGATTCGTCTCACTCTCCCTCCTTACACTTGCTTTCAGCAGCTGCGGTCTCTATACAAAGTACGACCACGATAAGGCTATCAAGAAGGCAAACCTGGAAAATATAGACCAGAGCGTGATGCGTGATGCAAGCAAGTATGCCAACACCACGTCCGAGGACAGTTTCGGCGACGTGGAGTGGCAGAAGGTGTTCACTGACCCGCAGCTTCAGCAGCTTATCCGGCAGGGCCTCGAAAGGAACGTGGATATCTACGCTGCCGTTGCTAATGTGAAGAAGCTTGAGACAGCACTCTCCTGTGCACGTCTCGCATTCCTCCCATCAGTTGCTTTCGCACCATCTGGAACACTCTCAAAGGTTCTCACTGGCGACTCCAAGGGTGCCGATTGGTCAAAGACATACACCATGCCGCTCAACGCTTCGTGGACCCTGGATATCTTCGGAAACATTCTCTCACAGAAGCGTGCAGCAGAGATGAACCTCGAAATGGCTAAGGACTATGAGCAGGCAGCTCGTTCCGGCATCATCTGCGGTGTTGCAAACTGCTATTATACGCTCCTCATGCTCGACCGTCAGATGGAGATTCTCAATGATATGGAGCAGCTCACGTTCGACACATGGAATATGATGAAGCTTCAGAAGGAACTCCGTGGTGCAAAGGAGACAAGCGTAGTGAGCGCACAGGCTGCATACCTCTCTGTCAAGGCACAGAAGATTGACATGCAGCGTCAGATTTCTGAGGTGGAGAATTCACTCTCCGTACTCATCGGACAGCAGCCACAGGCTATCGGTCGTGGCAAGCTCGCTGACCAGTCGCTGCCATCAGAGTTCTCTACAGGCATCGCTATCAACGTGCTGGCTAACCGTCCTGACGTTCACGCTGCAGAGATGAAGATGGCAAACTCGTTCTACGGCGTAGAGACAGCCCGTTCCAAGTTCTATCCAAACATCTCGATTTCTGCTACAGGAGCATACTCCAATAGCCTCGGCACTATGGTCTCAAACCCAGGAGCGTTACTTGCCAACTTCGTGGCAAACCTTGCACAGCCTATCTTCCAGAACGGAAAACTCATTGCCGGTCTCAAAGTAGCAAAGATAGATTATGAGGTGGCTCTCCGCGATTGGGAGCACAGTGTTCTCAATGCAGGCGCAGAGGTCAGCAATGCACTTGTGGAGTACAACACCAGCAAGGAGAAGGGCGACATAGAGCGCCAGCGTGTAGAGGTGCTTACAAAGAGTGTAGACTACACCAAGGAACTCTTCAAGATGGGCAACAGCTCATACCTTGAGGTCATACAGGCGCAGTCTTCTCTCCTCAACGCAGAGATAGCACAGGTTACGGACGACTTCAACAAGATGCAGGCTGTAGTTAACCTCTACTCTGCACTCGGTGGAGGACGTAAGTAATTTTCAATTCTCATTTTTTCATTTCTCAATTCGAAAGTTATGAGCAATATTTCAGACAAGGCAGTAGTATCTCCAAAGGCTAAGATTGGTAACAATGTTACCATCTATCCTTTCGTTTACATAGAAGATGACGTGGAAATCGGTGACGACTGCATCATCTACCCTAACGTGAACCTCATGAACGGTACTCGTTTGGGTAAGAACAACAAGATACACCAGAACACCGTCATCTCTGCACTTCCACAGGACTTCCACTACAATGGCGGCAAGACACTCTGTGTCATTGGCGACGGCAACATCATCCGTGAGAACGTTGTCATCAACCGTGCCACATACGAGGACGGAAAGACACAAATCGGCAACGAGAACTTCATCATGGAGGGTGTCCACATCTCTCACGACGCACACGTGGGAAACCTCAACGTCCTCGGTTATGGCACTAAGGTGGCAGGCGACGTGGAGATTGGCAGCAATAACATTTTTGCTTCTGGCATCATCGTTAGTCCAAACGTACGCATCGGTGACTGCACCATCATCGAGTCAGGTGCCTTCATCGAGAAGGACGTGCCTCCATACATCGTCGCTGGCGACTATCCTGTAAAGTACAAAGGCATCAGCCAGTACATGATGGATCAGATGAACATCGGAGAGCGTGAGGCGGCACACATCGCCAATGCATACCGTCTCGTCTTCCACGGACAGGACGCGCTTCTCAACGTATGTAACCAGATTGTACAGCAGATTCCTGAAGGCAAGGAGATTGACAATATCATCACATTCCTCACAGGATCCAAGCTGGGAATCATCACTAAGATGTAACAACAGCATACAAAGATATACTCCCCGGAGACATTACCCTGACGATGGCATCTACCATGCAGGATTTCTGCCAATTTCCAGGGAGAAGAAAAATAATATTTATATCTTTGCACTTTTTGATAATACGGGGCAGGTTGTCGGGAGACACCCTGTCCTCTTTCTTTTTTGTTATCTAACACTCGTTTTTACTGTTTTTTAGTTAGTTATAAGAAAAAAACGAGAAATAATTTGGTGGAATCAGAAAAAAGTAGTACCTTTGCACCCGCTTTCCGATGTAACCGATGACGGGAGCGGCAAAAGGGCGGCTGGCAGATACCAGTGCGCAGGGCTGCAATTAGAGAAAACCCGCTATGTTGCATTTGAACGATAACAACAATTTAACATTCAAACAAAAAATGGATTTAATCAAAGTTGCTGAAGAAGCATTTGCAACCGGCAAGCAGTTCCCAGAGTTCAAGTCTG
>CAMADY010000075.1 GCA_945831805.1 uncultured Prevotellaceae bacterium
CTGGTCAGACAAATACTGTTGGCGACATGCTGAAGGCAGGCAAGCCACTTACCGACGATGCGGCAGAGACCAACGAGATAAGCTATGGCATCGTTAGGGCATTAAGGTTTTTGAACACAAGAGAAAAGAACATCATAATGTCATATTACGGACTCGGCGGAAAAGAGCATCTCACCATGTTTGAGATTGGAGAAGAACTTGGATATTCGAGGGAACGTGTACGACAAATCCGCAAGACAGCTGAGAGGAAGATGCGCAGAGAGATGAAGAAGAACAGCTAAGAGAAAGATGCAATAAGAGAGATGAAGAAGATGAATAATTAAAGATTTCACGTAATAAAAGCAAAAATACAATAATGAAAAAGATACTTCTTATACTTATTGCCTTCATGGCAATGACTACCGCCAACGCACAGCAGGCCAACAACCCGAAGAAGGCTGCAAAGGAAATGCTAAAGGACAAGAAAGCTGGCGCAAAGTCAAGGAAAGCCCTTGAGAAAGAGTTCGGCATTCAGCATGACAAGAAGCTGTATAACACCGCAGAACAGGTTTACATCTTTGGCATAAACTACTCGCCGACAGACTCTACCGTTTACTTCACGGACCAGATGGTTCTGAGAAACGTCAAGATAGAGAAGAAGACCGGGTTCCTGCAGTTCCGCAACCTCTATTCAAAGCAGCTCACTGACCACATGGAAGGTAAGGGCGAGCTCAACCGCATCAGTTGCGTTGTCTTCAACCAGAAATACAAGAAACTGGCAAAGAAGTATCGCAAGATGATGAATAAATACCAGAAGAAGAACTACCAGATCAAGGCATTAGACCAGACGGAGTTCAAATTCAACATTCTTAAAGACGGAGAATAACAAACATTCCTAAGAACGGAGAATAACATTAGGTTTCCATATACTAAGGAACAATGACGTACTGCATAGGAGGTCACTACATACGTTTGAACTTTGACGGCGATGAGGCCGTGCTTGACGCACTGCTTCATTCCTTCCTGCCATTCAAGAAGGAATTGGCAGAGGGAAGTAATATTCTTTTCGAAATTGACATCGTCAGGAAGCTGAAGGAGATACCTGAGGAAGAGCGTCGCCTTATAAGGGATGTTGATACAGGCAACGGCATGACGCGCGTTGACAAGCTAAAGGATGGCGGCTATCAGTTTCTTGTTCGCGACATCTTCGGAACTCCATGCGCACTGCTCATCACCTCACGAAAGTTCGAAAACTGCAAGGTGGCATTGCGTGGTGACTTCGGAACAAAACGCTTCGCACTCAACAATGCACTTATGCTCACATACGCCTTCAGTGCCGCATACTACGATACGCTGCTGATTCATGCCTCGGTCGTAAGACACGCAGAGAGAGCCTACGCCTTCACTGCCAAGAGCGGCACGGGAAAGAGCACGCAGGTGGCCAACTGGATGAGGAACATCGAGGGATGCGACATTGTAAACGACGACAACCCTATCATCAGGATTATCGAAGGGAAGTCAATACTCTACGGCTCGCCATGGAGTGGCAAGACACCATGCTACCGTAATATAAGCTGCAAACTTGGTGCTGTAGTGCTTATAGAACGTGATGACCACAACCACGTAGAACCCCTCCAGCCGCTTACGGCATTCACTACCCTGCTGACAGCTTGCTCTGCCATGAAGTGGGACGAAGATCTCTACCAGAAGGTTTGCAGCACGGTATCGCAGTTCGTTGAGACAACTCAGGTAGTAACACTGCACTGCCTGCCTGACGCTGACTCTGCAATAACATGTTGCAAGTATCTTGAAAAAGGTAATTAACAATGTTGCAGATAATCTTGAAAAATTATCTACACCTTGTTATATATAATAACGCCAATCGTTTAACTTCTGCATAATATGCAAATACCAAACGAAATACTCATACCGGAGGTTGCCGAACTTGTAAAGAAGGGGCATACCGTAACACTACCGCTGAAGGGATACAGCATGAGACCGTATCTTGAAGACGGAAGAGACAAGGCATTACTATCGTCTGTGCCGAAGACTCTTCGTGTGGGTGATGTGATACTTGCAGAGATACACCCCAAAAGATATGCGCTGCACAGGATAGTGCGCATAGAGGGTGAAATCATAACGATGTATGGCGATGGCAACTTCTCGCCAGAGTACATCGAGAAGCAGGACGTCATGGCAATAGCCCTGGGTTTCTACCGCAAGGGAAGCAGCAAGCTTGATGCTGTGGACACGTTCTCCTACGAATTATACTGGAAGACATGGGTAAGGCTACGACCAATAAGGCGCTACCTGCTGCTGATATGGAAACTTACTCATTATCCAAAAGCAACAATAAAGCGAATCATCAAAAGACTAACAGGCCGATAATAATAACGCTGCATGAGTGTGCAGCAAACAAATACAGAAAAAGAAAATGAAACTAAAAAGCGGATTCAAATTCAATCAGGTTTGCGGACAATCGTTCGTAATACCAATGGGTGAGAACAACATAGACTTCTCCAAGATCATTGCCTTCAATCCTTCTTCCGAACTTCTCTGGAAGAGAATGGAGAAAGGCGAGTTCACCGTTGACGACCTTGTAAAGGTACTTCTCGATGAGTATGAGGTCGATGAGGCAACAGCACGAAAGGATGTAGAAAGCATTCTGGAGCAGTTCCGTGGTGAAGATCTGATAATAGAATAAAAGAATTAATAACCAATATAAGACAATGTACAGAACAAACACCTGCGGAGAACTCCGCATTGAGAATGTAGGTCAGACGGTGACACTTGCCGGATGGGTACAGGGCGTACACAACCTTGGTGCACTCACCTTCGTTGACCTTCGTGACCGTTATGGCATCACACAGCTTGCATTCAATGAGGATGCACCAGAAGAGCTGAAAGAGAAAGCCGGAAAGCTTGGACGTGAGTATGTAGTACAGGCTACAGGTACCGTTACAGAGCGCTATTCCAAGAACAAGAAGCTCGCTACGGGCGACATTGAGATTCTCGTTACTGAGCTCAACATCCTTAACATATCTGACGTTCCACCATTCACCATCGAGGACGAGAGCGACGGCGGCGACGACATCCGCATGAAGTATCGCTATCTCGACCTTCGCCGTAATCCGGTTCGCCGTAACCTTGAGCTGCGCCACAAGTTCGCTTTCGAGGTTCGCCGCTACCTCGACCAGCAGGGATTCCTTGAGATAGAGACACCAATCCTCGTAAACTCTACACCAGAGGGCGCACGCGACTTTGTTGTGCCTTCACGCATGAACCCAGGACAGTTCTATGCTCTGCCTCAGTCACCACAGACACTGAAGCAGCTCTCTATGGTAGCCGGCATCGACCGCTACTTCCAGATCTGTAAATGCTTCCGCGATGAGGATCTCCGTGCTGACCGTCAGCCAGAGTTCACACAGATAGATTGCGAGATGTCGTTCGTTGAGCAGGAGGATATCCTTCAGATGTTCGAGGGCATGAGCCGCCATCTCTTCAAGACAATCCTCAACATCGACATCCCTACCCTTCCACGCATGACATGGGCAGATGCCATGAAGTACTATGGCTCCGACAAGCCTGACACACGCTTCGGCATGGAGTTCGTAGAGCTGAAGACAACAGCTATCGACAATGCCTCAAAGGACATCGTGGAGAGCCTCTTCCCTGCAGGCTTTGCTGTCTTCGACGATGCTGCATACATCGGCGGTATCTGCTGCGAGGGGCAGGCAGTGCTTACCCGCAAGCAGATAGACCAGCTCACAGAGTTCGTCAAGCGTCCGCAGGTTGGTGCCAAGGGCTTGGTTTACGCTCGCGTTCAGGAGGACAGCAGCGTCAAGTCCAGCGTTGACAAGTTCTACCAGCAGGAGACACTCCAGGCTCTCAAGGAAAAGATGGGTGCCAAGGTAGGCGACCTCATCCTCATCCTCTCTGGCGACGATGCCATGAAGGTACGTAAGCAGCTCTGCGAGCTTCGTCTTGAGATGGGTACTCGCATGGGACTTCGCGACAAGTTCAACTTTTCTTGCCTCTGGGTTATCGACTTCCCAATGTACGAGTGGTCCGACGAGGAGCAGCGTCTCATGGCAATGCACCACCCATTCACCTCACCAAAGCCAGAGGATATCCCTCTTCTCGATACTGATCCGGCAAGCGTTCGTGCTAATGCCTACGACATGGTCATCAATGGTGTTGAGGTAGGCGGTGGATCTATCCGTATCCATGATGCTAAGCTTCAGCAGAAGATCTTCGAGATTCTCGGATTCACACCAGAGCAGGCTCAGGCAAAGTTCGGCTTCCTCATGAATGCCTTTAAGTTCGGTGCACCTCCTCACGGCGGCCTCGCATACGGTCTCGACCGTTTCGTAAGCCTCTTCGCAGGTCTCGATTCTATCCGCGACTGCATTGCATTCCCTAAGAACAACTCTGGTCGTGACGTGATGCTTGATGCTCCAGGATACCTCGATCAGAAGCAGCTTGATGAATTACAGATAGATATCAAGAAAACAGAGAAATAGAACATACACTTTTGACTTTTGTCAAATATTTCAGCAAAAAGGGCTATATTTTTCTCAAACTTATAGTTCTTTTTGCTTTTTTTTTGTAATTTTGCAACAGAATTTTAACAGGATATGGTATAACACGCTAATTCATTAAATTGAGTTTATAAAAAGGTAAAAAGAAAATGGCAGAGAAAAAGACTACAACAAAGGCAGCTGCTAAGACAGCTGAGACAAAGGCACCTGCAAAGAAGGCTTGCGCAAAGAAGGCATGTGCAACAAAGACTGATGCTAAGGCAGCACCTGCAAAGAAGGCTGCTAAGGCTGTTGTTTACGTAAACGCTGAGAATGCTGGCTTCCGTGCTGGTGACGTTTATCAGGTTCTCGCAGCAAAGAACGAGGCTCTCACTATCGCAGAGATTGCTAAGGCTGCTAAGGTTACCGCTGAGGACGTACTTCTCGGTCTTGGATGGCTCCTTAAGGAGGGTAAGGTTGCTGCAACAGAGGACAACAAGATCGTTCTTGCTTAATCTATCTGCAAACAACTGACTCTTAAAAATACGAGTGAAGAGTGATACTTCGTTATCACCCTTCACTTTTGTTTTATTATCAATCGCAAAACCGATAAACCGATAAACCGCAAAACCTCAGAATGAACTTTGAGCGCGAAATAATAATGATACTTAAAGAGGTAGGCACTAACGGCATGCCTCTCCGACGCATTGCGCTCAATGTCTTCAACATCAAGAACTCACTCTTCGAGCCTCTCGACCAGGAAGACATCTACAAGGAGGTCGGCGAATGGCTGCGCTCCACAAGCGCCAAGAGCGGTGGATCGGTAGAGAAAGCAGAGACTAAGGGATGGTACAGAATAAACCCTAACTCCGCTAAAGTCCAACAACTTCTGCTTGAGTTTCATCCTCACGAAGAAGATGAATGGATGATGTAAAACACCCCACAAATCTTACAAATCGTAAGAAATATAGCTTTTTTCATTACTAAAACGAAAAAAATCGGAAATTTTCTTGCATATATAACAGATTTTACGTAACTTTGCAGACATAATCGTTATAAATAATAATTACATCTGCAATAAAACTTAGAACAAGGCAATGCAAAATTCTTTCAACACATATTGGTGGTGGCGCAACTCAAGATTAAAATAGTCGTGAGGCGTTGACCGTATGGGTGCATAAAAAGAAGAAAATGCTAAAAGATACACCGAAGAGAGGTCTGTTGCTTATCGCGACAGACCTCTTTAACGTAATATAGAAAAAGAAGGTTTTACACTTCAAAAACAAACAAAAGGTTACACACTTCAAAAACAAACGAAGGCTACACCTTATTTATATATAAAGACAGAACAAACAATAACACGACATAAAAAGACATGAAACAGTTACTTTCAAAGATGCTCCTCGGCGACACACTCACACGCCAGGAGATGCACGACATCCTCATCAACATTACACAGGAGAAGTACCCTACAGAGCAGATGGCAGCACTCCTCACCGGTCTTCAGATGCGAGGCATCACCGTTGACGAGCTCCTCGGCTTCCGCGATGGCATCCTCGAAACGGGTGTTCCTGCCATCCTCGATGCAGACAAATACCTCGACATCGTGGGTACTGGCGGCGATCAGAAGAACACCTTCAACATCTCCACATGCGCCTGCTTTGTCGTTGCGGGTGCTGGCTATAAGGTGGCAAAACACGGCAACGTGGCTGCCACATCCGTCTCTGGTGCAAGCAATGTCATTGAGGGTCACGGCGTAAAGTTCACCAACGACCTCGACAAGCTCAACCGCAGCATCAACGAAAGCAACTTCGTATATCTCCATGCACCACTCTTCGCAAGGGCAATGAAGTTCGTTGCACCTATCCGCAAGAACATCTCCTTCCCTACCATCTTCAACCTCCTCGGTCCTATCGTAAACCCATCGCAGCCTAAGTGTCAACTCCTCGGTGTTGCAACGCTCGACCAGATGCGTCTCTACAATGCGGTCTATCAGAAGCTTGGTGTAAACTATGGCGTCGTAAACTCCATCGACGGCTACGACGAGATTTCACTCACCGGCAACTTCAAGGTGACAACCAACGACTACGAGAAGATATTCTCTCCTGCAGACCTCAAGCTCCCCGTATCACTCCCTGGTGACCTCTGTGGTGCTGCCACCTCAACAAAGGAAGATGCCATGCGTGTCTTCGACTCCGTGCTACAGAACACGGCAGCTGACAGCCAGAAGAACGTGGTGCTCGCTAATGCAGCATTCGGCATCCAGGTGCTCGAAGAGGGCAAGAAGGACATCCTTGAATGTCTCGCCATCGCTCGTGAGTCACTCGAAAGCGGCAAGGCATTCGCTACCCTCAATAAATACGTTGAGCTTAATTCATAGTTGTAACGATACAACCGTAAAACCGCAAAACCATACAACCGCAAAACCATACAACCGTATAACCATACAACCGTATAACCATACAACCGTATAACCATCCCCCCCCACAACCGCAACCCTATGTCAGACATACTTCAAGAAATAGTAGCCCACAAGAAGATGGAGCTTGAGGCATTCAAGGCAGCCAAGGCATTCTCGCTGCTGGAGTATGAGGTAGAGCCATTGCTCGCCACACCATGCCCATCCATGCGCGATGTCCTCATGACCTCACCCTCAGGCATCATCTCAGAGTTCAAACGCAAGTCCCCTTCCAAGGGCTGGATAAAGGAGGAGGGCAAGGCAGATATCATACCACTCTCCTACCAGCAGAACGGAGCGTCAGCACTCTCCATCCTCACCGATGAGCATTACTTCGGCGGCAAGAACGAGTTCATCGTCAAGGCACGCCAATCAGGAGTCACCATACCGATTCTCTACAAGAACTTCGTCATCGATGAGTACCAGCTCCTTCAGGCGCGTCTCTGCGGAGCATCGGCAGTACTACTCATAGCAGCATGCCTCACAAAGGCAGAATGCCGTGACCTCCTTCATAAGGCCCACGACCTCGGGCTTCAGGTGCTCCTTGAGATGCATAGCGAACCCGAGCTTGAATATGCCGACTTCCAGCCGGACATGTGCGGCATCAACAACCGCAACCTCGGCACCTTCATCACCAAGGTAGAAAACTCCTTCCGCCTCGCAGAGCTCCTCCCGAACGATGCCTGCAAGGTCAGCGAGAGTGGCATCAGCAATCCTCAAACCGTACGAGAGCTCATCTCCGCCGGCTTCAACGGATTCCTCATCGGCGAGAACTTCATGAAGACCTCCGACCCAGGAGCCGCCCTCCGCGATTTCATCAATGAAGTAACAAAATAGCATAATAAAGAACTACAGTTTATCGGGAAATAATTAACCGGAAAAAGATAATCGAAAAAGATAATCAAAACTTTCAATTTTCCACTTTCCACTTTCCATTTTCCACTTCCCATTACATCAACAACTATGATAAAGGTTTGTGGCATGCGTGAGCCAGAAAACATACGCGCAGTAAAAGAGCTCGGCATAGACCTCATGGGACTCATCTTCTGGCCGAAGAGTCCACGCTATGTCAGCAGCATACCTATCCATGCCGGCATCGTACCGAACATGGCAGACAAGGACGTTGAGGACAGCGTCAAGGGCAAGCTCAAGACCGTTGGAGTCTTCGTTGACGAGATGCCGCAGACGGTTGTCACCCATGCCTACAACTACCACCTCGACTACATACAGCTCCATGGCAATGAGTCACCCGTCTATATCGACAACCTCAAGCGAACCCTCATCCCCGACATCCTCCCCGACGTGAAGATCATCAAGGCACTGAGCATCCGCGAGGCAGACGACGTGAAGCGATGGCATGAGTACGAAGGCCATGCCGACATGCTACTCTTCGACACCAAGTGCAAGTGCGTTGGAGGTTCAGGAGAACAGTTCGACTGGACCATTCTCGACAACTACGACGGCACTCTACCCTTCCTCCTCTCCGGCGGAATAGGTCCCGATGATGCAGAGCGCGTCAAGCAGTTCCACCACCCCATGTGCGTAGGCTTCGACCTCAACTCACGCTTCGAGGATGCCCCGGCACTGAAGAACGTAGAGAAGCTAAAGACTTTCATCGAAAAGATTAAGTCATAGCACATAACAATATCATACACAATATTTTAAAATCAATATATAAACCAAGCAATGAACAAGATCAACCAACTCTTTCAGGATAATAAGGACAGAAAACTTCTGTCACTCTATTTCTGTGCCGGTTGCCCTACACTCGAAGACACCGGCGACGTCATCAAGACCCTCCAGCAGAGGGGCATCGACATGATAGAGGTCGGAGTACCTTTCTCTGACCCAATGGCTGACGGTCCTGTAATTCAGGCTGCTGCCACCAAGGCACTAAAGAACGGCATGACCCTCCGCACGCTCTTCTCTCAGCTCAAGGCTATCAAGGATGACGTTCAGATTCCGCTCATCCTTATGGGCTACCTCAACGTCATGATGCAGTTCGGCTTCGAGAACTTCTTCAAGACCTGCCAGGAGTGCGGCGTCAGCGGAGCCATCATCCCTGACCTGCCTTTCAACGACTATCTGGAGCTGAAGCCTATCGCCGACAAGTACGACATCCGCATCATCATGCTCATCACGCCGGAGACCTCCGACGAGCGCATACGCTTCATCGACGACAACACCGACGGCTTCATCTACATGGTATCCTCAGCATCAACAACGGGCGCACAGAAGTCCTTCGACGATGCAAAGCAGGAGTACTTCCAGCGCATCAACGCCATGAACCTCCGCAACCCACGAATGATCGGCTTCGGCATCAGCAACAAGCAGACGCTCGAATCCTCTCAGGCAAATGCGGCAGGCGCCATCATCGGTTCAAAGTTCGTACAGCTTCTCTCTGATGCACAGGGAGATGCAAATGTAGCAATGGATAATCTTTATAACGCATTAAGTTAATAAAACAATACTATGAAATATTCAGTTGATAATAACGGATTCTACGGCAACTACGGCGGTGCCTACATCCCTGAGATTCTCTATAAGACCGTCGAAGACCTCAAGGAGGCATACCTCCCTATCATCGAGAGCGAGGAGTTCAAGAAGGAGTACCACGCACTCCTCAAGGACTATGTCGGTCGCCCTTCTCCACTCTACTATGCCAAGCGCATGTCGGAGAAGTACGGCTGCCAGCTGTACCTCAAGCGCGAAGACCTCAACCACACCGGAGCCCACAAGATCAACAACGCACTCGGACAGATTCTCCTTGCGAAGAAGATGGGCAAGACGCGCATCATCGCTGAGACGGGAGCCGGACAACACGGCGTGGCAACAGCTACGGCATGCGCACTCATGGACATGCCATGCACAGTCTATATGGGAGCCCTCGACGTTCAGCGCCAGCACGTCAACGTGGAGCGCATGAAGATGCTTGGAGCTACCGTACACCCTGTGGAGTCGGGCAACAAGACCTTGAAGGACGGCACCAACGAGGCCATCCGCGACTGGTGCTGCAATCCTTCCGACACCTTCTACATCATCGGCTCTACCGTAGGACCACACCCATATCCAGAGATGGTGGCACGCCTACAGAGCGTCATCTCCGAAGAGATAAAGTGGCAGCTTAAGGAGAAGATAGGCCGCGACTACCCTGACTACCTCATGGCATGCGTTGGCGGCGGCTCCAACGCTGCCGGAACCATCTACCACTACCTCGACGACGAGCGTGTGAAGATAATCCTCGGTGAGGCAGGCGGTCTCGGTGTCGATACCGACAAGACGGCGGCTTCAATGCAGGTCGGCACTACGGGCATCCTCCACGGCTCAAAGATAAAGCTGATGCAGACGGAGGACGGACAGATCATCGAGCCTTACTCCATCTCCGCCGGCCTCGACTACCCTGGCACAGGTCCTCTCCACTGCAACCTCTACGAGACAGGTCGTGCACAGGTTCTCCCTGCCAACGATGACGAGGCACTGCGCGCTGCCTTCGAGCTCACACGCATGGAGGGCATCATCCCTGCGCTTGAGTCAGCACACGCTCTCGCGCTCCTGCCAAAGGTAGCCCCTCAGTTCAAGAAGGATGACGTAGTGGTACTCACCGTATCAGGACGTGGCGACAAGGACCTCGACACCTATCTTGCTCATCAGTCAGAGATAACCCTTTAATCCATGACAATTTATGACTTTCCAATATCATACCGCTTCAAAGAAGATTCTCGGCGACCTCAACACGCCGGTATCTGCGTACATGAAGATACGCGACGACTATCCGCAGTCGGCACTCATGGAGTGCTCCGACTATCATGGTGGCGAGAACTCACGCTCCTTCATCGGCATACACCCTGTCGGCTCCGTGTCCATAGAGCACGGCATCGGCATCTGCCGCTATCCCGACGGCTCGCAGACAGAGCATGAGATAACACGCGAATACACCTCCGCATCGCTAATCAACGAGTTCCTCTCAGCCTTTACCATCGAGGGCGAAAACAGCGACTGCTGCGGACTCTTCGGATACACATCCTTCAATGCCGTACGCTACTTCGAGAACATCAACGTCAAGGACGAGACGCTGGCCAAGAATGATGCGCCCGACCTCCTTTATATTCTATACAAGGACGTCGTTGTCTTCGACCATTTCCGCAACGAGATGATACTCATCGAGCTCCTCTCAGAAGGTGAGCCCGACGACCTCGACGTACTCGAAAAGGACATCAACAACCGCCAGCTCCGTGCATACGACTTCCACCCTGTCGGCGACTACTGGTCAACGCTCACCGACGAGGAGCACAAGGCAAACATACGCAAGGGCATCAAGCACTGCCTACGTGGCGATGTCTTCCAGATAGTCCTCGCGCGACGCTTTAAGCAGAAGTACGAAGGTGATGATTTCAAGCTATATAGAGCTCTCCGTTCAATAAACCCTTCACCATATCTCTTCTACTTCGATTTCGGTGGATTCCGCATCTTCGGCTCATCACCGGAGACCCACTGCCGCATAGAGAAAGTGACGCTCGCTGACGGTGAGGAGGCTTACCACGCATACATCGACCCTATCGCCGGCACCACCAAGCGCACCGGCAATGCAGAGACAGACCGCCGCAATGCGGAGTATCTGCGCAACGACCCGAAGGAGAATGCAGAGCACGTCATGCTCGTTGACCTTGCACGAAACGACCTATCACGCAACTGCCACGACGTACACGTGGATTTCTACAAGGACATGCAGTTCTACTCACACGTCATACACCTCGTCAGCCGTGTCAGCGGAACCCTCGACAAGGGTGCTGACCCAATCAAGGCGTTCATCGACACCTTCCCTGCCGGAACACTCTCCGGTGCTCCAAAGGTACGTGCCATGCAGCTCATCTCCGAGTACGAGCCACACAACCGTGGAGCATACGGCGGCTGCATAGGCTTCATCGGCTTCGACCGCTCCCTCAACCAGGCTATCACCATCCGCACCTTCGTAAGCCGCAACAACGAGCTGTGGTTCCAGGCAGGCGGCGGCATCGTGGCAAAGAGCAACGAGGAGTACGAGCTTCAGGAAGTCAACAACAAGCTGGGCGCACTCCGCAAGGCAATACTAATGGCAGAAAAAATGTAACCCCCTATGAAAATAGTAATAATCGACAACTACGACTCGTTCACCTACAACCTGAGCCACCTCGTCAAGGAACTCGGCGCAGACGTGACGGTCTATCGCAACGACCAGTTCGAGCTCGCGCAGCTTGAGCAGTTCGACAAGATAATCCTCTCACCAGGACCTGGCATACCATCAGAGGCAGGACTCCTCCTCGACGTCATACGCACCTATGCTGGCAAGAAGCCTATGCTCGGCGTATGCCTCGGACATCAGGCCATAGGCGAAGCCTTCGGCGGCAAGCTGACAAACCTCTCCGACGTCTTCCATGGCGTAGCAACGGAAGGAACAGTCCTCACCCTCTCTGACGGCGTTAAGAACACTGACGGCAACACCGTATCGCCAATCTTCGCCAACCTCCCATCACGCATCACCATGGGACGCTACCACTCATGGGTGGTCAGCAAGGAGCAGTTCCCCGACTGCCTTGAGGTGACGGCAGAGAGCGACGAGGGTCAGATAATGGCTCTGCGCCACCGCACCCTCGACATCAACGGCATACAGTTCCATCCCGAGAGCGTCCTCACCACCGAAGGTCGCACCATGATCAAGAACTGGCTCGCGATGTAACACACCGTCTCACATTTTTGTAACAGTTATTATATAAGAATGTAATAGTGCAAATCTGCCAAACTTTTCTTCGGAATTGTTTGGCAGATTCATTTTTTA
>CAMADY010000076.1 GCA_945831805.1 uncultured Prevotellaceae bacterium
CAACTAAGTAACAATATTTACAAGCTAATTGGCAATCTTTTGTTACAATGAATGTTATTGATTTATTTCTCATACAAATACTAAAATCAAATTAAAGTAATGCCCAAGTAGTGCTTGACACTTGACAAGTACACTTGGACATCACAATTCATTATCTCTGATAGTGTACGCAAGCTGCTATACATGCTGTCCAGCAACCATCATCGCAGTCACCTGCGCAATCGCCATCGCATGATCCAGAGCATGATTTACCACAACCAGAACTACTAGAAGAACTCTTGCTAGAAGAACTTTTACTATCTTCTTTTTCGCAAGAACTTAATAGAGAAGGACCAAAAGCGGCAATTGCAAACATTGGAAGAGCACTCTTTGCCGCATTCTTAAAGAACTCACGACGTGACTGGAGTTCTTCCTCGTTCATTTTCTTATCCATGGTTTAAGAAATTTAGAACTGACCTATAGTTCCAGATTCGGTCGTTAATAATATAATAATGTGTAAACGGCAATAAAAACAAAACGTGGAACTTTCAACGTTGCTGTTCCACTCATAGAGGCCTTCGCATTGCCCGAATCTGTTGAACAAGCAACGCGAAGTCCACGTCTGATATGAATACAACACACCCTTATAAACCCATTGGGACACAATCGTTCTTTAGAAGAAAATTGCATCCTATAAGTAGGCATAAGGGATGCGCATATAGACACATCCCGAGGACATTCACTATTGCTATGCTCCGACAGATTCAAGAAAGTTGCGAAGTTCCTATGAGTCAGAACAAAGCGTCAATTGAACGCCTTATCATTATGTCGTGATTCCCACCCAATACCCGCTTCAACATATGGTGTTGCCATCGTATGTTTAGGCATGGCATGGACTTCTATCGAACCTTTACTTTGGGGGTGTTTCACTGGAGTGATACACGTTCCTATTAGATGCGATAAAGGAAATCAAGTGCAAAAATAATAAAAATATCTAAATTAAGAAAAGAAAATGACTAAAAAGTTTGTAAAAAAATCAATATTTGTGTAGTTTATGCCGGAATTTGGCTTGCAGAATGGTAAAATGGGGGGGGCAGTGACAACAAAAAAGCCCAACCCGAAGGTTGAGCTGAATTCATTTTTTTATTTTTCTTGCAAATTATACTGATTTGTTTCTCTCATGTACTCATCTGCCACATAGAGGTCGCCATAGAGATAGAGATCTGTGGAGCGGTCATGAAGGTCGGCACACGTCTGGCTCTCGTAGAATAGCATCAAAGCCTTCTCTGGGGGGATGCCCAATCTGCGAGAGAGTTCCATGCTGATGCTACCAATGCGGTTGCTCATGATGATCTCTTGAATGATGGGAGATTTCACCGGGTCACTATACTGATTCTGCTCCATTGAAGATTAGATATTTGTCTATGAGTTGCTGTGACAGCAAGCACATCTGGTTGTTAGGACGATGTTCTGAGAGGCGGGCAAGGGCTACTTCACGTGTCATCAAGCCAGCCATGTAAAGGTTGATGGTATCGATAACACGATCGTCTGCTACGCCTCCTTCGATGTAATCATATTGCACCCATGGCTTCTGCCCCTGACGACTTGCTACAATGAAGTCAAGCCATTCGCCATCGTAATCCGTAAACACCTTGCAACGATATTCCGATAAGATGGCTTCTCTGTTCAGTGCGTATTTATTAACAATAGGACATGCATGACGATGGTCGGCAACCTTCTTTGCCCATTCTATTGCTTGCGAAGACATGTCCGTAACATAGAATCCAAGTCCGAAGTCTAGATTTGCTCTTCCTGCATCATACAAAGGATGTTCTATCCTATCCGTACCTCCATGATAGACGATTGTACTCATTGCTCTGCCTCCCACGATTTCATGCACTCAATCATATCAAGTGCAATGTTTTCACGACTTTCTGTATGAAGTACGCCATAGTTAGGAAAGATGTAGTTTTCTATCATCCCCAAACGTTTCATGCGCAAGAACACCTCACGATAGGACACGCCCAACGTTCGTGCTGTTGCTTCTATGCATGTGGCGACAAAAGCAAGCACAATCTGAGTTTGTGAAATGTTGATACTATTTTCCATCTTATATAGTCAATGCGCGTTATGTTGTTTAATATATAATTATTTCTGTTCTTTCTGTTTTCTTTCGTCAATGCCGAAGCAAAGACCAGTCCGTTTGATTCTATTTGTTTAACATTATGTTATTTCTATATCTTCTTCAAGTCGAAATACATCATTCTGGTGTGCAGAGGTTCATCTTCAGGAATCTCATATATCCTAAAATCCGCAAGGGTATCCTCGTCACAATCTGTTGTTATAGATATGCACTGTGCCATATTACCAAACGAAGTTTCTCCCGCTTTCTTTTATTTGTCTGAGACGTGTCTCTTGTTCCTCTGTCAAATGAGGTACTGGCATTTGATCCCACTTCTCTGCTTCAGCAAGGAAGTCTTCTGCTGACTGACCTGTCAGTATTGGTATTTCTCTTATTGCTATTGCCATAGTCGTTTACGTTATTATGTTATTTCAATCAAATCTTGCCGGAAATGTGGTTCCACTTGATTCTTTTTGCAAAAGTACAAAGAAAAAATGAATCTGCCAAGAAAAATCAGAAAAAAATGGGGAAAGGTGTCTGACCCCTTTTCCCATGAACTGCTTATCCACGAACTTGAGGGACTATTCGGAGATAGCCCAGTCAGAGAGGTTTACTGTGGCTTCGACTTTCTTCTCTATATTGTCTGGCAATGCGGGAAAGAAGTCTATTCCCGTGATTCGTTCTACGTCATCGATGGTGTTGACGTAGGACGACATTTTCTTGTTTGACAGGTCGTTACGGTAGATGAAGCCTATACCCTTTGGCGTTCCCTGCATGCAGAGCACTACCTTATAGAAGGCTTCCGGCACCACTACCCTACTCTTTCCTATCGTTTTGTGCTTCTTATTGAGGAAGACAGGACCGCAGACGATATAGATATCGCCGAACTTCCTAGCCCAATAGCGGCATTTGGACTCCAGCTCCTCCCAATCGCCTGCATTGAGGGTGTGAAGCTGCGGACAGCAGTTGGTGTAGAGGAACGACTCTTCCTGTGCCCTTGCGCTCCATTTGTTGTCGCCCGACGGACACATGTGTCCTCTATCGTAGCCGCTATTGACGTAGTCCATGTTGGTGGCGCGTGGCATCGGTACGTCTTCATCCTCCACAAACTTCAGTCCTTCACGCTTGTTGGTGCCGGAGGTGTGGTTCTTAGTAAGATGCCATGCCACCCACAGCGGCAGCCTTATCTCCTTATTATATAATAAGGTGTAGGCAGTGCGCTCCAGACGGATGCCGTCGGCCTTCGTCTTCGGAGTGAAGTCAAAGGTCTTCTGCTGCCTTGAAGAGGCATTATCCTTGGCGGAAGGGATAGACTTTGAGGCACTGCCCTTGGCTGAAGATACCGGCTTGGACGACATTGTCTTTCCTGCCGACACCTCCGTAGCATCACCGGCATCATTATTAAACAAAGTGCCCTTGCCGTAGATTGTGGCAAGAGCACCTATTATAACGATTATAAGATACTTCATCTGTTGCATATAATAAAATCTTTATTATGCCGTAGCCTGCGCATTAAGAGTCTCCGCAACACAGTTGAGAAGAGTCTCCATGATTATAGGCTTTGTAATGAAGTCGTTGGCACCCAGCTTCAGTCCCTTCGTAACGTCCTCATTGGAGTTGAGTGCCGAGAGGATGACGATAGGCAGATTCTTGGTATCATCTTTGGAACGTAGTCGGCGAATTACTTCCCAACCGTCAATACCAGGCATCATAAGATCCAGCAAGACAAGGTTCACCTTGTTTGCATCGATAGCATCAAGAGCCTGCTGACCATCGTTGGCAGTAAGCAGATTATACTTACACCTGCTGAGCATCTTCTGTATGAGGAGAATGTTCAGTGGGATGTCATCAACAATAAGAATGTTGACAGACGTCGGATCGATATTTGAATTAAGTTCAATCATATTTATATGTATGTAGTAGTTGTCTTTATATATGTGGGGTGTTGAGTACCCAAAATGTTCTTTCTTAATTATCTGAATGAATCCGTAAGGAGTTTTATCTCCACCTGCGGAGCAATGCGTTCGTAGAGTATGTTATAAACAGCATCGAGGATTGGCATGTTGACATGCATGTGCTTGTTGATTTCCTTCATACACTTAGTGCCGAAGTAGCCCTCCGCTATCATCTCCATCTCTATCTGCGCCGACTTGACGGAATAGCCCTTGCCTATCATCGTACCGAAGGTTCGGTTGCGCGAGAAGTTCGAATAGCCCGTCACGAGCAGGTCGCCGATATACACGGAGTCCTCCATGCGTCTCTCTATAGGATGTACGGACTGCAGGAATCGTGACATCTCCTGAAGAGCATTCGACATAAGCACCGCCTGGAAGTTGTCGCCGTACTTCAAGCCGGAACAGATGCCGGCAGCAATGGCATAGACGTTCTTCAGCACGGAAGCATACTCGATGCCAATCACGTCGCTGGAGGTCTTGGTCTTGATGAATCGTCCGCTGATAGTCTTAGCAAAGGCGGCAGCCTTCTCCGTATCAGCACATCCGATGGTGAGGTATGAGAGTCGTTCGAGTGCCACCTCCTCAGCATGCGACGGTCCACCGATACACGCAAGGTTATCGTACGGAACGTCCTGTATCTCATGGAAATACTCCGAGCAGACGAGGTTCTCATCCGGCACGATACCCTTGATAGCCGTTATAATGAACTTATCGCGCAGGCGTACCTTTAATTTCTTAAGGTGGTTCTTCAGATAAGGCGATGGCGTAACGAACACCAGCGTGTCGTAGTTCTGCACAATCTTGTTGATGTCAGATGTGAAGTCTATCTCGTCAATGTTGAAGTGCACGCCAGTAAGGTATGCCGGATTGTGCCCCAAACGACGGAAGTCCTCTATGCGGTCGTCCCTTCGCATGTACCATCCTATCTGATGTGTATTTCCTACAACAATCTTTGCGATAGCCGTTGCCCAGCTACCACCACCGATTATTGCTATTTTACCACAGTCGAACATTCCTAATCCTGTACCTTGTCAATCCAAGCCTGAACGTCGTCAAGCGATGGCTTCTCGTAGCCGAGCTTGTACTTCTTGTTTATCTCGCCAATCTTCTGCTGAAGACCCTGAGCCTTCTCGTTCTTGATGTCGGAAACCATGTTGAAACCGGCCTTACGCATAACGTATGCCCAGTTCTCGCTGACGCCGATAGTCTCCCACTCCTGTATTGAAGAGCGTGGCTGCTTTGCCTCTGGTTTCATCTGTGGGAAGAGCATGACCTCACCGATGGCAAACTTACCCGTCATGAGCATCACGAGACGGTCGATGCCTATACCGATACCGAAGGTAGGAGGCATGCCGTACTGCAGTGCACGGAGGAAGTCGTGGTCGATGATCATTGCCTCGTCGTCACCCTTGTCAGCAAGCTTCATCTGGTCGATGAAACGCTGCTCCTGGTCGATAGGGTCGTTGAGCTCTGAGTATGCGTTGGCAAGCTCCTTACCGTTGACCATCAGTTCGAAGCGCTCTGTCAGTCCTGGCTTTGAGCGATGCATCTTTGTCAGTGGCGACATCTCGACAGGATAGTCTGTGATGAAGGTAGGCTGTATGAAGGTTCCCTCACATGTCTCGCCGAAGATTTCGTCGATAAGCTTGCCCTTACCCATTGTCTCGTCAACCTCTATGTCGAGTTTCTTTGCAACCTCGCGAATCTCGTCCTCTGTCATTGGGTAGAGGTCGTAGCCGGTCTTCTCCTTGATGGCATCAAGAATAGGCAGGCGGCGGAATGGAGCCTTGAAAGAGATTACCTTACCGTCAATCTCCACCTCAGGCTTACCGTTTACGGCAGTACAGATGGTCTCAAGCATCTGCTCCGTGAAGCCCATACCCCAGTTGAGGTCCTTGTATGAAACATAGAGCTCCATGCAGGTGAACTCAGGATTGTGGGTCTTGTCCATACCCTCGTTGCGGAAGTTCTTGCCCATCTCATAGACACCCTCGAAGCCACCCACAATAAGTCGCTTCAGGTAGAGTTCCGTAGCGATACGCATATACATATCCTGATTGAGGGCATTGAAATGTGTTATGAAAGGACGAGCTGATGCGCCACCTGCAATATTCTGCAGGATTGGTGTGTCAACTTCCGTGTATCCTGCATTGTCGAGGATGCTACGCATGGTGCGTATGATCTTCGCACGCTTGAGGAAGGTGTCCTTCACACCGTTGTTAACCACGAGGTCAACATAACGCTGACGGTAGCGAAGCTCCGGATCCTCGAAGGCATCGAACACCTGTCCGTCCTTCTCCTTCACGATAGGCAGTGGCTTCAGCGACTTCGAGAGCAGTGTGAGCTCCATAGCGTGCACACTTATTTCGCCTGTCTTTGTGCGGAAGACGTAACCCTTCACACCGATGAAGTCACCGATGTCGAGGAGTTTCTTGAATACCTTGTTATATAAATCCTTATTCTCATCAGGACAGATGGCATCGCGCTGCACATAAACCTGTATGCGACCTTTTGAATCTTGCAATTCTGCAAATCCTGCCTTACCCATGATGCGGCGTCCCATCATACGACCAGCGATGCTCACCATGCGGCTGTTCTCTGGTGTGGCTGCCTCACGGACATCATTGCCCTCCTCGTCCTTGCCAGTCACTGGCAGGTCAACGAAGTTCTCTATTATCTCTGTTGAAAAAGCATCGGTAGGATATTCTGCTGCTGGATATGGGTCGATACCCATAGTGCGCAACTCTGCAAGGCTCTCACGACGGCCTATTTCCTGTTCTGAAAGTTCAAGTATATTCATATCTTTACGTAAAAAATAATTCTTCTTGTATGCAGTCAAAATGCAAACTTTTTGCAAAGGTACTAATTTTTTCTGACATACCGAATTTTTTTGTAAAAAAAACTCTCTATGCAAGCATTTTTTGTCGTATATTGCTTACGAAGCAACGGAATACGTTGTTGATAAATTTCGCCAAGTTACAACTCAGGCATTGCGCCAAAGCCTTTTTTATATAACCCTCCCTGTTATGCACCCCTACTTGAAGTAGTCGCCAGATGTAACCATGCGAAGACTCCGAGAGCTGCAACGAGGAGTGTCTGCACACTGTGTACTATAAGCACAAAGAAGAGCGCCGAGGTGTCTGCAACACCATAGAGGATGAGCATTGTCTTCACCGCAAAATGCCACGAGCCGGCACCGTTAGGTGTCGGAACAAGCACGGCAATGGACCCCACTATGAACGTCACCATGGCACAGGTGATGCCTAGTCCTGATGTTTCCTCAAAACAGAAGAATGTGAGGTAATAGTGCAGGAAGTACGAAGCCCAGATGGCAATGCTGTAGAACATGAACAGCGGAACGTTTCTGACGCTCTTCAATGACATTATGCCATCAAGAATACCCAGCAGAGTCGCCTTCACCTTGTGGTAGAACACCAGTCGCTTGCGCACGAGATAGAGACTTGTCAGCGTTGCGGCACCGCATATTCCGGTCACTATATACCCCGTCATCGTAAACATTCCGAGGAAGTCCTTCATCGCATCGAATTTCGTTCCCGTTTTTGAGAAGAACGAAAGGAATACCGGCAACTGCATCAGCAGCACTATCGCAGTGATTATCAGTATCAAAACAGAATCGACGGCACGTTCCGTAACGACTGTTCCGAGAGCCTTCGGGAATGATGTTCCTTCCTTCTTAGCAAGTACTCCGCAGCGTGTAAACTCGCCTATTCTCGGTACCACGAGCGAAGCGGCATACGAAAGGAAGATGGCATTGAGGCAAGTCGTCGTGCGAGGATGTTCACCGAGAGGTTCCAGCGTCTGCTTCCAGCGCCATCCGCGGAACATCTGAGCGAGTATTCCGAAGGGAAACGACGCAATCATCCACCACCAGCTCATCTCGTTCAACAAGACATCCTTAACAGAGTCGAAATCGAATCCGCGGTACATCCAATAGAGTATCGCTCCGCCTAGCACGATAGACAGAGTGATGTTGATAACCTTCCGGATGCGACGATTCATATCCATAGACTCTTAGACAGTGGCTTATTAATTATTGTTAAAGCCTGAAAATGTTGATTGATTATGGAAAATCGTGGCAAATTTACTGATTTTTGGCGAATTAACCAAACTTTCTGATGTTTTTTTTGTAAAAAATGAAGATTTCTGCAAATAAATGATTAACTTTGCATTCACATTTGCCATTCACATACATATATTTATATGGTGCGTGGGTGTATTTTTAACTGAAAACAAATGAAACAGGTACGTCCAAAGAAAAATCTCGGTCAGCACTTCCTTACTGACCTTGCCATAGCACGAAGCATTGCCGACACCGTCGATGCATGTCCCGACATTCCGGTTCTGGAGATAGGTCCGGGCATGGGTGTGATGACGCAGTATCTCTATCCGAAGGACCGTGAGTTCAAGTGCGTGGAGATCGACAAGGAGTCCGTGGCATACCTCCAGGAGGCTTTCCCGAAGCTTCAGGGCGGCATCATCGGCGACGACTTCCTGCGCATGGATCTCAACGACATCTTCGAAGGCAGACAGTTCGTGCTGACGGGCAACTACCCCTACGACATCTCATCACAGATCTTCTTCAAGATGCTCGACAACAAGGACCTCATCCCTTGCTGTACGGGCATGATACAGCGCGAGGTGGCTCTCCGCATTGCAGCCGAACCGGGCAACAAGACCTACGGCATCCTATCGGTCCTCATACAGGCGTGGTACGATACGGAGTATCTCTTCACCGTCGATGAGCACGTCTTCAACCCACCTCCAAAGGTAAAGTCCGCCGTTATCCGCATGACGCGCAATGAGCGCACGGACATCGGTTGCGACTGGCAGCTCTTCAAGCGCATCGTGAAGGCGGTCTTCAACCAGCGCCGCAAGATGCTG
The DNA here is from genome assembly GCA_945831805.1 of uncultured Prevotellaceae bacterium. GTDB lineage: Bacteria > Bacteroidota > Bacteroidia > Bacteroidales > Bacteroidaceae > Prevotella. The sequence continues at coordinate 8,959 of CAMADY010000076.1, forward strand.
AGGGTTAGCCTGAAGCAGATTCTGCCGGACTTCAATGCTGCAGAACACGAGGCATCGGGCATAGACTTCACTAAACGACCGGAACAACTCTCGCACGAAGACTTCGTGAAATTGACAAATTTCGTAGAGTCCTTGATACAAGCAAGTAAAACCATTCAAAAATAATCAGAAATGAAAAAGTTTTTTGCAGTCATCATTTGCGCTATGCTCTCCGTAAACGTGGCTAATGCGCAGCTTGACAAGTTACTCAACAAGGCAAAGGAGGTGGCAGGTGCTGCCGCCAGCAAGGCATCAGGCAATTCCAGCAGCACCATCGCATCAATTGCCAACGTCATCAGCTCCAAGCTCGTTCCTACCTCTTCACAGATTGTAGGCACATGGACCTACCAGAAGCCTGCAGTAATGTTCACCTCAAGCAACGCATTGAAGAGTGCTGCCGGCTCTCTCGGCTCTGCAGCAGTGGAGAACAAGCTCCAGACTTACCTCTCAAAGGTAGGCATCACAAAGGGTAAGATGGCAATGGCCTTCGAGTCAGACAAGACGTTCAGCGTAACACGCAGCGGCAAGAAGATTGCCTCCGGCACCTACACCATCGAGGGCAATGAGGTATCGCTCACCTTCAAGGGCAAGAAGAATCCTTGCAAGGTTACGCCACAGCTCGACAACGGCACACTCGTAATCGTAATGGATGCCACAAAGCTGAAGACCTTTATGGAGAATCTCGGCAACAACGTGTCACAGCTTGCTTCAGTCGTTTCGCTCCTCAAGCAGGCTGACGGCATGAAGATCGGCGTTCGTCTGGGAAAGTAATGTACAGTTACTTCCTTCGCTGACCGTGCGCCTGCTTTGCAGACACGCACTGCTCAGTCAGGGAAGAACATAATGAACATCTTTTAAAACCGTTATTCACAGATAAATCATTTCTTATGAATTTCCTCACAAAATGTATCAAGGCGTACAGAGACGTTAATCTCATGCTGCGCATCCTCATCGGCCTCATCATCGGTGCCGTGCTTGGCCTCACCGTTTCAGACCTTACCTTCATCACCATTCTCGGAAAGCTCTTCGTCGGTGCGCTGAAGGCTATGGCTCCTGTCCTTGTGGCACTCCTCGTGATGTCATCGATAGCAAAGGCCGGCGGCGGTCTCGGCAAGCGTTTCCGCACCGTCATCATCCTCTACATGTCTAGTACGCTGATAGCTGCCGTCGTGGCGGTATTCGCCTCACGCATCTTCCCTATCAGCCTCATCCTTCCAAGTTCAGACGTCTCCGAGGCAGCGCCAAGTGAGCTCGGCGATGTATTCCTCGCCCTTGCCGGTGACCTCATGAGCAACCCTGTCAGTGCCGTCAGCAGCGCTACCTACCTCAGCATCCTCTTCTGGGCTATCATCGTAGGTCTCGCACTGAAGCAGAAGGCTTCCGACGCTACCCTCTCCGTCATCAACGAGCTGGCAAACAGCGTCACGCTCGTCGTTCACTGGATTATCCACTGCGCACCATTCGGTATCATGGGCCTCGTCTATGCGTCCGTCAGCGAGAGCGGTCTTGAGATCTTCACCACCTACGGCAAGCTCGTGATGCTACTCGTTGGATGTATGCTCACCACATCGCTCATCATCAACCCTATCATCTCCTGCCTTATGCTCCGCCGCAACTCATACCCACTGCTGTGGAAGTGTCTGAAGGACAGTGCCGTAAGTGCGTTCTTCACACGCTCCTCCGCTGCAAACCTTCCGGTGAACATGTCTCTCTGTGACCGTCTGGGCCTCAGCAAGGACTTCTACTCTGTATCCATCCCACTCGGCTGCACCATCAACATGGACGGCGCTGCGGTGACGATTACCGTAATGACGCTCGCCACATGTAGCACCATGGGCGTTGACGTGAGCCTCGGCAGTGCACTCGTTCTCTCTATCCTCGCTACATTCGCAGCATGCGGAGCATCGGGCGTTGCGGGCGGTTCGCTCCTCCTCATCCCTATGGCATGCTCACTCTTCGGCATCTCCCAGGACATCTCAATGCAGGTTGTTGCCGTAGGATTCATCATCGGCGTAATCCAGGACTCTGTAGAGACAGCCCTCAACTCAAGCGGCGACGTCTTCTTCACCGCCACCGCCGACTTCTACGACCGTCAGAAGAAGGGCGAGAAGATTTCGTTCTAAGTCTTTTTTACTCCTTATACATCAAAAAAAACTGTTCGACAATCATCGAACAGTTTTTTTGTTTTCGTAGCGCATCCGCTTCGTCTTCGTCTTCGTTTTCGTAGGCTTCAGCCGTTTCGTTTTCGTCTTCGTTTTCGTTTTCGTACCGAAGGTTTCCTCTTACAGCTGCCTCAGCGCTCCGAGGAGTTCGTTGTTCTCGTCCTTCGTACCGATGGTAACGCGCAGACAGTTCTGGCAGAGGGCAATACGATGGCGGTTGCGGACGATGATACCCTTCTCAACGAGGTAGTTATAGATGCCCGTAGCATCCGTAACCCTGGCAAGGAAGAAGTTCGCATCCGTAGGATATACCTTCTCGCAGACAGGCAGTTCGGCGAACGCCCTGAGCATTCTGCCACGCTCCTGCAACAGGATATTGACCCACTGCTCCACACCGTAGCTGTCATTGAGACGCTTCAGTGCCTGCTCCTGCGTCAGCTGGTTCACGTTGTAAGGATATTTCACCTTATTAAATATATCTATAACCTCCTTGCTCGCAAACGCCATGCCGAGACGTATGGCAGCAGAGCCCCACGCCTTACTCATCGTCTGCAGCACAATAAGGTTCGAAACCTTGCCCTGCATGTTCTGGAACACACGCGAGAAGGAAGGCTCTGAAGAGAAGTCTATATATGCCTCATCAACGATGACGAAGCCCTCGAAGCTCTCTATCACCTTGATAATCTCATCCCTGTTGATATTGTTGCCCGTAGGATTGTTCGGCGAACAAATCCATATCGCCTTCGTATTTGCGTCCGTAGCCTCCAGTATCTTCTCGGCAGTAATCTGGAAGTTCTCGTCGAGCATCACGTTGCGATACTCCACATCGTTGATGTCAGCACAAACCTCATACATGCCGTAGGTAGGACAGATAGCCACCACATTCTCCTTCTTTGGTTCGCAGAAGCAGCGATAGACGAGGTCGATAGCCTCATCGGAGCCGTTACCGAGGAAGATGCACTCCGCAGGAACGCCCTTCACCTTCTCTATCTGCGCCTTCACCTCCTCCTGCAGAGGGTCCGGATAGCGGTTGTAAGGCTGGTTGAAAGGATTCTCGTTGGCATCGAGGAACACATGTGCCACGTGTCCGCTATATTCGTTTCGGGCACTGCTATATGGAGCAAGAGACCATATATTAGGCCTCACAAGTTCTTGTAATGATTTCATATCTATATCGTTTCAATTTTTCTCATTGCACGGTGCGAAGCACTTTGCGAGTGCAAAGTTACAAATAAAAAATCAATCCGCAAAAGATTCAGGGAGAAATGTTGCTTACATGGAAACAAAAATATAAAGTTTGGTGTTTACTGAAAAAGTTTGTTGATATTTGTTCGTTATTGTTTATATTTGTTCTTTCAGTCGCT
>CAMADY010000077.1 GCA_945831805.1 uncultured Prevotellaceae bacterium
TTTCATATTGGTGGTTACCCAGGTCTAAGGCAAGAGGAAATTCCAGTTGTAGCATTGAAGGGTGTAGTTATTCTTACCCCATACCAACTAAGAACATTTATTGATTTTTCAAATGGTAAAATCGCGTTTAATTCCATAGATGGATTGTTTACTATACGACAATTAGAGACTATTATGTTTAGCAATACAGGTAAGTTTCCATATCTGACAGGAGAGGATATTAATACCTTGGTACAACGCTTTAATAATATACTTGAATGGTTGTATAGTATAAAGAATTGTGAAAATAACTATAATTATCCAGAAGAAAAATGGCAAAACGGAAATGTAAGAAATGAGTCAAGCCGTACGTATAAGGCAGGTCACCCATTAGAGAACTCCGCGCGTGTTATTGTTATTCATCATACTGGGGATTATACTACACAATCCGTTCGTAATACATTTACAGGGGGAGGTGATAGATCTGCTCATGCATATATCGATAAAAATGGTCATCGATTCATTGTAGCAAACCCTGAACAGGTGACTTTTCATGCAGGACCATCCAAGTGGGGTGGTTACGGATTACATGATTCACAATTTAAGTCAGGACAAACAGCAAATGATTACGCAATTGGAATTGAGATGCAAGGCGACACATCAAAAGAGCCTCTTACTAATGATCAAATTGAGTCATTAGTTGAACTTTTAAGAAAGTATATCCTTAAATATCAAATTCCATTAGAAAATGTAGTCTCTCACGGAATCGTTGCTCAAAGTAGAAAAGCTGACGTTACACCAGAAGAACTGAAACGGATTAAAGTTATTATAAAAAAAGAAATCTATGATAAACATCCAGAACTTCCCTCTTCGAAATCTGAGGCAGATGAACGATGGAGCAAGGAATCAGGGATGATGGTAAGTACACATATGCCGGGATATAAAAGTTCTGATTCAAAAATTGTAACTGCCCCCAGACCTAAAATTCTACCTATAGGAATGGATGAATTCGAACAAAACAACACCTCAAATTTGTACTATTTTCATCCAAAGAAACCTCTACTAGATGTAATAGAGCAAATAGTTGAACAAGTTTTATTACAATCACAATTACCTGGTCTTCCCAAATTTCATACCGGTGGCTTTCCTGGCCTTCAGCAGAATGAAGTTCCTGTGGTTGCAAAGAAGGGTGAAGCCATCCTGACCTCAGCTCAGCAGAAGCGTCTGCTCGACCTAGCCAATGGTAAGATTCAACCTAACGGCAGTGGTAAGATTGAGGTAGAGATGAGTAGTAAAATGCAATCTCTGCTTATGAAAATTGCCAGCCTTGATGGTAATGCTACGGATGATGAGAAGCAGCAGTTTATGACTTACATGAATATTACTGCTGACCGTCTGCAGGATTTGATAGATGTGTTTAAGGCAAATGAAGTAGAAATCATGCATGAAGTCTCACAACTTCGCCAACCTCTCATCCGTCCGTCAAAGCCCCAAGGTGGAACTCCAGTTGCGGCTACTCAGGAGGTTGAACTGGTTGTCAAGGCTCACGATTTTGGCAAGATGCTGACCGATGCATTCGGACAGGTAAACCTGGAGAGTATCTTCTTCGACGCATTCTCTACCGCTGAGGATGGACTGAAAGACCCTGAAGCATGGAAGGCAGTTGGTATTGCTACTGGTATGCAGATGGCCAATGCCTTTGCAAGTGCAGGCATCCAGAAGTTCTCTGAGTGGGTAATGAATCTAATGGAACAGCGTGCGGAGAACAAGCCACAACCTAAATGGGGAACTGAAGCGAATAGCAGTGAGCGCAGTGCTATGATAAAGTCCACCAAGAATGCAATGGATTCTCAGGTACGGGTTACAAAAGTAAATCGCATGAAAGCGGTTGATGATATGAAACGTGCTAAGGGAACATACGGTGAGCAGAGTCATGAGTATAAGGATGCTAAAAGGAACGTACAGGAGGCTCAGATGAATGAAGCCTACTCTAAGGAGTACGAAGCTCAGTACCTTAAGATTATGAAGCAGTATGCCGATGCTGCCAATGAGGCGCAGAGGGCAATGAAGAAGGCTAAGGATACTGCAGATTATCAAGACAAGCGTGCCAAGTATGAGGTTGTAGCCAGTAAGCAGATGACCGCTGAAGACATAAAGCAGGCTGCTATTGCTGCTGGCAGTGAGATGCAGAAGAAGTATGGAGCATACGACGAACAGACAGGCAAAGGATTTAAGTTCGACAAGTCGTTGTTTGAAAAGCCTAAATCATCTACACAGCCTGCTGCAAGTACTCCTGTTGAAGCACCTCATAAGAGCACTATCGAAAGACTGGGACTGACAGAACTCCGTGACACTCAGCCTAAGGTTAACGTGGAGATGCAGCCGGTAGTGGATGCACAGAACAAGACCAATGAACTTCTTACCACTATTGTCAACAATACCGCCAACGGTGGGGCAGGAGCGACAGAAGGTCAGCGTCTCAAGACAAGTGCAGAGATTGCCGAAGACAACAAGCAAGATGCTTACAACAACCTTGGTCGTGATATGCTTAACTCTGAGCAGTGGAAGACTGATGAAAAGTCTCAAATTGCGAACGAGAAGGTTTTGGAGCAATCGATGAATGAGATTCAGTCTGAAACCGATTGGCAGGACTATGCTAACATCCAGGCTAATGCCGAAGCAGAGGGTGCTACACCCGCAGAGAAGGCAGAGGCTGAGCAGCTGAAGGCAGACATGATGCTTGCCGTATGGGAGCGTTACTACCAGCGTCTTGCCGAATTGGCAAATCAGACATCAGAGGAAGGAAAGGCTGCTGCCACTGCGGAACAGCAGGTGGCAATCCAGACTCGCCAGGAAACCACGGCTCAGGCTGTAAAGATTCAGCAAACGGAAGTAGCTAATAAAAAGCAAGCCGACAAAAAGCAACTGGCTTCTGAGACTGCTAAGCAGGCAGGTATGGCTGCCATACAGGAGGTTGGAGCACAAGGCTCTATGGCAATCGGAAACATGGTGGCAGAGGCAAGCGGTAGTGCTGCTCTCGGTCAGTTGACCGCAGGTCTGGCTCAGGCTGGTGCTAACGCTCTGCTCGGTATCGTATCTGGTACTGCTGATTCAGCTAAGCAAGGTTGGTGGATGCCAGCAATCGTAATGCCTATCCTTACTGCTCTTATCGGTGCTGCCATGGGTGCTGCAACCAGCAAGGTCAAGAAAGCCAAGACTCAGATTTCACAGGCAACAGGCGCAGGTTCTGGCAAGCTTACTACCGGTATGCTGACCTACGCAACAGGACGTTATCTTGAGGATGGAGAACTTGATAAGGGAAGAATCTCTGCAGGAATGCTGACCATGGCAGACGGTTATCAGCCAGGACAGTCATACAGCGTGGACGGAGCAGACGGCAACAGTTACGATGCTAAGTTCGAAGGCGAGATTGACAAGACAGGAATCCGTAAGGGTACACACTTCGGAATCTTCTCAGAGGTTAAGCCGGAGATGGTCATCGATGGAGATACAACGGCACTCATGCACAACAAGTACCCAATGCTTGAAAACGCTATTCTGCAACTCCACCGGACAGGTTCTCTGAACATGGGAGAGATGCTCGGTCTTAACTACGCCGGCATCAGCAAGACCATTACAACACTGCAGCGACATGGCTCACTCGGAGGTTTCCGCATGCCTACATTTGCTGACGGTCGCTACCCAGAGATGTCTAGTATGGACGGTATGAATGGAATGGATGGGGTAGACGGTATGGACGGCATGAACGGAGTTAACGCTTCATCACAGCTGTCACAGATGAATCAGCTCAACGCTACGCTGGCACTCCTTCAGCAGACACTTGCAGATGGCATCGGAGCAACGGTAGATTCATCACAGGCTAGCCGACAGCTGGCAAAGCAGAAACGCTTTGAGAAACGCAACGGAATCAAGAATGGTCTCAACGGCTAAGATATTCAAGGTGTAGAACGAAAGAGAGCGGGGGGGGGGGTGGTTACCTCGCTCTATTCTTTATCGTTATTTATTAAACATAATTCCGATTGTTAGACATCAGGTTGGCTTCTCGCATCTCTCGCCATAATTTTTCCTTGTACGCCTGCCTTGCGTCTCTGTGTTCGCAGAGATGGCTACCAAGGATGGATTCGCACACAGGATCGATGGAGCATTGCTGGCAAGCCTCTGGCAAAGGATTCCTGCTGAGTATGCGCTCCATTTCTTTTTCTCTACTATCTTCTTCGTTTGGAAAATTTATAGATGTATTCATACATGTATCTTCTCATATCTTACCCATTGCAAAATTACAATAAAATTCTTAATCGAGCATTCCTTTATCTGTAAATCCTGGATAAAAATGTCGAAGAATATATAAGCAATTTATGTTTCCATATTCGGAACACGCTGATAGTGTCCTATATTATAATAAATTATGTATCTACCTTTGCGTCAAAACAGGTAGATTATGTTTATCACTCAGGCAAAGGAAATTATGGAGGCGTGTCCAACGGCACGCCTGGACGCAAAGGACGCACAGAGGCTGATTCGCAGTGTGGAAGAGGAAGAGGACTCCCTTCTTGAACCACTGCTCGGTGAATCTCTTATGCACAGACTGAACAGCCAGTACCGCACCATGGTCAAGCAGTTCGGTGGTATCACAACAGACAAGGTGAACACCGCATGCGAGTTCTCTGATGAAGCACAGAACCCATCATACATCATGATGTCAGAGTTATGCGGTGAGAATAAACTCTTCGCAGACCATACGGCATGCATTGCAACGATAGCTCTGCTGCGTGACATACAGTCAGCACTTGTCAACAGGATGTTCTCAAACAAGATTTACACTATCTCAACGAGCCTGAACCTCGGAGGTGGCGCCAATCGGGCTTCGGCTGGCGATTATGATCCTGCCGATGATAAGCACCTCAAGGAACTGCGCTCGGAGTTCTGGATGAACTCCATGCACGCATGTGACAACATCCTCAATAAGTTGGAGAAGGATGCTAAGAACAGACCGACATCTGATGAAGATAATAGTGGAGTGTATTCGCTGTGGTATGACCTGTGGAAGGACAGCGATGGTTTCTTTATGAAGGAAGATACTCTCTTCCCTACTCTTCGCGACCTCAAGAAGTTCTACCCTTGCGATCAGCCTACCCGATTCCTTGCAGTTCAGCCACTGCTCTTGTACTGTCAGAATACATATATCACACCGCGAGTCAATGAGGTAGCACCGGACCTTATGGACGTGTTGCTTGACCCCACCCATCAACTGACCGTCGAAGAGAGAAAGGCAAAGAAACTTTTGCGTATTGCGTTGTCATACCATATGCAGGCCCACCAGGCAAACAAGGCTACCAGCAAGAACGCCACGCCGTTCTCTTCCTCACCTGGCATATACTCAATCTCTCCTGACAAGACTGAGTTGGCACAGTCGGCAGACTCTGCTATGAGTACGGCACTGGCATACATCAAGAAGATGGTGGAGTCCAGGCCACCTGTAGAAGATATGGAAGATGATATGCAGAACACTCCAGAGAGAAAGGGCTCATCATGCAATATCTACCCGGGTCACGAAGACCACGTTGACAACGTGCCAAGTGGAAGCGGAAGCCATGGTGGTTGCTGCTGCAAGGGAAGAGGCGATGACGAGTACACTACGTTCTCTACTCTGATGCCAGGACTCAACAGGTGGTAGAGGACTAATAAGTTAAAGTTACAATTAAAATTTTGTGCGATGATAATTGCTCATAATACCTTTACATATCTACAGCCAAAGAAATGGTGGCTTCGCCCCATGGCTTGGACAGCACAATGTCAGAGTCTCGACTACCGCTCGCTGCATGAGCAGTGCGGTGTCGATGGCTATGACGTGCGTATCTGGTACCACCCAGATCACTCTATAGAGTTCCGTCATGGAGTGTTCAGTTACGAGGCTTTGGAACTCCATAAGTTCCTGTCCTACTGCTCGGAGCACCACCTTGCCATTCGCATCATGCTCGAGAGCCGTAGCAAGAGGATGCAGAAAGAGGCGGAGTTCTATGGATACGAGAAACGCTTCATTGCTGACTGCGCTCTCTGGCAGCGTGTATACTCAGGCATACGTTTCTTCGGTGGACGTAATATCTATACATGGAAGGTACTGCTTGACTTCAACACACCTGCACCTGTAGAGTATGAGTATCATGCCAGCATGGACGGCAAGCAGTGGTACAAGCAGATCAACAACATCTGGCCGTGGCTGTGGACATGGGTGCGTTCACGCAGTAGCCGTCCACGCTTCATTCCGACAGTCAGTGGAACAAAAGACAAGACCTACCCTGCCGGTGCTCCCTCTGCACTGCTGCTCGACTTCTGCCAGATGTGGAACTCTTAGAGTTATGAGTTAAAAATTAAAAGTTAAAAAAATGCTTTATGACATTCAACTACGTACACTTTACTGAGGAATGGGCTCAACTTTATAAGCCTATGCACCATGAACCTGGACCTGACAGTCTGAACCGACGCTTCTATATATGTGACTCATATATGAACATGACCTCGTTCATGGAACATATTGACCCAGAGTATACCCCTTGTGTTATTGTAGAGTCTCAGCAGGAGGGTAACATACAGGAAGGTAAGGACTATCCACGCTACTCTTTCTACTTTATGGTTCGCTCTGGACAGACACATGAAGGTTATTCGGCATTTGACTCCAAGAGCGAAGCAAAGAAGGTGATGGTAGACTTTGTCAACTTCATTCGCCTCTTCAAGTATGCCGATGATAATGATAATGAGGATGCACTCTCGCAACTCAACCTCGAATCGTGTCCTTACCTTGACTCCCTGCGTACTGCAGTGCTTCGTGGTGACCAGTGTATGATGAATCTCGGTATAGAAGATTTTGTGTATGAATCTCTCAACGAGATGGCAGACACATGGTACGGCGTGCAGCTTACCATCGATGATATGCAGACTTATGATATGTGTGCTGACCTGTCACTCTATATCTAAGTGATAGAGTTAAAGTTGGAAATTAAAATTTAGTGGGAGACTGTCCATATATGCTGTCATACCACACATATTTATATATAAGTACTTTTGTGTCAGACAAATCAAAAAAAATCATCACAATATGAAAGAGAATTTCAAATCTGACTTCTGTGCCATTGTGACACTGAAGAACAAGAATCTCAGTGGCGTACCGTTCCGATTCCGATACTACACCACTGACCCCAACGAGTACTACGAGGCTTCGTATGACGGAGTGTCTCAGGGACAGAACGTAAAGAAGCTCAGTGACACAAAGTACCAGATTGCCTTCAATGCCAGCCACGGCATGGCACCAGGACGTGTCAATGTCATCCGCACTTTCTCAATCCCTAATGATGCGTTTGAGGATGGTTTCGAGGATAAGGTATTTGAAGAGCCTACAGGCATCGAGCTGACCGAGGGAATCAGTGACAATGTCACGTCGCCAGCAGAGAGCATCGTTGGTCTGAATCTCATCAAGCCTATCCGTGGTGTAGACTACCTTACTCCTGCAGAGATTGATGCATCGCAGAAGGCATGCGTCAATGCTGCTATGGAGGCAGTAGGCGCAGAACTGGAGCGTATCACCGAAACCGAGGAGCAGATTGCAAAGATTAATCCTGTAGTGCATGGCCACACTACCACCCTCGCAGGCTACAGTAACACTCTCGGTGATCAGGCTGTAATGCTCGAGTCTATCCGTCTTACCAACGAGAAACTCCAGCGTACCTTGACAAAGGCAACCGAGGACCTGTCTACCTTGACTGCTACCGTGGCATTGCTTCAGGAGGAGCTTGCTGCTGCCAAGTGCCAGATCTGCCAGATGAAGCCACGCATCACAGCCATCGAGGATACTATAGCTTCTATTCCAGGATGTCAGTGTCCACCTACAAAACCCGAATGCCAGTGTCCAACTGACAAGGAGGAAGGGGAACCTGAGATTCCTTATGAGGAGTCTGTTCCTGATTATTCCGGAGAACTTGGTGGATGCGATTGTAATACAGAGAAGACACCAGAGGCTCCTGCAGAAGAGGAGACAACCAACGAAAATGCATAACGCTATATGGTAGTTAGAAGATTTCCTATAGGGAATGATATGCATGTACGCTGGACGCTTACGCGCATGGCAGAGCCTGAGAGAGTCAGTGAGTCTCAGTGTACGCTGGAGCTCATCAGCCCCTCAGGCCAGCACATGCCTGTGACATGGAGCATCAGTGGTAATGTCGTTGACATTCTCTTCTGTGGTCGTCATCAGATTGCTGTAGGCTCTTATTCGCTGCGCCTGACCGTATCACGTAAAGGAGCTTCGGTATCTACATCTACTCTCCGTGATTTTGTTACGCTCACGCGTGGAGAAACAGGGGTCAGCACGTCAGACATAGAGGTGTCTACTGACCTTGCCATTCCTCGCAACGGATTCAGTAACTATGAACTGTGGCTTATGCAGGGTAATGTTGGTAGTATTGAAGATTTTTTTGAAGACCTCATGCGTCCGCTTCATGAACGTCTTGAGGCAGAGATAAGTAAAATAAAAGAACAACTCAACACTTCACACAATGAGTAAAAGCATCAACGACAAGATTGTACTCAACGAAAACGTACACATGTGCAGCGGCGTTTGCTGTCCTCTTCGTGACGACTGTTACCGCCATCAGCTCAACAACTTCTATGACGTCATCGCCAAGAGACCGCACCGTGACCCTGTCTTCGTAGAACCTGCATACAATGCCAGAAGAGGCAAGTGCTTGCAGTTTCTTGAGACGGAACTGCAAGGCAGCTAAAGCGAGAGTTATAACTTAAAGTATAATCAAAAATAACATTATGGCAATTTTATCTATTTCTGGTTCAAAACCAAAGCTAAAGATTACTCTTGGTAATTTGGGAGGCAAGCATATTGCTGATAGAGACCTTGAATTTTCTCTGGAAATCTATATGACCAAGAATCCAGAGCAGAAGATTACACTCGCAAAGAGTGACCTTACTCCTATCACGGGTGAAGAAGACTCGTTCTATTATGTTCTTGATACCACACAGCTGGGAGTAGGCTCAGTCAATGTGCGCACCACAATCGCTTTTACTGACCCTGATACCGGTAAGGAGGTAAAGGAGATTAGTGTACAGTCTTCAGTCCTTAACATCACTAAGTAGAACCCTATGTCTTGCTATAAACTATCCGTCGGCAGAACATCACAGCCTACATCTGTCACATTGACATCGCAGCCTGTGCATATGGTTGGGGTCTCCCGCATGGGAGCATCCCCTACCCTGCTTAAAGAGAGAAAGAGTCTGGCTCCATCGCTTACCTTCAAGGATGAGAACCTTCACCCGGCGGTAAGTGTCAGCGTAGTTCCACAGATAACTATCTCTTTTGAGGAGGTATGCTTTAACTTTGACGAAAGCCAGGCTCAACGCAGCGGTTGGAACAACGATGCATCATGGAACAATGACGAGCCTTGGAAATCATAGCCCTATCATTATTCTCTTAATATAATTATTATGGTATCTCCTAATGAAATTCTATCCCTCGACGAGGATTGGGGACGCGATGAGCGTGACCCTGAGAAGCGCCCATTCTCTATGCGTGCAGTACAGGCATTCCTAAAGAAGACTATTGCAGACAATGAGCGTGCTCATGCAGAGGCACTGACAGACTTAAACTCGCGTATCGAGAAACTGGAAGGCAAGGCGTGAAATAAATGTGCAGACGCACACCAAATAGTGTCACTGCACATTCCCACTACGAGACTTAACTTTGTGCTGTAAAAGAATGAACAGCCAATCGCAGTCCATTCGTTTATCAAATCATTAACATCTAAAAATTACGGCTATGGCTATTATGGTTATAACTGACAAGTTTGTCCGACAGGAAGACGGCAAGTGGCAGGCAGAAATAACTGGGTTCAGTGGATTGCTGCAGGTGGAGCACGCCAGCAGTGAGTATGATTGCCTTAACGTGCTTGGCATGATGTCAGGTCAGACTCCTACTCACCAGAAGTCGGTATTCGGACGACGCGCCACGGCACGCCTTGACTTTCCAAGCACCATGACTCTCATCTTGTCATGTGAGCGTAAGCCTGTAAGCGTTGCCTATGCTACGTTTGATGGAGGCAGTGGCAGTGGTGGCAGTGGAGGTTCTTCAACTGTAGACTACTCTGTTGACATTGCAAATCTCAAGGCGCAGATGGCGGAACAGATTGCACTGAACGAGCTGCAACAGCAGCAGATTGAAAAGAATGCCGATGACAACGATGCACAGCAGCATCAGATAGATGCCAACACTGAACTCAATGAGAGACAGGAGCAGGGCATCGGTGAGGATGCAGCGAGTGATCTCATCAACAGTGTCTTCGGAAAGAAGACTCCAACGGAATAAACTCAATTTTCATTTTATATCTAATCTATTAACATTCTACTATTATGGCAGAAGCAAAACTTACTTCGACTCTCCTGTCGCATGCCGATCTGGAGGTCATCCTTAACGGTGTCAAGGCATACATTGACGCCGAAGTAGCAAAGGCTGGTGGTGATACCAGTGCAGTGGCAGCTAAGGTTAATACACTGATTGGTTCAGTTGCTGGTGACGATGCAAAGTCTGTACGCGTTATCTCGGCTGAGGAGGTTGCAAAGATTGTGGCTGATGCAGACGCAAACTTTGACACTCTCAAGGAGATTGCCGACTGGATCATGAGCGACACCACTGGTGCAGCTAAGATGGCTAATGACATCGCAAGCGCTCTTGAACAGATTGGCAACAAGGCTGACGGCGAGGCCGAAGCTTCAGGTCTCTACAAGCTCATCGCTGACGAGGTTGCTCGTGCAACTCAGGCAGAGTCTGACATCAACGCTATCATCGAAGAAAATGAGCAGACAACCTCTGTTTCACTGACTGATCACAACACCCGCATCGAGGCTCTGGAGGCTAAGTTCACTGGCGAGGATTCTGTAGAGTCACAGGTGAATGCTGCTATGCAGGAGGCTATCAATACTGCTGCTGAAGATGCTACCACCAAGGTAAATACCCTCAAGGACACAACTGTAAACTCTACTAATACCAGCGGTCCTGTTACTGCAACTATAGGTGGTACCGTAGGCGCACCTATTATTGGGGTAAGTGTTAACATGGCTAGCGAGGAGCAGGTAACAACTTTGGCTAACATCTTCGCTGTTGCTGAGTCAGAACCAGTTCTTGAGGCTTAATCCTTTAACCCCTATTGATTATGGCTGACACAAAGAATACTATCGTATCATTGGCTGACCTCACACGTGTTGTAACGCAGATTCGGGCGTGGGTTCTCTCCCGTGTCAGCCATGTCGAAGAAAACGAAGAGGTAACTGCCGCGGCACTCAACGACCTTAACACGCGACTGGAAAGCATCGAGTCTCGTCTGGATAAAATTGAAGAGGTTATCGCTTCGTCTAAGTAAAAGTGAAAGGTGAAAAGTACAGCTCGTGCTTACTCTTCACTTTACTTTCTTCAATGGTTTTTAAATTATTTATTGAAATTATTATGAAACATCTTTCTATTCATCCTTCTATGGATGCATTTAAGAGCGAAATGGATGGTCTCATCCGTCCGCATGTATCGCTCATCAAGGAAGGTAGCAAGCCCATTATCGGCTACTGCAAGGAAGGCGGTGAGTTCACGGCTCACGAGCAGGGCTCTGCTGCGTTCGTAGACCTCGGAGGTTCGTCAGTACCAAGCGGTCCAACAACACCTCATGGTGGTGTGGTTGTAGAATATAACTTTACATCCGACAACAGACTTCTTAGTCGCGGTGGAATTTATGACAACTTGGAAGCTCTTTATCTCGATGGGCAACTCTATGATATTGATAACCTTATCTTGAATGTAGATGAGAGTGCAAGCGGCAGTGCAAGTGGTAGCGGCAGTGGTGCTGAGATTATCTACAAGAGTATTGAGATGCCTGCAAGTGTATCTACTGGTAAGCACACTGTAGAATTTTGTATTGGTAGTGATCCATGGCGTAGCTCATGGCTTAGAGGTACAACAGGTAACTTAAAATCATTGCCTAATGCAAATAATCTATTCTTTCATTCGAATGGAACAGGTTATGTAAGTTTAGGCTTGCCTAGTGGGCGTGTGTGGGCAATGTGGAATATAGGTTCTACGGCAAATGAGATTGGTTTGGGAGATTATTTTATGTGGGCTTCTACTTCGCCACACACAAATGATGAATTAAAAGAAGCTGACGCACCATACTTTGCAAATCCAGGATATTCTAAATACATTGATGCATTTAATGAACTCGAACTCATGGACGATGCAGCACATGTTATTTTGGGTGGAAGTTGGAGAATTCCTTCAATCGAAGATTGGAAGGAGTTGTTTGAGAACACAAACCATGAAATAAAATACAATGGAGGTACTTCTTATTATGAGTTCAAGCCT
>CAMADY010000078.1 GCA_945831805.1 uncultured Prevotellaceae bacterium
ATTTGCCATACTGCTATAATTTGTTATAATTTGATGCAAAGGTATCAAAATTTTATGATATAAACGATAAAACATGAATAAAACCGTTTTCAAAGCAATCATTTTCAATAAAATGACCAAGTTTGCAGCATAAACATGACAATTAGAGACATAAGATGACACTGAGCAACTGCCAAACTATCTCTTTCGTAATGATGAGAGGTAATATTGACCACTCACCAACGTTTGTATTCAAAAAACTAAGCATCCATACCACCATCGCAAAATGCGACAGTTGTTAAACAGTCACTTCCAATAGGGTACAGGTTAGAAAACCACATTGTCATTCCAGCAATATGGTTAAACCACTGTGACAAAACAACACCCAGTTTTTTGTGCAAATGGCATAGCAAATCGCTATCCGTCGTATTTCTCCATTGAATTGTGATTTTTTACGTTTGAATCAAAACAGAGAGAATGCAATATAGAATTTCTGTTTATGGGAACTCCCCAAGACTAATTTTGTCATCTAAAACAATATGTTAACAATATGTTAATTCGACGTTAACAGATGTTAATGGAAGTGTTTCGGGTTTTTCTATGTTTTTGAGGTGTTCCCATACACAAAATTCACGATGTTTCCCATTTACAAATCTACTGGAAACATTTGGGAACATACAAACTGGCAAGACTTCTTTCTGTGCTGATTATCAGTACTATACAGAATATAAGAATACTCAGGGCATGAACCTTCTTATGCGTTCGTCGAGGCTTCGTCTGGAAAATGGAACCTCATCATCCTATAAGAAATGTCCATGCCCTTAAGCATGAACATTGACCTCTTAAATAGGATGATAAGGCACACTTCTCCCAAAGGAAGTTGCCTAACTACTATTTTTTGTGTTCTTATTCCGATTAAGTTTTCCAGACGAATTCAGACGAACGCAAATAATAGTCAATGCGCGTTATATGTTCCTTTGCCAAGCAAAGCGTCACGCTGACGCGATGCCGAGCGAATATGTAATTATTTCAGTACTTTCTGTTTTGTTTTGCCGCAGCTCCAGCCTTGGCGGTTATGTTTGAATTTGATTTGTTTGACTTTATGTTATTTCAATCGTTATCTCGTTCATGCAAGTCAAGCCATTCAAGGATCATTCGTAAAGCTCGACCTGGCATTTCTCCTTTTACCACGCTGTCTTTAATACTCACTATGATACGGTATTCATCATACCACGCATGGAAATGAGGTGGCATGTGGTCATTATAATTCAACCAAATTAATATTCCGTAAAATCACTTATCTGTGGCATTGTCCTATTATTTTATTCTTTTGAGTGAGTGTTGCATTTTGTCATTCGCAGCCTTTGGCTGCAAAGGTAATCATTTTTCTTCATTTATCATTAGTATTGAGGTCAAAATACGTGATTTATATACATTTTTAACTAAAAGAAATCAAATAATCCTACTAATTGGTTATCATGTCCACGATTTAGGTATGCTATAATACAAATAATATGAGTCGCTCGGCGACGTAGGAGACGCTTGCCTCAAGCAAGAACTTTGCATCACGATTTTGCTTCGCACTTTGCATCACGATTTTGCTTCGCACGTTGCAGTATGAATGCATTGATTACAGAAATTTCATCTTTTATCTGCTATATTTCCTTACGAATGTTGTCACCAACCGGGTGTAACGTTCCTTATTGTTTCTATATGACCTTGCATGCGCAGAGCCTCTGAAGATCTGCTTCTGCTTAGGAGCAGGCTTCACGGCATAAAGCTGATGTACCATGGATGTCTTTACGAAGTCATCATTGCCACCATGAATGAAAAGCATCGGCCGCCTGCATTTGGCTACCTGCGCAAGAGGTGACGCCTCGGAGAATGACCATCCGTTCTGTATTTTGTTCAGCCAGCTTGTAGTATAGAGCAGGGGGAACGGAGGCAGGCCGAACTGGTTGCTGAGTTCATTGGCGAACTCATCCCAAACGGATGTGTAGCCACAGTCTTCCACGAAGCAGCAGATGTAAGGCGGCAGCGTCTCACCACTCACACTCATGATGGTGGCAGCACCCATTGAGACTCCATGCAGCACCTGCCTTGTGTTGCCACCAAAGAGTGAATCGGCAAGGGCACACCACTGCATAACGTCGAGCCTGTCCCTCCACCCCATCTGCACGTAGTCACCCTTCGACAGACCGTGGTAATGAAGGTCCGGCAGCAGGATGTTGTAATGCAGGTGCCTGTCATAGATCTCGGCATACGCCCCCATCATGAAGGCATTGTCGGTATATCCATGCACCAGCACCGCGACCTTATTTGTCGCAGAGTCGGCACGCAGATACCAGGCGTGTATGCTGTCGCCGGAGTCATCGCTAATGATGAACGTATCCTTCAGCGCCCCACACGCTTTCACGGAGTCAATCCACTCTGGTGCAGGCATGTTCTTCAACCGCGGCTTCAGGGCGTACTGTATGAAGAATTCCGAAGCCGCAAAGGTCAACACCACGAGTGTCAGCAGTATGTAAAATAGTCTTTTCATCAGTCACTTATTTTTTCAAAACACCATTGTTGAGTTTTTTTCTTTCCTAATGCAAATATACTGTTCCTTGAGCTTATCAGTGCCATAGACAAAGAAGGTTATGACGTTGACGGCTATTATATTTTATGGTGGTGGGTAAGGGTTAAGGGTTAAGGGTTAAGGGTTAACGGTTAAGGGTTCTTTTAGTCGCTTCGCTTGGTAAAAGCAACGGCAAGGCCGCTGAGCGAACGGTTAAGGGTTATTCTTCGTATAGGTCATCTTCTCGTAATCGTGACCGAAGAGGAAGAGCGTTCCAGAGTGACTGAAGCCGAGCGAGGTGTAGAGTTTCCTTGCCTTGGGGTTGACCGGATCAACGACCAGTGTAACGTCAAGGCAAAGGGCATTACCCTTCTCGATACCTTGCTGCAGCAGTTTCCTGCCAATGCCCCGACCTCGGTATTCCGGCAACACGGCAAGGCTGTCAAGATAATATTCGCCAGGAACAGTCTCATCCTCCATGCCGGGGAACTCCACTCCCAGATGTTGCTTTACAAGAGCCATGGTTCGCACTCGCATGTCGTGATAGTTTCTGCCGTCGTATGCCGTCAGCATTCCAGCACGCTTGCCGTCAACCTCTGCAATTATGGTGTTGCGCCACGAATACAACACATCCTCACGAACGCAGATATTCTGTGCAAAGCAGGATATCTTCTCTTCCGTAGCACCATCAAGGAGCATAGCCGTATGGAAACCTCTCGATATGAAAAGGGCATCGTCAACGGTGGCGTTGCGAAAAGAAATAATACCGTTCATCATTTTACCCAAATTACAAAGTCCTCCTTTCGTGGTGCCTGAGGCTTCAAGGCGTCAGGTGCAGCATATCCGAGTATGCAGTTGCCAATGCCGACGTATTCATCCTCGATGCCGAGTTCTGCGAGGATCTGCTTTCCCTCCTCCGACTCGAAAGTCTCTTTCGCACGATGAATCCAGCATGAGCCAAGTCCGAGGCTCTGAGCTGCTATCATCATGTTCTCCATAACGAGCGTGCCGTCATAGACGTGCGTGCCCACCTCTTTCTTTGCCAGCACTACCAACACTACAGGTGCGCCATAGAAAGGGTCGCTATGTCCCGATGTAGGGTTCAGGTTCCTGCCCATGATGATGTCGAGGTTTATGCGACTCAGGCGGTCGCGCATCTCCTTGTTCATCACGGCGATAATCTTTCCTGCCTGTCTGTTCATGCCGGAGGGAGCGTATGTGCCAGCCTTTACTACCTGCTCCACGAGTTCGAGTGGAACCTGCTGATCGGTATATTTCTTCACGCTACGGCGCGAAATGATATTCTCTATTGTCTGATTCATATTTTAATGGTTACCATCGGAGTTCTTAGCTATCAAGCCCTTGGTGACATAGACATGCGCATCGCCAGCTACCGTACAAGCCGCATTGGCGCCGTCATATACACTACCCTTGATGTTCTGTGCTGCAACATAGTATGGCATTACAGCAATCAGCATTAAGAGCGTATGTATTATTATTCGCATGAATATCACTTTGAAATGGTGCAAAATTACTACTATTTTTTAAAATACAGAATAAACAACTGGGAAACCATAAAAACATTAACGATATTTAACTACCGATAGGCCTACGTGACATATTGCTACAAAAACGTAAAAGTTGGGTTAATATTTCTTTCAGACTTTCCCATATTTTCTCATAAAGGTTTACAGTGTTTTCAGTATGTTGGCAATGCCATCCTCATCAACGGATGTGGTGATAATGTCTGCGCACTGCTTAACCTCATCGGAGGCATTGCCCATAGCCACGCCAATACCTGCATGGCGCAGCATCGGGATATCGTTGCCACCATCACCGAACGCCATGGTCTCGGAGAGGTCTATGCCATAGTGGGCTATTATCTTGTCGATGGCTGAAGCCTTGTTGCTGCCCTTGGTGACGCAATCAACGAAGTCAGGATGCCAGCGCGCCTCACTGCAGTTCTTCAATACATTCTCCATCATGTACGGAGTATCTTCGGCACGGAAGAATGCTATCACCTCCATAACGTCGAAGTCGAGTGCCTCCTCAGGTGCATGAAGCTCCGGAACGCCGATGTCGAGAAGCGAGAACACCTCGCCGACCTCTGACGTCAGCCCTTGCGGAGCCGTCATTATAGCACGGCTGTTGCCAGCATACGCCACCGCCATGCCCGTAGAGTGCTGGTGGGCTATCATGCGGCGGATGTCTGCCTTATCTACCGGCTGCGAGAATATCACTTCGCCATCCCTCGTCTGGCAATGTGCTCCGGTGGCAGTAATCAGTCCGTCATACTCCAAATCGCCGAGATTATTGATGAACGGCATAGGGCGTCCTGTTGCTATCCACACCTTCACGCCCTTGCTCCTCACTGCCTTGATGGCATCGAGGGCGCTCTGCGGAATGGTGTGTGACTTAAAGGAGACGAGCGTGCCGTCGATGTCGAAAAATACTATCTTTGTCATTTGCTTTTCTGATTATTGTTATTTAGTTACTTCACGAGGGCGTTAAGATAGACCTCAAGATTCGTGTATTCCTTATCGAGGGAAACGATGGTGCCGTCCTTAGCATCGTGCGGATTAAGGCCATGCTGCATCTCCCATTCGTCTGGCATACCGTCGCCGTCAGAGTCCTTCTGTGCCTTGCTACTCTTAAGCTCCGGCCATGGCGACCAGCCCTTTGGTGCACCTGCAGGCTTGTTGTCGTAAGGAGTGTCGATATGTCCGGGAAGCGTTGTTCCAGAGAATGATGCCTGACGGTTTCGTACATCGCTGATAATCATCTGGTCGTGGGAGTCACGATGCAGCGAGGCACCAGCATTCTGGAGCACGAGTTCGTATGCCTCCTCTGCTGTCTGCGTGGTGGTATAAGGCACGTAGATAGGCTTCTTCAGGCAGATGGTATCACGGGTTACGGAAGTAAACGTGCCATCGTTCTCCTCACTGACAATCTGATCGAGGAACGGAGCATTCCAGTTGTCCTTTGCCACCTCGGCATAGTCGGCATTGACGTTTCCCTCAAGATAGAAATGTCCCCATACATGCCACATCTTTTTCCACACATTGCCCTTCACGCTACCGTCAGGCATCACCTCCCTATGGCAGTATTGCGTCGTGCGGATGTTCGGTTTCGCAATGCGGATGCGTACGTTCATAGGCATCTGGTCTGTAGCAGGGCCTGGCTTGTAGTAGTTGTTGATAATGTTGACGTCCATGCCTTCGCCACCATAGCAGCCACCGCCAGCCCAGTTGTAGAACACGTTGTTTCTCAAATCCACGCGTTCGTCCTCCTGCGTAACTGGCGATGGTCCCAGACGTGGCACGCGACTGACGCAATGTGCTATGAGGTTATGGTGGAAGCTTGCACCCGAACCGCCCCAGTTGCCACCATATCCATGAGGGCCCTTCGAATGACCGGCATTGACGAGGCTCTGGTCAACGATACACCACTGCACCGTAGAGTTCTTGTTGCCATAGATGGAGAGGCACTCATCGACACTCCACGATACGGAGCAGTGATCTACAATGATGTTCGCAGCCTTAGAACCGCCAAGTCCGTCGCCCTCATGCTTGCTGACCTTGTCGTTGCCAAGCCTGAAACGCATATACCTCACGATGACGTTCGAGGCATCAATGGTAAAAGGCATATCGGCAACACAGATGCCATCGCCCGGTGCTGTCTGGCCGGCAATGGTGAGATCTGGTTCCTCCACGCGAAGACGTTTCTTCAGGAATATCGTTCCCGACACATCGAAGACGATAGTCCTCGCACCCTTCTGGTTTACAGCCCAGCGCAGTGTGCCCTTCTTGTCGCTGTCCTCAAGCGTAGTAACATGATATACCTTACCGCCCCTGCCGCCAGAGGTGTACATTCCGAATCCCTCAGCACCAGGAAAAGCAACGGTTCCATGACTCTCTGCGCCGGCATCTGCTGCCATGGCAGTAAGCATACAAAGCACAAAAAGGAGTGCGATACAAATAGTTTTTTTCATAGTCTGTATTATTGTTATTGTTGTTTTCGTCATTTTTTTGTTTCATTTTTAGACGCATATACGCCCAAAATAGTTTAACAAAACACCTTATTTATAAAAGAAAAAAACGGATTATTTGCATATTCAAGAAAAATTTTGTACTTTTGCAAAGGGAAAAAAATATTCTTACTAACCAAACCATATTATTTTTTATACATCTAATTAAAATCATACTATTCGCAACTATCAATCTATTTTTATATATGAAGCTATCAGCAATCCTAACAGCATTACTCTTCTCGCTCTGCACCTTCGCACAGGAGAAGATCATCGTGACGCAGAACATACAGTACAACGAGCACAAGGCTTGCGTACTCGATGTGGCTCAACCCGTTTCCGACAGCAAGGAACTACGCCCGGCAATCGTTATAGTACATGGTGGCGGATGGGGAGCCGGCGACAAGCGCGATGCCGTCTATACGAACCTCCTCGTTGACTACGCCATGAAGGGCTACGTCACATTCTCAGTAAACTATCGCCTCATATCATCCTTCCCTACCCCACAGAGCAACAACGCCTCAGAGCTACAGAACTGCATCGAGGACGTGGAGAGTTCCGTGGCATGGATCAAGACACACGCCAAGGAGTATGGCGTTGATGCTAACCGCATAGGCAGCTTCGGTCACTCTGCAGGAGGTCATCTATCGCTGATGCTCGGTGTGAAGGGTCTTGTGACATGTGCCGTTGGTGGTGCGCCTCCAACAGAGATCGGCAATCCTCACAGCCCTTGGAACGACCATTCCGAGTGGTGGCCTATCGGTTATATCAAGAAGGACACTGCGCCTATGCTCATACTGCAGGGCAGCGAGGATCCTGTTGTAAGACCAAACCTCACCGAGGACTTCGTCAAGAAGATGCACAAGGTAGGCAACAAGGTGGAGTTCATCAAGGCACGCGGACAGCATGGTTTCGCCTACGATCAGGGATTGGAGTTCACACGTCCTGCCATGGATGCCTTCTACGCACGCCATCTGAAGAAGGATGAGCCAAAGCTCTCATGGGAGCAGATGAAGGTTGTTGACGGTGGCGGAAGCGGTCAGTACAAGGCTGTAGCGCTGAAGGAGAAGTCGCTCTCTGACTTCGTGGTATATCGTCCGCTCGACATCAAGGGTGCAGTGCGCCGCGAGGGCAAGCTCCCTATACTCCTCTTCGCTAACGGAGGATGCATGGACACCAGCATAGGCTATGAGAACATGCTTACGGAGATTGCCTCACACGGATACGTCGTAGTGGCTATCGGCGAGATGCAGGTTTATCAGTTTGACCGTAAGGAGAACAGCACGCCGTCTTCTTTGCTGATGAAGGCTATGAACTGGATTATCGGTGAGTCAACCCGTGAGGGCAGCGACTACTGCGGCATGGTTGACATAGATAAGATTGCGGCAGCAGGTCACTCATGCGGTGGCGCTCAGGTGCTCTGCAATGCCAAGGAGCCAAGGCTTAAGACCTACCTCATCCTCAATGCCGGCATGGGCAAGATGGAGATGGCTGGCGCAAGTGCCAAGAACCTCAAGGAACTCCATGCACCTATTATATATATGAGTGGTGGCGAGGGCGACGTGGCATACAAGAACGCCGAGATTGACTACAACAGCATTCAGAATGTCCCTGCCGTATGGGCAGACAATGCGAAGGCTGGACACGGGGGCACATACAACCAGCAGTTCGGCGGCTCATTCGGAAGAATGGCTGTTGACTGGCTCGACCTTCAGCTGAAGGGTAACACCGGCAATGCCGCAAACTTCATCTCTACCAACAACACCTATAAGGAGTGGACCATAAAGAGCAACGGCAAGGGACTCTGCCGCGAACTCCGCATCAAGTAGAAGAACGGCAAGTCTATCTATGGCATCATCAGCTATCCAGCCAAACAACCAAACAACAAACCAAGGCAGGCCATGGCTTCAAGCCTAACGAGCGCATTCTCTCAAATCAGTACGTAAGGGACTTCCTCTCGAAATAAAACCGATGGGGGAGTTCATCTAAGATGACAATCTGATTTTCTGCGACAGTTTCGTCTGAAGGACTACGGAAAGAATTATCAGCGAGATGCCAATCCAGAACGAGGCATTAAGTTCATTCGCCTCTCCGAAGATTATCATCGCAGCAAGAATGGTATAGACGGGTTCGAGGTTGTAGCTGAGGTTTACGGTAAACGCCGGTATGCTCCTCAGCGCACGGAACAGCAACAGGAACGGACCTATCGTGAAGACAGAAGAGAACAGTGCCAGATAGCACCAGTCGAGCTTCGTCGGTATGATGCCCGTTTCCGGAAACAGTTTAGCATAGAGCGGTGTAGCAAGCGTAAGCACTACACCGCTTCCTATAAGCTCATACATCAGCATCGTGCTGCTCTTATGTCCCGTCACCGCTTGCGTGCGTTTGCTGCCAAGCGAGAAGAGCGTATAGAAGAACGACGACAATACGCCGATGATGATTCCCGTCCTGTGGCGCGCATCGAAGCCAAAGATCATAGCGATGCCTGCTACCGTCAGGAGGCTCAGCAGCAGCTCGCGCCATGATGGTCTGCGACGGGCAAAGAGCGGTTCGAGTATGGCGGTGAAGAATCCTACTAGCGCAAAGCATACAGCACCGATAGAGACGTTGGCGTACTTGATACTGCCGTAGTAGAACACCCAATGTATTGCCAGCAGTACGCCACAACCCATTATCCTTGCGACGTTTCTCAGCGGAATCCTATGCAGACGACCGTTGAACTGCATCACCAGTGCGAAGATGATGGCAGCAAGGATGACACGTATGCATACAAGAGGTACCTCTCCTATGCTGATAAGCCTGCCGAAGAGGCCCGTGCCTCCAGCAAGCAGTATTGAGAGATGGAGTGTTAAATAGGCATTATTACGCATGTTTTCTTTTGTTTCTGATTAAACTTTTTTCTTTTAACCGCCAAACGTTGGCATATACACATTATCTTATAAACCGCCAAACGTTGGCATGTAAAACACATCACACCCGATGCTATTATCAAAGATTATAGACTTTCTTCTACCACGCTACTGCGTGATGTGCGGCAGGAGACTCACCGTCAGCGAGGAGACCATCTGCACCCACTGCAACCTGGAACTGCCACGGACGTTCCTATGGAAAGATCCCTGGGAGAACGACTTTGCCAAGATGTTCTGGGGGCGTGTGCCAGTAAAGAAGGCGGTGGCATTCATCACCTACCACCCGAACTCCGACCCGGCGAATATAGTGAAGAGCTTCAAATATCACGATAGTCCTAAGGATGCAGTAGTGGCAGGCAGGCTCATGGCAGGCGAGCTGGCAGCATATAAAATACAGCCTCACCTGATGCAAGATTCTGCTGCTTCCAAGGCGAAGTCTATGCCGGAGAATTTCTTCAGCGACATCGACGGCATCGTTCCCATACCGCTCTCCAGCAAGCGCAAGCGGGAGCGTGGCTACAACCAGAGCGACATGCTGGCAAAGGGCATTGCCATGGTTACGCATCTGCCTGTCTTCACCGACTGCGTCAGGAGAAAGACCTTCAAGATATCGCAGACACGACTCGACTACCTCCAGCGCATGGAGAACATCAGGGGCGTTTTCCAACTAACGGACAAGGCATCGAAGCTACGCAACAAGCACATACTGCTGGTCGATGATGTCGTCACCACAGGCTCCACAACGTCAGAGTGCGCCAACGAACTGCTCAAGATAGAAGGACTGACGGTAAGCATCCTGTCATTCTGCTCAGCATGGTCAGCAAATAGACGTTAAGCATACTGTCTTTCTGCTCAGCATGGACACGCAAATAACACTTGCCATACGCACCCCACGCCATTCCTCACGCAAACAAGGCCTACAGCTCCGCAACGGCGGCAAGATAGTTCTTCATATTGCCAGCCTTTTTCACCTTCTTGTATTTCTTACGGTCGATAAGCGGCTCCGGCGCATCCGCCGGGTCAAGATAATCCCAGAAAGTGCGTAGCTTCATGAGCTGCTGAGCCTCGCCGGGAATGATTCTCGCGTAGTATTCCTGCATGCGCGAATGCATCTCCTTCATTTTCCTTAGCAGCTCATGCGATGGCAACTCCCTACCCTCCGCATACTCCATGGCAAGCGACGGACGTGCAAGGAGTCCTCTTCCTATCATCACGCCGCCGAGCCCCGGATAGCGATCCTCAAGCTGCTGTATGTCGCTGAGCCTTCTCACGTCACCATTATATATAATAAGGTGTCGGCATTCCGCCATGAAATCTTCAAACTCCTGCATGTCAACCACGCCCTTGTACTGCTGCGTAGCAATGCGCGGATGCAGCGTAATGTGCGCCAGCGGTGTGTCATTGAGAATCGGCAGCACCTCCCTCCACTCATCCGTAGCATCCATTCCGAGGCGCATCTTTACCGAGAAAGACAGCTGCGGATTCTTCTTCACCACATCACATATCTCCCTTACCTTATCGGGGTGCACCAACACTCCTGCCCCTCTGCCATGGCGTGTCTGCAACGGGAAGGGGCATCCCATATTAAGGTCGATGCGCTGATAACCATCTGCCGTATCGCAACCTGCCGTCTCACAACCATTCAGCTTGCCACCTGCAGTATCGCAACCATTCAGCTTGCTATCTGCAGCCTCCCCTCCTGCCAGCCATGGCTTCAGTATGTCGAGAACCTTCGAAAGTTCCTCGCCGTCGACAGCTATAATCTGTGGCACTACAGGCACTCCCACATTATGTTCCGGCTTCACATCGCGCAGGTCTTTGCTGCGCACCTCCTTGTGTTCAAGCCTTATGAAAGGGGTATAATACGCCTCCACACCTCCAAACATCTGGTGGTGCAGGCGTCGGTAGGCATCCTCGGTGTAGCCCTGCAATGGAGCAAAATGAATCGGCAGCATTATTGTTCGTCTTAAATACTCTTATTGATATTCTAGATATTCCACAAGTAAGCAATCCCCCCACCCCCAAACATGTAAAAAGTATAATCCCGCACCGAGAAACTCGAATGCGGGATTAAAAGAGTTAGAGAGAGAGAGGTGGGCGTTGACGGATTCGAACCGCCGACCCTCTGCTTGTAAGGCAGATGCTCTGAACCA
>CAMADY010000079.1 GCA_945831805.1 uncultured Prevotellaceae bacterium
CAAAGATAACGATAAAAACAATATACGAATATGTCAAATCATTTAAGTTTAGAATGCCTGTTCGCCGATAAGAGCGTGACCTATGAGCAGTTCATTGACGAACTTGCAACCCGATTAGCAGAAAAGATAACATTCGCCAATAATGGCGAATTGGAAGTAAGCCAAAACAAAGCCTACAAGATGTTCGGTAGGTGCGATGTTGACCGATGGATTAAGAGCGGGAAGTTGCAACCTTCACGTATCTCCCCAGGGAAAATAAGGTACAGACTTGCTGACTTGCTTAACTTGTCAGAAATTAAGCAGAATAGCAATGTAGTACAACAACCAAGTAATGAAGAATAAAGCGAGAGAGGCATACACCCAAGATGAAGTGTATGCCTCTTAATTATATATTACTTGCAACGCTCATAGAATTGAGCCTGATCCTTGTCAACGTTCGTTATCTTGAACTGGAACTTGGTGCGTGCAGGATAAATATCAGGAATCATCTTCATCAAAGCATTGATTACCTGGTCAATGTTGGAGAAACCTGTAGTCTCAACTTTGGCAACGATTTTGCCAGCATGAAAGACTTCGCCCTTGATGAGATTGTACTTGGAAAGTTTCTCAAACTTCTTTTCAACCTCTGTTTCCTTCTTAGCTTTTGACTCTTCGTCAGAGAAGAAAATGAACTCCATTACCTTCTCGTTAAGCTTCCATGCAGGAGAGAAGTCAATCTTTGTATAAACACGTGCCATCTTGTGAGTAGAGTGGTTGAGTCCAAAATCCACATCAGACAGACTTGCTCCACAGTCATTCTGGGCAATAGTAGCCCAAGTATGACGGAATGCACCAAAGTTGGTTTTGAGTCCTTCAACCTTATCGCAAATCTGATCAATACCGATGTTGACATTAGCATTGAATGAATCACCATTAGTCAGTCTGTCATGGAAATTGAAGAGCCATGGTGATTTCTTGTCTTTTGAGAGATACTTCTCGATGGTTGGCATGAGGAAAGGAGGAATCCTTATCTCAAAGTATGCCTTGTCTGTGCGAGAGCCCTTTGTCTTTGCTCTGTTGTACCAGAAGATGCCCTTGGCAAGCTGTTCCTTCTTTGCCTCGAACAGGTCTATAGTATTGATACCACACATACAGATGGATATTTTTGCAACATCCTGTCCAAGTTCCTGAAGAGGATGCTTGAATCTACTATCATCGGGTATTACCTGAAAGAACTTACGAAGCAGACCGATAGGGATGGCACGCTTCTCTGGTGTATCGCTTTTAGGGATAGTCACTTTAGTCCAGGGATATTTAATGCGGACAACACCGTTCTCCTCATCGTTATAATAAAGTATTGCCTGTTTGAAGATTTCTCTAACGCAGATAGGGTACTTCTCCTTACATCTTGATGTGGTAGAAAGAGATTCTATCCAATTTTTGAGAAAGCTTGAGGTCATGCGTGAGAACATGAGTGAGTTGGTGTCTGCAAATCTATGAATGTGAACTACTGCACATTTATAGTTCTTTGCAGTACGCATTCTGCCATCATTCTGCATTTTCTGAATGTACTTACGTGCAAAATCAGTAAATGAGATGTCCTCAGTACCACTTTTGAGGTATTCAACAACCTCCTGTAATGTCCAGTTCTGTGTATCAATCTGGTTGAGCAACTGGTAATAATGCTCGATCAACTTTGAAGTCTGCTGACAAACATAGGTGTCGCAGATTTCCTTTTTGCCTCTTACTACGCCATTTTCCATTACGACCCAAGGGGTCTTCAGATACGAGTTTCGGCGATTGTGGGTTACTCGGATGTAAACAAGGTATGTTCCATCCTTTCTTTTGCCCTGAACTTCAGCTTTTAATGTAGCCATTGCATGATGATTTAAGTTAATAATTTTACTCTGAACACACTCTGAACATCATGCCTTTTTTCTCTGAACATATCCCGTGCGAAACTCGTTTATACCACGAATTAAATGTGCGGAATGTGTTAAAAAGATTAGGGACAAACACCTGTCAAACAAGTGCTTATCCCTAATTATTTGATTTTCACATATTAGTGATTATTCCTCCACGGCTGCCTGCGCCGCGGCTAGACGTGCGATTGGCACGCGGAATGGAGAGCAGGAAGCGTAGTTCATGCCTACCTTTGCGCAGAACTTAACTGATGATGGCTCACCACCGTGCTCACCACAGATACCGGTGCGGAGGTTTGGACGTGTGGCACGACCGTTCTGGACTGCCATCTTGATGAGCTGACCAACACCCTCCTGGTCGAGAACCTGGAATGGGTCAACCTTCAGAATCTTCTTCTCCATGTATGCAGGGAGGAATGAAGCGATGTCATCACGAGAGTAACCGTAGGTCATCTGTGTGAGGTCGTTGGTACCGAACGAGAAGTACTGAGCCTCCTCAGCGATAGTACCAGCAGTGAGGGCAGCACGTGGAATCTCGATCATTGTTCCGATCTCAAACTCTACCTCAACACCTTCCTCTGCGAATACCTTCTTAGCAGTCTCCTGAATGATAGCCTTCTGCTGCTTGAGTTCCTGAACGGTACCGATGAGTGGAACCATGATTTCAGGACATGGGTTGAGACCTTCCTTCTTCAGCTGGCAAGCAGCACCAAGGATAGCACGTGTCTGCATTGCAGTGATCTCAGGGAATGTGATACCGAGACGGCAACCACGGTGTCCGAGCATTGGGTTGTTCTCAGAGAGAGACTCAACACGCTGCTTGATAACCTTTACGTCAACGCCCATCTCCTTAGCCATAGTCTCCTGACCAGCCTTATCGTGTGGTACGAACTCGTGGAGAGGTGGATCGAGCAGACGGATGTTAACATGGCAGCCGTCCATAGCCTTGAGGATGCCGTAGAAGTCAGCCTTCTGGTAAGGAAGGAGCTTAGCGAGAGCCTTCTCACGACCCTCAACGGTCTCAGAGAGGATCATCTCACGCATAGCGATGATCTTCTGGTCATCGAAGAACATGTGCTCAGTACGTGTAAGACCGATACCCTTAGCACCGAATGCGCGAGCAACCTGTGCGTCCTTTGGTGTATCAGCGTTTGTACGTACCTCCATCTTAGTATATTTGTCGCAGAGGTCCATGAGTTCCTTGAAGTCGCCAGAGAGCTCAGCAGCCTTTGTAGCGATCTCACCGTCATAAACCTGACCAGTGGTACCGTTAAGAGAGATGTAGTCACCCTCCTTATATACCTTACCCTCGATCTCTACGGTCTTTGCCTTATAGTCAACATTGATTGCGCCAGCACCAGATACGCAGCACTTACCCATACCACGAGCCACAACGGCAGCGTGAGAAGTCATACCGCCACGTGCAGTGAGGATACCCTCAGCAGCAGACATACCAGCAAGATCCTCTGGAGAAGTCTCAATACGAACCATGATTACCTTGTGACCGTTAGCGTGCCACTCCTGAGCATCGTCAGCGTGGAATACGATCTGGCCGCAAGCAGCACCTGGAGAAGCAGGGAGACCCTGTGTCATCACCTTAGCCTTCTTAAGAGCCTCCTTGTCGAATATAGGGTGGAGGAGCTCATCGAGCTTCTGTGGCTCACAACGCATGATAGCAGTCTTCTCATCGATCATACCCTCATGGAGAAGGTCCATAGCGATCTTCACCATTGCAGTACCGGTGCGCTTACCGTTACGTGTCTGGAGGAACCAGAGTTTACCCTCCTGAACGGTGAACTCCATATCCTGCATGTCGTGGTAGTGGTGCTCCAGTTTGTCCTGAAGAGCGTCAAGCTCCTTGTAGAGCTCTGGCATAGCCTCCTCCATAGAAGGATACTTAGCAACGCGCTCCTCCTCAGAGATACCAGCACGCTCTGCCCAACGCTGTGAACCTATCTTTGTAATCTGCTGTGGAGTACGGATACCAGCAACAACGTCCTCACCCTGAGCGTTGATAAGGTACTCACCGTTGAAGAGGTTCTCACCATTACCAGCGTCACGAGAGAAGCAAACACCTGTAGCAGATGTGTCACCCATGTTACCGAATACCATTGCCATAACAGAAACAGCAGTACCCCACTCGTCAGGAATACCTTCCATCTTACGGTAGAGGATAGCGCGCTCGTTCATCCATGAGCGGAATACAGCGCAGATAGCGCCCCAGAGCTGCTCGATAGGATCTGTTGGGAAGTCCTGGCCTGTCTGCTCCTTGATAGCAGCCTTGAAGAGTTCAACGAGCTTCTTCAGAGACTCAACAGAGAGGTCCTTGTCGAGAACAACGCCCTGCTCTTCCTTCACCTTCTCGATGATAGCCTCGAATGGGTCGATATCTTCCTTGTTAACTGGCTTGAGGCCCATAACAACGTCACCGTACATCTGTACGAAACGACGGTATGAGTCATATACGAAGTGTGGGTTGTCAGTCTTCTTTACGAGACCCTCAGCAACCTCATCGTTAAGACCGAGGTTGAGGATGGTATCCATCATACCTGGCATAGAAGCGCGTGCTCCGGAACGAACAGAAACAAGGAGTGGGTTCTCTACAGAACCGAACTTGCTTGCCATGAGCTCCTCTGTGTGAGCTACGGCTGCCATTACCTCGTCCTGAAGAAGTTCCTTGATTTTCTCCTCGCCTACCTCATAGTACTCATTACAGCAATCTGTAGTAATGGTGAAGCCTGGAGGAACAGGAACACCGATAAGGTTCATCTCTGCAAGGTTAGCACCCTTGCCACCAAGTGCTTCTCTCATAGAAGCATCACCTTCTGCATGACCTGCACCAAAGGTGTAAACTCTTTTCTGTGACATTTTTCTTGTTAGGTTTTTAAATAAGTGTTTTAGAAGTATAGTTTTTTGAACTTTCTTTATTGTTTAGTTTAAGTTTCATTAAACGTGAGTGCAAAGATAATAATTTTGTATGTTTTGAGCAAAAAATATAGTGCTATTTTATAATAAAACACATGTTTTTTACTTTTTTTGAGGAAAAATTCGTTTATTTCAATAATTCTTTGTAACTTTGTTCCAAATTCGAATTTTTTATAATGAGTAGAAAAAAGAAACCGTATCCTATTCTGGAGAACATAACGATAGAGGACGTTGCTGCCGAGGGCAAATGTATAGTCAGGCACAACGATCTCGTCATCTTCGTACCTTTCTGCGTACCTGGTGATGTAGTCGATTTGCAGATAAAGCGCAAGAAGCACTCCTATGCAGAGGCAGAGGTGGTGCGATTCGTAAAATACAGCGACCTTCGCTGTGAGCCTATGTGTGAGCATTTCGGCATCTGCGGTGGTTGCAAATGGCAGAACCTGCCTTACGAGGCGCAGCTTCAGTTCAAGCAGAAGCAGGTACACGACCAGCTCAGGCGCATCGGCAAGATAGAGTTGCCGGAGTTCATGCCTATCCTCGGTTCGGTGAAGACTCAGGAGTACCGCAACAAGCTCGATTTCGGCTGCAGCAACAAGCAGTGGCTCACCCGTCAGCAGATGGAAGAGGGCATACCGTTCCAGCCGGGCATCGGCTTCCACATCACCGGAGCCTTCGACAAGATTCTGCCTATCAACAAATGCTGGCTGATGGACAATCTTCAGAACGACATACGTAATTATTTATATAAGTACGCGTGTGATAACAACATCACTTTCTACGACCTCCGTGCGCAGCATGGCATGCTCCGAGACCTCGTAGTGCGCAACTCCCTCAGCGGCGAATGGATGCTGACGGTGCAGTTCGGTCCTACAGAGCAGGTTCAGAACAACAAGGAGGCTATTGCGGAAGAGATACAGACGGAGAGCAAGTTCGACCGCGAGACGGCAATGAGGGTACTGGAGGCTATCCACCAGCAGTTCCCACAGGTGACTTCGCTGCAGTATGTCTATAACCCAAAGTGCAACGACACGTTCGGCGACCTCGACGTGAAGGTTTATTACGGCAAGGACCACATCTTCGAACTCATGGAAGACCTCAAGTTCAAGGTTGGTCCGAAATCTTTCTATCAGACGAACACCGAACAGGCACTGCACCTCTATGAGGTAGCGAGAGAGTTTGCTGGACTTACGGGCAACGAACTTGTCTATGACCTCTACACCGGCACCGGAACGATAGCCAACTTCGTATCCAAGAAGGCAAAGCACGTCATCGGCATTGAGTATGTGCCTGAGGCTATCGAGGATGCGAAGGTGAACTCCGAGATCAACAACATCTCGAATACGGAGTTCTATGCAGGCGACATGAAGGACATCCTCACCGACGACTTCATTGCAGAGCATGGCAGGCCGGACACCATCATAACCGACCCTCCGCGCGCCGGCATGCATCCGGACGTTATCAACGTTATTCTCAACGCACACCCTCGACGCATAGTCTATGTCAGCTGCAACCCAGCCACGCAGGCTCGCGACCTTCAGCTGATGGATGGTGCATACAAGGTGGTTGCAGTGCAGCCGGTAGATATGTTCCCACACACACCGCACGTAGAGAACGTGGTACTTCTCGAAGCGAGAGGGGACAACAAGTAATAATCAAGAAGTAATAAGTAAAAAGTAATAAATGATGACAGCAAAAGAAATACGTGAGTCTTTCAAGAGTTTCTTTGAAAGCAAGGAGCACCTCATCGTGCCTTCTGCACCAATGGTAGTGAAGGATGACCCTACCTTGATGTTCACAAACGCTGGTATGAACCAGTTTAAGGATATCATCCTCGGTAATGCAACCCCTAAGAGCCGCCGTCAGGCAGACACACAGAAGTGTCTTCGTGTTAGCGGTAAGCACAACGACCTTGAAGAGGTAGGCCATGACACCTACCACCACACCATGTTCGAGATGCTCGGCAACTGGTCGTTCGGTGACTACTTCAAGAAGGAGGCTATCTCATGGGCATGGGAGTACATCGTTGACGTACTGAAGATTGACCCTGCAGACCTCTACGCTACTGTCTTTGAGGGTTCTCCAGAGGAGGGTCTCTCACGCGATGACGAGGCAGCATCCATCTGGGAGCAGTTCCTTCCAAAGGATCATATCATCAACGGCAACAAGCACGACAACTTCTGGGAGATGGGCGATACGGGTCCTTGCGGTCCTTGCTCTGAGATCCACGTGGATAGCCGTCCTGCAGAGGAGAAGGCAAAGGTGCCTGGCCGTGAGCTTGTAAACAAGGATCACCCACAGGTCATCGAGATCTGGAACCTCGTGTTCATGCAGTTCAACCGTAAGGCAGACGGTTCTCTTGAGGAACTTCCTGCAAAGGTTATCGACACAGGTATGGGTTTCGAGCGTCTCGTCCGCACACTGCAGGGCAAGACCTCTAACTATGATACCGACGTCTTCCAGCCACTGATCAAGGCTATGGCAGACATGGCAGGCTGCAAGTATGGCGACGACGAGAAGAAGGACATCGCTCTCCGCGTTATCGTTGACCACCTCCGTGCCATCGCCTTCGCTATCGCTGACGGTCAGCTCCCATCAAACGCAAAGGCAGGCTACGTCATCCGTCGTATCCTCCGTCGTGCCGTTCGCTATGGCTATACCTTCCTCGACCAGAAGGAGGCATTCATATATAAGCTCGTTCCAACACTCGTAGAGGAGATGGGACAGGCATTCCCAGAGCTCCCTGCACAGCAGAAGCTCATCATGAAGGTGATGCAGGAAGAGGAGTCTTCATTCCTCCGCACCCTTGAGAAGGGTATCAACATGCTGCAGACCGTCATCGACGAGACAAAGGCTGCCGGCAAATCCGAGATAGCAGGCGACAAGGCATTCACACTCTTTGACACCTTCGGTTTCCCTCTCGATCTCACAGAGCTTATCTGCCGTGAGCAGGGCATGACACTTGACGAGTCTGGCTTCAACAAGTGCATGGAGGAGCAGAAGAACCGTGCCCGCAATGCTGCTGAGGTTAAACTCGGCGACTGGGTTGTCATCACCGATGCTGAGTCACAGTTCGTTGGCTACGACTACACTGAATACCCTTGCCACATCGTGAAGTACCGCGAGGTGAAGCAGAAGAAGGGCGTTGCCTACGAGATGATTCTCGACCAGACTCCATTCTACGGAGAGATGGGCGGTGAGGTAGGTGATACCGGCGTGCTCGTTTCGGAGAATGAGGAGATAAAGGTTATCGACACAAAGAAGGAGAACGGCGTTGCCATCCACATCGTAGATAAGATTCCAGCAGACCCACAGGCAGAGTTCATGGCATGCGTTGACGTAGAGCGCCGCCACGCCATTGAGTCTAACCACACCTGTACGCACCTTATCGACGAGGCACTCCGCGAGGTTCTCGGTGAGCATGTAGAGCAGAAGGGCTCTCTCGTTACGCCAGACTCTCTGCGCTTCGATTTCTCTCACTTCGAGAAGGTTACACCAGAGCAGATTCGTCAGGTGGAGCACATCGTCAACGACAAGATTCGTCAGAACATTCCTCTTCAGGAATATCGTGACACACCTATCGAGGAGGCAAAGCAGCTCGGCGCCATAGCACTCTTCGGCGAGAAGTACGGCGACAAGGTTCGCGTCATCAAGTTCGGCTCATCAGTGGAGTTCTGTGGTGGTTGCCACGCAAAGGCAACAGGTCAGATAGGTATGGTTCGCATCATGTCTGAGTCAAGCGTTGCCGCTGGCGTTCGCCGTATCGAGGCTATCACGGGCAAGGCTGTTGACGAGATGCTCGACGGCATGCAGGACTTCATGACCGACCTCAAGGCCCTCTTCAACAATGCGCCAAACCTCATGGCTACCATCCATAAGGCTATTGCCGACAACAAGGAGCTTCAGGCAGAGGTGGATCAGTTCAAGGCACAGAAGGCTATGCAGTTCAAGCAGACCCTCATCGACAAGGCTAAGGACGTCAACGGCGTGAAAGTCATCAGCGGTGTCATTCCTGTTGACGCAC
This sequence comes from uncultured Prevotellaceae bacterium, assembly GCA_945831805.1. GTDB lineage: Bacteria > Bacteroidota > Bacteroidia > Bacteroidales > Bacteroidaceae > Prevotella. The sequence goes on from CAMADY010000079.1 coordinate 8,851, forward strand.
AGAATGCCAAGGATATCGCCTTCCAGCTCCTCAAGGAGTTCCCTGAGCAGCTCGTCGTTGCCATCGGCTGTGCTCCTCAGGGCAAGCCAAACCTCACCGTAGCATTCTCCGAAGACCTCGTCAAGGAGGGCAAGAATGCAGGTAAGATGGTTCGTGAAGCAGGCAAGCTCATACAGGGCGGCGGTGGTGGTCAGCCACACTTCGCTACTGCCGGAGGTAAGAACCCGGATGGTCTTCAGGCTGCCGTAGAGAAGGTTATAGAACTCGCAGAGCTCTAAACACCTTTCTTATAAAAAGGTTATATAATCCGCAGAGCTTCAACCAACTTTCTTATTGTAAAAAGACAGAAACATTATTTATGAATATAAGAAAATTCCTTGTCGCCCTACTTTTGGGAGTTAGCACAATGACACTCTCTGCCCAGGCAACACGCTCACAGGTGGAGAGTGGCATTCAGAGTGTAGAACGTCTTATTGCCGGTCACCAGTGGCAGGAAGCCTTCGCCAAGCTCCGCGAGGTGGAAGGTTCCGCATCAGGCTCCCCTACCCTGAAGTATCTCACTATGAAGGAGCGCTACAGCATGTACCAGCGCATCAACAGAGGTACCGAGGCCAAGAACTGCATGACGCAGATGGAGTCGCTTGCCATGCAATCCGGTGATAACAATACGATAGAGGACATGCTTCTCTCAAAAGCAGCCTACTACAACCGTATCGGCAATCCGAAAGTCAGCAAGGACTGCTATCTGACAATCCTCAACAGACGTTCAAAGGGTGCTGACGACAAAGGAATGGAGGCATGTTTCAAGAAGCTCATTGCAGAGGCGTCCTCGTCAGGCAACCACCAGATGAAGGCTACCATCAGCGAGATCTACGGCTCATGGCAGGACTCCATTGCAGCCATCAAGGCAAGCAAGGAGCTCAATGAGCTGAAGGCAAACTACGAGGCAGCCCAGACAGACATCAGCGACAAGCAGACAAAGATAAACGTACAGTGGGGAACCATCATCTTCCTCGCTGTACTCCTTATCGGTGTTGCTGCTGCTCTTGTCTTCTTCATCCTCGTCATGGTTCGCAACCGCATTACCATTAAGAAGCTTCAGCATAGTCTTGAGGTAAGCGAGGAGAGCAGTGCACAGAAGTCTGTCTTCATGCGTAACATTACTAACCAGATAGCACCATCACTCCAGCAGATCTCTACAGGCAACAAGGCGCACATCGATGCCCTTGGAGCACTTCTTAAGGATGTAGAGAAATACATGGAACTGGAGGGTAGCAAGCAGGAGAAGTACGAGACGTCTGAGACTAATGTGGGCAAGCTCTGCGAGGATATCATTCAGGCTTGTGCCGAGCGTTCCATGACAATCACAACCACAGAAGCTCCAAAGATTACATTCCCGGTAAACAAAGAGGCTGTAATGGAGATTCTCATGGAGATTATTTCGCAGACATTCATTCTCTCACAGCCAGAAAAGGTGCAGATAGCCTTCAAGAAGCGCAATCCACACACTGGTCAGTTCACCGTCACTGCTGTCGGTATGAAACTTTCTGATGAAGAGAAGTCTATACTCTTCACTGCCTTCGCAAAGGTCTATGACCTCACAAAGACAACAGGTCTCATACTGCCAACATGCGCACTCCAGGCATACAAGATGGGTGGTACGCTAAGCATCGACGACACCTTCGCCAAGGGAACACGCTTTGTACTTGAGGTACACTGCTAAACAGTAACAGAAGAAATGGAATACATGTCACAGGAGGGCTACGACAAGATAGTAGCCGAACTTCAGCAAATGATAAATGTTGACCTTCCACGAGTCAAGGATGCCATAGCAGAGGCTCGTGCGCAAGGCGACCTGAGTGAGAACTTCGAATATCATGCTGCAAAACGAGAGCAAGGAAAGCTGCTCAGCAGGATTAGCTTCAAGCAGAAGGTTCTGGAGAATGCGAGGGTTATCGACACTTCGGTATTGAAGAGTGAGACGGTAGGCCTGCTCCGAACTGTTGAGATTACGAATCTGGGCAACAACATGAAGATGTCCTACACCATCGTTAATCCTCACGAGGCAAACCTTGCAGAACACAAGATTTCCATCAAGTCACCAATCGCAGAATCCCTGCTGGGCAAGAAGGTTGGAGACGTAGTAGAGGCAAAGGTGCCATCAGGCATACTCAAGCTGAGGATAGACAACATCTCCTTGGACATATAATATCTTATTGAATATCATCAATAACGAAAACGACCTGCGTTCTTTTGCAGGTCGTTTTTCTTTTAATATATATAATCGAGTAGGAGGAAAACGAAGTAGTTTTCTTCCTACTTTCGTTTTCCG
>CAMADY010000080.1 GCA_945831805.1 uncultured Prevotellaceae bacterium
TTCAAGCTCTTTACTGCAATTGAGATTGCCATTGAGATTGCTTGCGGATTTGAGGCCTACATGGTTTTCACGAAAAAAGTGTCAAAGTGACAACGCTTTTTTGTATTGCTTTGTTTTCAATAGCCAAGTGCGTTAGTAATACCCAAAAAGTGACCACAAAAGTGACAATGCACTACTCCCTGTCTCTGCTGCGGAACCATGTGGCGAGGATGGTGCCGGAGATGGAGTGCCATGCGCAGCTAACGGCGCAAGGGATGACCGCCAGCGGGCATGTGGCCACGAAGAATGTCGAGGCGAGGACGGTGGCGAGACCGGCGTTCTGCATGCCCACCTCGATGGAGATGGTGCGGTTCTTAGCCTTCGAGAAGTGGAAGAGTCTGCCGACAGTATAGCCTGTAAGGTAACCGAGGGAGTTGTGGGCAAGTACCACTACGAAGACGGCGAGGAAGAAGGTGATGCCCTCCTGCAGCAGTTTGTCGTGCACCGTAGCAATCACTCCGCCTACGATGCACGCGAGGCCGAGTACGGAGAATGCCGGCATCACAGCCTGGGTCTTCCTGAAGGTCTCGTTCTTTCCGAAGAAGAGGTTGCAGAAGAAGCCTATGGTGACAGGCATCAGCGTGACAATCAGGATATTGAGGAACATGCCAATGGCATCCACCTCCACCTGTTCGCCCGCCAGCCAGAGCACGAGCAGCGGCGTTACGATAGGCGCAAGGAGCGTCGAGACGGTCGTCATGCCTACGGAAAACGCCACGTCACCCTTGCAAAGGTACGACATGATGTTGCTTGAAACGCCTCCCGGACAGCATCCTACGAGTATTATACCCACGATGATAGGCTTCGGTATGGTGATGCCGAAATAGCCTATGCCCACCGTCAGCGACCATGCTATCAGCGGCATGAGCGAGAACTGTGCGCAGGTGCCAATGAGGATGTCGAACGGGCGTGCCGCCAAGACCTTCATATCCTGCATCGTCAGCGTCAGTCCCATGGTGAGCATGATGAAGCCCAGGATGCACGACTGCACGGTTCCGTGAACCCACGAGAAGAGGTCTGGCATGAAATAAGTCACCACTGCAATGGCAATGATGAACCACGATGTGTATGTTGCGAGCCAGTTGCTGCAACGAAGTAATATCTGATACATTTTGCAAAAGTACTTCTTTTTTGTGAAAATCCCAAATTTTTCCCGATATTTTTCGCTATTAGCGCCATTATTTCTCCTTACTTCTCCCGATGTCTGTCGCTCCAGGCGTCATTTTTTCTCTTTCCAGATGATATAGATGATGACGGGTGCACCGAAGAGCGGCGTCACTGCGTTTATCGGGATGATGGTGTTCTCCGGCAATATGCAGATGACGTTGCAGAGAAGGGCCAGCGCCGAACCCGTGAGTATCGTCGCCGGAACGAGTATGCGATGATCTGCCGTGCGGACGGTGAGGCGCGCTATGTGCGGCACTGCCAGTCCGATGAACGCCACCGGACCGCAGAACGCGGTAGCGGAAGCCGTCAGCAAGCCCGTGGCTATCAGCAGCATAGCCATCGTACGGCGGATATTGATACCAAGACTGGCGGCATAGTTATTGCCGAGGAGCAGCGCATTGAGGGGTTTTATCTGCAGTATTGCAAGCACGAGGCCTACGAGACACGTGCCGGCGAACCACGGCAACTGCTTCAATGTGACATCGCCGAAACTGCCCATGCCCCACATTACGTAGCTGTGTACGTTGTCACTGTCGGCGAAGTAGTTGAGGAGAGCCACGACGGAGGATGTCAGGTAGCTCACCATGATACCCAGAATGAGCAGCATCATGTTGCTGTTGATGACCTGCGAGAGGCTCAGCAGGAGTGCTATAACCATCAGTGCGCCGAGGAATGCGCTCATGATTACCGCCCAGACACCCGTCAGCGCGAGGGCAGAGTCGCCCATCACCATGCCACTACCCAGCACGCCACCGGAGAAGAGCATGACGAGAGCCACGCCGAAGCTTGCGCCGTTAGTGATGCCGAGTATGGAAGGACCGGCGAGGGGATTGCGGAAGGCGGTCTGAAGCATCAGTCCCGAAACGGCAAGTGCCGCTCCGCACAGCATCGCCGTGATGGTCTGCGGCAGTCGCGACCCGATGACGATGTAATGCCAGCTCGCCTTCTCCGCCTCACCGCCTGTCAGTATGTCCAGCACCTGTTCCGCCGGAATGCTGACAGAACCGCAGAACAGGTTGCAGGCAGCAAGCAGGAGCGTCGCCGCAGCAAGTATTGTTATCAGTAAACTATGTCTCATCTCAGTTGAATTCCTTTATGTTTAAAGAGGCATCAGCAACCTTTCGGATTACGATAGGATATCTTTCACGATAAATTCTCTAGAAAATTTGGCGTAATTAGATAGCTTTTACAAGAAATTCTCTAGAGAATTCTGCATGAAAAGACAGCTTTTACGATGTGAAAAGAAAGGTATTACGACGCTATTGATAGTCAATCAGTTACAAAGAGCTATCGTATCTGTTGGTAATACCTCATGGTACGTGCCCCGTTCGCGCTCGGATGGAATATGGAAACGAGGTCGCGTAGGAGCAGTTCGGGATGGAATGGCGTCTCTTCATAGAACGTTCCGCGCGAGAGATTGACGCCAAAGGCCCTGCCGTTCCTGTATGCATCCATCTGCATGTTCAACGTCCACTGCTGTGCCAGCTGCTCCTTCGTCATGACGGTCGGCTGGTTATACTTCACGAGCCAGTAGTCGGCCTTCTGTCCGCGGTAGAAGACCATCTCCGGATCGTACGGCACGGAGCCTGCCGACGGCTCATCCTTGAAGATGTAGTCCGCACCGGCATCCTTGAGAAGTCTTGCCACATAGCTGTTGCCGCCTGCCACATACCATGTGCTGCCGCTCTTCATCTCCGTGAGGACGGTAGGGTGTTCCTTCATCGCAGATGCACTGTCGCGGAGCGAGAGGTACGCCTTCTCGACGCAGGAGAAGATGCTGTCTGCCTTAGCCTGCTGTCCGTAGAGCAGTCCGAAGAACCTTATCCACTCCGCCCTGCCGAGTGCCGTCTGCTCCATATAGTCGGCACACTCAATCAATGGTATTCCGAGCTTGCCGAGTTTGCCGTAGGAACCGCTGCTTTCGTATGGCGACATGAGGACGGCATCGGGCGAAAGGTCTATCAGTTTCTCGATGTCAGGCTCCATACTGCTGCCCACGTCAGCCACGTTTCCGGCCTTTATTTCGTCCTTCAACGCCTTGAGATACAGGTAGTCAGCATCGCAGACACCACGGATGGCGCGGTATGCTCCCAGCTCATTGATGAGACTGCAGTGTACGGAGGTCGATACGACGCTCTTCTGCAGCGGAATGCGTACGACATCGCCTTCCGGCAACGACTCCGGCATGCTGCCGTCTGCCTCCACAAGGATGTAGCGGTGGAGCAGTTTCGTGGTGTCCCAAGGGTTTATTATCTCTGCGGAGACGTAGCCCTGGCAGTCCTTCAGGCGCAGAAGTTCGGAGTAGCGCATGGCGATAGCCTCTCCCCCACTCTCGCTATAGCCCCCCGACTGAGTGCAGGAGGCCAGGGCACAGAGCATCGTGAGGAGCACGGCAAGGACGTATGTCAACTTTACATTTTTCATATTGCTTTGGTTTTGGTTTACACCTTATTTATTATTATGGTTTGCAAAATTACTCATTATTTTGGAGATACGCAAGGTTTATAACCCCTAAAAGTTCATTTTTGCCAAAATTGTTTGGTGGAATGAAGATATTTTTGTATTTTTGCAAAAATTATTCGTAAAACATCAGAAATACATTTCTTATGGCACTGACAATCGATAAGGAACTTAAAACATACTACTCCATAAAGGAAGTGGCACAGATGTTCTCGCTCACGGAGTCAACCCTCAGATATTGGGAGACGGAGTTTCCGCACCTCAAGCCACGTACCACGGCCAACAAGGTCCGCCAATATACGGAGAAGGACATAGAGACCATCAAGCTCATCCACAACCTCGTAAAGGTTCGCGGCTTCAAGATTGCAGCAGCCCGCAAGATGTTACATGCAAACCGCGACGGTGCGGATAAGAGTGCCAAGGTGCTGACGCAGCTCGAAAGCGTCAGAGCCCAGCTCATGGAACTCAAGGAGGCACTGGAGAAGATCGTGTAGTAACCTTATGGCGGGGGCATCATCTGCTTCCCTGCCTGAAAGACTATAAAAAACTAACAACAAAATCAAAACAAGACATCTATGTACAGCGATCCAAAAGACTGTCTCTATTGTACTAACAATGAGACACTTCACAACCTCATGATAGAGATATGCCACCTGCGTGTCTCTCGTGTTTTCCTCTTCAAGGAGCAGACCTACCACGGCCGTTGCCTCGTTGCATACGACGGACACGTCAACGACCTCAACGAGCTTAACGACCAGCAGCGCAACGACTTCATGGCAGACGTGGCTCAGACAACACGTGCTATGCAGAAGGCTTTCAATCCGGAGAAGATCAACTACGGCGCATTCTCTGATACCCTCTCACACCTACACTTCCACCTCGCTCCAAAGTATGTTGGAGGACCTGACTACCCTGGTCTTTTCCGCATGAACCCACAGGAGGTTTATCTTTCTGACGAGGAGTATAAGGAGATGATCGAGAAGATCAAGGCTAACCTTTAATCTTGTTCATAGTGCATAGCTCATAATTCATAGTGATTGGTGCATTTTGTTCATTGTGCATAATGCATAGTTCATAGTGATTCTGGCGCACAAGTTATTCTAAAATACATTTGAATCAGACAACAAAATATATCACATTGCTTCTGTGCATGTTGCTGACAATGGCGGCATGCCAGAAGATTGATGTTGATACTGAGAAAGAGAAAAAGAGCGAAGAGAGCAAGAACGATAGCGGCGGCGGCAGCAACGGCGAGACGAACATCGACCTGAACGAAAACAGCAAGCCCGTAGAGAGTCTTGCAGACGGCACGTTGTTCGTGAATGCTACAGACCACGTGGCGGCTCTTGTGCTGGCGGACGAGGAGGAATCTCAGGAGGTTCTGTTCATCTCGCTTGCGGAATGGCGCGATGTCTATTCTGCAAAGAACACGAGTCATGCATCCGATGCCATCGACATTGCAAGCCACTACCGCGAAGGAGACCTTACGGGATGGCGCATACCGACAAAGGCAGAGGCAAGGATGTTGAAGGACGAGTATCTCTCCGGGATGGAGGAATATGTCCTTAGCAGCAGCCTTCAGCAGCTTAACGCTACCCTTACGACCAGCGGCGGAGAGCCCGTCAACGCATGGTTGAAGAAAACCGACTACCCCGCATACAGGTATCTCTGCGAGGATGCCACATACACCTTCTCGCTGAAAAGCGGTTCCACGATATCGGCGGCAGGCAAGACGACGAAGTATAACCTGCGCCTCGTGAAGGATTCTGTAATCATAAAAAATAGTCAAGCCTCAACAGCATCAGAATGTTATACCCACTACTCTTCAAGGAAAACCTGCATACCATAGTATGGGGCGGCAATAAGCTGCGACCATACAAGAAGTTGTCACCTTCCAACGCCCCGATAGGCGAAAGTTGGGAGGTTTCTGCCGTAGAATCAAGTCCCTCCGTCATTGCCAATGGTCCACTGAAGGACCGTAGCCTCATCAGTGTCGTGGAGGAGTATGGCAGGGAACTTCTCGGCGATGCTGTCTATGAGCAGTATGGCGGCAAGCTGCCGCTGCTCGTGAAGTTCATCGATGCGAAGCGCGACCTCAGCATTCAGGTGCATCCCGACGATGAGATGGCGATGCGCGAGCATAAGAAGTTCGGCAAGACGGAGATGTGGTATATCATTGATGCTGAGCCAGGTGCGTTCATATACTCCGGTTTCAGGGAGCAGATAACACCCGAGGAATATCGCCAGCGTGTAGAGAATGGCACGATATGCGATGTTCTGGCAAAGCATGAGGTGAAGCCGGGCGACGTTTTTTTCATTCCGGCAGGACGTGTGCATGCCATCTGCGGAGGCATAATGCTGGCTGAGGTGCAGCAGTCAAGCGACGTGACATACCGCATTTTCGACTACAACCGCCCGGGACTTGACGGCAAACCGCGCGAACTGCACACTGCGCTGGCAGCACAGGCGATAGACTTCAGCGTGGAGGCTGACTACCGCACGTACTACGGAAACACTGAGGATCGTGCCGCACCCGTAATAGATACGCCCTTCTTCGACGTCAGGGTGATGGACATTGACCAGCCTTTCCACCGCAACCTCATAAAATACGACTCGTTCATCATATCAATGTGCATCGCGGGTGAGTGCTCCTTAGCACTGCGAGACCGCACCGACGAGGAGTCGATAGTATATCTGCACGAGGGGCAGTCATGCCTCATTCCGGCCTCTATAGCCGACTACAACATAGTACCTGTCAGCAAAAAGGTGCGCATGCTTGAGGCGCACATCGACCGCAAGAACCGTTCCCCATTCTCAAAATTCACCCGCTTCCTGCATATCACGAAGAAGTAACTGCCGGATGCAAAGAAGTAATGACTAAATGTGAAGGATTAACAACCGACCTATGCCACTGCTATCCATAATAATTCCCGTCTATAACGTAGAGAAATACCTCGACGAGTGTCTTGAAAGCATTCGCCAGCAGGCGTTTAGCGACTATGAGGTGATAATGGTTGACGACGGATCGAGGGATTCGTCGGCCGACATCTGCCGCAGATTTGCCGAGACGGATGGGCGCTTCATATTTATTCATAAGGAGAACGGAGGCGTATCGTCTGCAAGAAACGCAGGACTTGAGGCAACACGAGGCGAGTGGATCAGCTTTGTTGATGCCGACGACATGGTTGCCAGCAACTACCTGACGGCATTTTTCGGTTCAAAGCCCCTGGCAGACATTACGTTCTTTGGAATGAAGACGATGGAGACGTACGGCAGTTCCAAAGAGAGGATACCGCAGGAGGCTTTTGCTGATAGACGCGAAGCAGCTGAGGACGTGATGTACAGGCTGAAATGCGGAGATCCAAGCGATATGCTCGGATATACATGGAACAAGTTTTTCCGGGCTTCCATAATCAAGAAGCACCGTCTGCGCTTTGCGGAAGGCCTGCGATTCAGGGAGGACGAGATATTCACGCTTGAATATTGCCGTCACATCTCTTCCGTGAGGGTTATAGAACAGCCGCTGTATCTTTACCGAATAGTGGAATCCGGCCTGACGAACAGAGGTCCGGGACTGGCGGATATGATGCAACTCTCACTGCATCTTGTTGAGAATCTGAGGTTTTACAGTAATCCAGCACTCTGCGAGACGCTTCTCAAGAATGCCACAGACTATCGTGCACTGCACATTTACAAGTCCCCTCTATCACAACTCAGCGCATTGCTACACAACTATCAGACAATGGTCAGCGAGCATCCGCAACCCGGAAACATCTATCGCGCCAACACACTAAGCCGCTATCTGCGCAAGGGTTATTGGGCAGCATATCTGTATTGCCTGCTGCGTAAGGTGTAGGGAGATGATTTCCTCCTAATAATAAAAAGGTAAGAAGGTTGCGGAAAGGCTACTTCTGATGCGTTAGGGTGAAGTATTTGTCAAGCACCATCAGCGAGATAAGGTCCTCACGATCCTTGTTCTGGAACTGCCTTACCCACTCATGTGCATGGCATACTATCTGCTTTGCAGCCTCAGGATGCTGCTCGTAGTACGTTATTTTTTCTATAAGGTCATGATAGTCAGGAGCAATCTCAATGTAGTGATAATCAGGAATAAGGCGACTCTCCATGTACCACGTCTCAAACTTCGGGCGTGGCATTACGGCAATGCAGTTGCTTGACATCACCCATTTGAGGTTACTTGCAACGTCGTTGCCCTCAAGAGCCATGATATAACGATAGCGAAGATGGTCGTAGAGCTTCATGGTACAGACGTTGGAGAGGTCACACAATGGGTGATTTTTCCACATTTCGATGAAGCGAAGGCGGTGAGGCTTGTTGGTTGTGTCGCCACGGAAGATGATACGACACTCCTTTTCTTCCCATGTGAAGGGGTCGTGAACCCACGTAAAATGGCGCACCTTATCGAGATTCAGGAGTATATTGTTCTGATTGGTGAGGTCAGAGGTGATAGGACGGCTCTTCGTAATCTCCGGAACAGGGAACAGATAGTTTACGTCACCAGGGTTATAAGCCCATCGCAACGTCTGCCTGAAATAGCGGATGTACTCGTAGGCATCAAAGAAATAGGTGCTGTTGACGTAGTCGTGAACATAGTTCTCGCGCTGCCTGTACCTGAATCTCTCAAGCATCGGCGCATCATCGGGCAGAAAAATGTCGTCGGTGAACCTGCAGTAGTGGTTCACGCGGTCGAGGATATACTGCTGCTCTTCCTTCGGATAGGAATTGAAGCGCTTCAGTTTTCCATCAAGAAGCCTCTGCGTGATGCACTTTGGGGTGTAGTAGCGCACGATACTCTTAAGGAAAAACGTCAGATGACTGTTCTTCCTCGTATGACGGAACCATACGCACCAATAGCGTTGCAGTGTTTCTTGAAGTTTGTTCATTGAGCGTGGGATTTATTGTAAAGCATAAAAACAGGAGCGGAAGCCTACCTGAACCAATAGAGAAGGTGTTTATAGAAGCGTTTATAAAACCACTTCAGACGTTTGTATGGACGTGGACGTGTAGGTATCATTGTAGGCATGCTGCCGTCACAGCTGCACTGGCATGCGAGACAAGGATACGACCAATAGTATGTCAGCAAGCCTTTCTGTATCAGCAAGGTATGCAGACGGTCGCTGGTATGCTCTGATTTATGCTTCTCGACATATTCCATTATTGCCTCAGCAGCCCTCCTTGAGACATACATGCAGCCTGCGAAGCGGTCTCTCTCTGCCTTGTAGAGCATCTTTCCCTTACGGCGCTGGCTCCTCGGAACAAGCAAAAGGCTGCTCTCCTCGTAGTTTATAATGAGGGGTTCGTCAGCATGTTCACGGCGACATTCCTCCATACTCTCCTCAAATTTCTGTTTAAAGCCTTTGAAGATTCGCAGATCGTCCTCTACGACAAGTGCTCCTTCAAGGTCATGTTCCACAATATAGCGGCATGACAGCAGGTGTTTGTAGGCGCAGCTGGTATTAGGGAACTGCCCATACATCTCGCCTGCGAAGTATTTGTCAAGCACTTCATCGGTCAGGTCTTCCTTGTTGCCGTCGAGAATGTACTCAACGGGCATACCAGGTCCGCTCAGCTGCTTCTCAATAAACAACCGACGGTCTTCGTTGCCCCGTACGTGAATAACTAATACCTGCATAATCTCGAACGCCAACTATGATATCTTGGAATGCTTCTTACTGATGCCGAGCCACTTACGGATCTTCTCCCATGGCGTAAGATGCCATGAGTGTGCACACATGTGAATGGCATAGCTGTTAGGAGTCACCTCATGCTTATTGCCGGCGAAAGTCTCTGAAGGGTAGATATGAACCCTGCCAGGCAGCTTTTGGTCGATGTCCTTGTAGATAAAGCCTATCTTCTCTGCTACACGGGCATAGATATAAGGCGACAGAACATCGGTGCGCAGCGAGCCATCCTCCTTTACGAAGTGCTTGTCCTGATACCAGTCGAGCACCTCCTTGATGAAAGGACTGCCTGCCTCGGCACCCATCACGGCTGCCTGAATCTGTATTCCCTCAATAAAAGCATCGTCGGTGCGATGGCCGTCAGCATCGAGATGCGCCATAGTGCCACATTTCTCTATCTGGATAGGGTGATACTCCATGCTTGAGAAGAAGGAGTTGTCGAGGAAATCGTCGAACTTCTTCAGCAGTATGACATCGGAGTCAAGGTATATTCCGCCCTCGGTATAGAGGGCATACATGCGGATATAGTCAGCAGCAAATGCCCACTTGCGAGCCTGATACGCCTCCTTGACGTACGGCACGCTGTCAATGTCGAAGTTCTTCGTACTCCAACGCTTTATCTCATACTCCGGATGAGTCTTCTGCCAAGTGTCCATACACTTACGAATCTTCTTTGGAAAAGGTTCGTCACTCAACCAGCAATAATGTATCTTCTTTGGAATCATATCGTAATACTTTAACCTCTACCCCCTAATTTGTTCCACATTTTTTCAGCAGAGGGGGTCAGACCCCGTTGCTGAATTTATTCCACATTTTTTGTTTTCGGTGCCCAATCGCGCTGCCACTCTTCCTTGGTGCGCTTCCAGCGTTTATGCGTCCATAGCCAATAGGCCGGCGCACGCTTTATGGTATGCTCGAACATGCGGATATACTGCTCGGTGATGGCAAACTCCGGCATCTCATTAGGTGCAGTGCTGATGCGCTTGTACTCCGCAACATAACGTCCGCGGCGGATGCGCCTTACGTCAAGGTAATAGACATCCATGTCGAACTTCTTGATGATACGCTCTGCACCTGTGAACACTGGTGTATCAGGATGATTGAGGAAGTTCGTCCAATAGTGGATATCCCTCCACCATGGCACCTGATCAGCAATGAATCCTATCATGACAGGCTGTCCTTCGCGCTTGTATCGTGCAAGATAGCGGATTGACTCATTGGCTGGGATGTTCACCCCACCCCATCGTGAACGTGTGTATTCTATGAGTCTGTTGAATACCTTGTTGTCAAGACGGCGGTAGAACTGCGTACAGAGACATAGTCCCGGTGTCATCCATACCGGCATACTGCTGATCCACTCCCAGTTACCATAGTGTCCGAGATACACTCCGCACGACCTGCCATTGCGGCAAGACTCCTCAAGAAGTTCAACGCCCTTGAACTGCATACGCTTCCTTACCTCCTTCTCCGACATGGAGAAATACTTTATGCTCTCAACGAACATGTCGCAGAAATGAGTGTAGAAGCGGCGCTCTATCAACCAGCGCTTGCGAAACGAAAGGTCAGGAAAGGAGTCGTGGATATTCTTCCTCACCACATCGCGGCGATAGCGTATGACATAATAAAGAAATACGGAGAGGAATGAAGAAATAAGATACAGCACCCACATAGGCAGGCTTGAGATAGCATACCACAAAGCAAAGAAAAAGTAGTATGCCACCTTCTGTATCGTCTTATGTTTGTTT
>CAMADY010000081.1 GCA_945831805.1 uncultured Prevotellaceae bacterium
TCTGAAATGTTAATTCTCCAAAAGTAGTTTTGCAATAATGGCCTGAATAGTTACTGCAATTTTTTTTTTAAGAAAAATACAGGAAAAGCCGAAAAAAAGTGTTAAAAATGACTACAATCAATAAAATTCAATGTTAAAATTATATTTTCGCAACATTTTTAGGGTAATTTTACACCGTTGTTAGGTTTCGACTTTTGACAGCTATCGTACGCGTACATTATATATAATAATATAGCCTGTCAGCAGAATAACATTCCACTGACAGGCTATTTTTTCATACTACACTTATGCAGCAGTTTATTTCAGCACCTTGTCAATATTTACAGTATTGTCGTTATAGATGATTCTTCGGATGCTGACACCCTCTGCCGGCTCGCTCAATACCTTGCCATCGAGCGAGAGATATTCAATCTTCTTTATGGCAGAAGCAGATGGAGCAGCCTTTACGCAACCCACAGCCGTTGGTTTCACGTATGCCGGATAATACTCCTCCACAGCATTCTCCGCATCTTCATTCTCAGCTTTCACGATGTCTTCCACGATAGAGTTGAGATAAACCTCAAGGTTGGTGTACCAACCTTTGCCGCCCTTTGCCGTAGCATCAAGAGTCTTCGTTACTGCATCAGAAGGATTTTCAGGGTTAAGGCCATTGGCTATCTCCCATGCATCCGGCATACCGTCCTGGTCGGTGTCGTAATCAGCCGGACGAGTCTCTGACTTCAGCTCAGGGAAACTTGGACGATAGCTGTACTGAGTAGCAGAAGAAGGATCGTTGATATAATCCACGATGCCGTAGCGTCCCGACGTCTCACCCTTATATACTATGGTCCCAGTACGAGCCTCTTCCACATAACGTGCGTCAACAGCATCGCGAACATAGGAGCAACCAGCAGTAGCAAGCACCTTCTCGTAAGCCTTCTCAGCAGTGTGTGTCGTAACATCACCGCACGCAATAGGCTCGTCCATCTTGATAGGCACGCAATCTACGCCGTCAATGTTTGTCCAAGTGACGTTAGCGAACTTATGGTCTGCATCGGGGATGTAGCGTTCCCCGTTGAGAGTCTTCAAGCCACTGTCATACTTCACACCCTTCCAGTCGTAGTTGGCAGCCTGTGCACCAGCCTTGGTGACATAGTTGCCACTGATATAGTAGCGTGAGAAATAGTTCCAGAACGTCTTGTTGTCTTTAGATGTTGTAGAGTTAGCAACAGACGCCGTTGTGATGACTGTAGGGTTGCTCGTATTAGGTCCGCCCTTATAATAGTTGTTCACCATGTTTATCTGTCCGCCACCAGGGCCGCCATAGCATCCTCCAGTGCCCCAGTTAGCCATCACGCAGTTGCGGAAATCGACGTTCTCCCACTGCAGTGCATTCTTGTATGTCGTTGGCATGCCTGTGGTATAGTTATAGCGAGCGCCATTGAATCGTGGCACACGGTTCTGCATGTTACACAGGAAGTTATGGTGGAACGAAGCGCCCTTACCACCCCATATGCCGCCATAGGAGTGCTGTCCCTTTGAGTGTCCCGGATCTCCGAGCGCCTCACCGAGCATACACCACTGCATGGTGAAGTTCACATTGTCGTAGAACGACGCCAGCTCATCGATACTCCATGAGAACGAGCAGTGGTCAAGGATGATGTTCTTCTTCTTTCTGCCCCAGCAAGCATCGGCACCATCGTTGACATCCTTCACCTGAGAACGGCGGAAACGGAGGAATCGCATGATGACATTATCGGCAGCAACGGTTACGGTGTAGTAACGGATGGTGATGCCATCGCCCGGTGCTGTCTGTCCGGCAATAGTGATATTACTCTTGCCTATCTTCAGATCAGACTTCAGGTCGATGTATCCCGACACGTCAAAGACGATGATACTTGGTGATGTCTGACTGACCGCCCATCTCAGCGAACCCTTGTTGCTGTCGTCAGCGAGACGTGTAACGTGATAGATGTGCGTTTTGGAAGCAAGACGTCCACCGGAAGTGGTGTAGCGTGCGAAGCCCTGTGCACCAGGGAATGCCGGAACTTCTGCCGCCATCATCTGTGCAACCGAAAGAATGCTCACCATGAGCAATGAAAAAAGTTTCTTCATTTTTCTCTTTTTATGTGTTAGTTAGTAAAATTATATCTCGGAACGGTTCCCCTATAAGGGCGGGGGAAGGAGCTCTATATCTCGAAAACGACAGGAATAGCCACCATCGTGCGGCACACCTTACCTTTGTCCTTACCCGGTTTCCACTTCGGCATAAGCCTCATAACCCTCAGAGCCTCAGAGTCCAGGTACGGATTGACGCTCTTCTTCAGCTTCAGGTCAGAGACGCTGCCGTCCTTGTTCACAATGAATGTCACCATCACGTTGCCCTGAATGTTGTTGGCAAGAGCGTTGGAAGGATATTTGAGGTTACTGGTGAGCCACTTCATGAACTCCACCATGCCTCCCGGGAACTCCGGCAACTGCTCTACAATGCGCAGAGCCTCCTCGTCGTCTTCCGTCTGATTGACAGGCGTAGCCTCCTCTTCCTCCTCCGCCTCTTCGGCAGTCTCGTCGGTAGGCTTCTGCTCCTCCAGATTCTCCGGCGGCAGTTCCTGCGTGTCGTCAACCTTATTGATTTGCGGCGACTCCTTCTGCTCCTCCGGTTGCTGCGGCTGTGCGGCGGCAATCATGTCGTCCTTGTCCTCCAGCTGCAGGTCGAGATCCATCGAATAGTCGTCGAAATACTCCTCTGCAATGTCCGAAAAACTACGGAAAGGTATGAAGAGAATGCCAACGAAAATCACTGTCACAGCAACTACTGCCGCGGCAAAGATTATAGGCCTGCGGTGTTCCAGGTCAGCCTTATATGACTTCTTCTCTTCCATTCTGCTGCAAAATTACTAATAAATTCGCATATAACAAAACATTTTACTAATTTTGTTCCTAAAAAAGATATTTTGGCAATTTGCGTCTGCTATCAAACAATGGTTCGATTGCAAGCAGACAATGGTTCGATTGCAAGCAGACGATGGTTCGAAAGCAAGCAAACAACAACCAATAACTATCAAACAATGATATAAAAGCTATCTAACTACAATGTAAAAGCTATCTAACTACAATATAAAAGCTATCTGATTACAATGTAAAAGCTATCTGATTACGCCAAATTCTCCAGAAAATTTGGCGTAATAGCTATGCTTTTGCAACACACCCTATTATGCGTTGTGCCACAATATATGCACAATTCCTTATATTATAGGTACTTACAGCAAGCTGACGAGCATTATTTCCAAGGCTTTTCAGAAGGTCGGAATCGTGTGCCATGGCGTTGATAGCATCGCGCCAACCATCCTTGTCGTAGTACGGCACGCTGATGCCGCAGCGCATCTCTGAAGCGTCGAACGGCTGGTTCGGGTTCTTCGAAATGATTACCGGTATGCCGAAGGCAAGCGCCTCAACGAGCGTAGTGAGCCCAACGGTATAGTTTGTCTCCTCACAACAGATGCAGATGCAGCCGTAATGCCATATTTTCTGCGCCAGCTCCGGAATCCACATCGTGCGGTTTATCAGTATCTCGACGTTCTCCGGAATCCTCTCAACCTTGAACATCTCCTCATAGTTCACGCCGCAGCAATCCACCGGGGCTATCACCAGCAGCCTCTGTCCGGGGCATTCAGCAAAGGCTGAGAGCAGCGTAGGCATGTCCCTGCGCTCTTTTCCGGTAGAGATGAAGTCCCTGTGTACCACGGGGTTAGCCGCCATCAGCCTATCGTAGAAGTCCAGGTCAGCGCCCCATGGACACTGCTGCAGCTTCTCTGGCGCAATGATGCCGGTGGCTATCGACTCCCTCACTATGTTGTCGCTGAACATGAAGGCGTGGTCGATGCCGGAATAGAAGAACCTCGCGAGGAGTTTCTTCAGCGGATTCTTCTGGCGTGGCACGGGCTGGTGATGCCAGATGATTACGGGTTTACGGAACAACCCCATCGCCCTCAGTAGTATAATGAGTTCCAAGCCGTTATGCTTTGTGGCATAGACGGCGTCAAACGGTTCCTTGCACGTCAGTATCTTCCTCGCCACGTCGAGCGTCCTGCGCCATCGCGGCAGCTTAGGGTCGGTATGCTGGTGCATCACGACATCGATACCCTCCGACGGCAGTTCGCATGCGCCATAGAGAAGGTGCGACGGAAAACGGCCCGCCTGCCACTCCCTATGGATGTAGTTGAGATCCTGTGTATGATAGAAATATACCTTCATTGCTTCTTTTGCATTGGTTCTACTGGATTTCGTGTGGAAGAACAAGTAAGCGAGTGCCATGAGTACAAATGTGAAAAGTTAAAAGTTAAAGTAAAAAAATTCCTAAGTTATAAAGTGACCTATCGTCAACGTATTGCATTGATGCAAACTTAAAAAACTGACCACTTAAACTTTTAACTCATAACTTCTATACTCATGGCACTTCTTCACTAACATATTCTCACCCACACCCTTTCTTGTAACTCCGTTTCAACAAATATCCGATGCACTCGCGCATTATCTTTGCGCCCATAAGCCACATCGTTCCGAGGTAAAGTGCTGCCGCAACGATGACCTTCGCAATGAGCAGCAGGTAGATATTCGCTATCTGCCGGGTTACGAAATATGCCACCACCATGGACAATGCCGCAACAACGAGGAACGGAGTTATATCCCTCAGTGTCTGCATGATACTGAAACCTATCTCACGCCATACGAAGGAGTTCCATACGGCAATCCACATTATCGTTATTGCGACATACGCCCACACCATCGTCTCTATGCCGCCGCCGAGCTTGTTGATGGCAAGGATGGTGAGAAGGATGACGGAGCCCTGCGCTATGACGTTCCACATATAGACGTCGGACTTGCCTCTTGAGATGATGATGTTGAAATAGAGCGTGGCGATAGGCATGAAGGCTCCGGCAATGCAGAGCATCTGCATCAGCCGGGCAGAGGGCAGCCACTTCTCCGTTATCAGTATTACGATGAACTCCGGGGCTATCAAGGCGAGGCCGAACATAGCCGGGAATGCCACGAAACACGTGAATCTCAGCATCTTCGAGAATGCCCTGCAGAGGCGTTCCCTATCGTCGCCCACCTGCACGAAGGTGGGTTGAGCAACGCCCTGCACCATGCCTGTAATAGTGGAAGCGCCCATCATGTTCCATTTGTTTGCCTGATTGAAGTGGCCTACCTCGCTCTTGGTGTAGTATCTGCCGAGCACCAGCGAGAAGATATTCTGGTTTATCTGATTGAAAATGTTGGTGATGAGCATCTTACTTGAGAATCCTAACATCTCGCGGATGGGTTGGAAAGACACCTGCCGCGATGGTCTCCAGCCGGAGAATGCCCAGCTAAGCACCGAGACAGACAGCGTGAACATGATGCCCTGAGTGGCTATTCCCCAATAAGCCATGCTCATAAACGCCATCGTCACGCCGACGGTGCCGGAGATTATCAGCGAGATAACGGAGATTATAGCCAACTCCTTCTGCCTTAGTTGTTTGAAGAGCATTGCGCGAGGCACTATGGAGAAGCTTGCAGCAAGGAATGCGAGACTGTAATAACGGAACAATGGCGTTATCAGAGGCTCGTGATAGAAGAGTGCGAGCATCGGTGCTGTGAGGAAAAAGAGCGCATATAGGCAGCTGCTCATGCCGATGTTGAACCAGAAGACGGAGTTGTAGTCACGGTGCGTTGCGTCCTTCTTGTTCGTCAAGGCACTGACGAAACCGCTGTCCTGCAGCGATGCTGCGATGGAAGTGAAGATGGTAAGCATGCCGATAAGGCCGTAGTCGTCCTGCGACAACAGACGTGCCAGCACTATGCCGAACACTGCGTTCAGCACCTGCATCGTACTGTTGTTGAGAAATCCCCAAAGGAGTCCCTTCGCTGTCTTGTCTTTCAGTTGCTCTGCCATTAAATCTTCTTAAGTCTGTTTATTATTGACTTTGCAATAAACTTGAAGTTACCATGGCGCAGGTTAAGCCACAGTTCCTCAAGGGAATACTGCACCTTGCGCCACGGATTGTTCCACGCATTGCGCAGATACCAGCGTTTCTGATAGTCAGGATATTCCTTTACCTCATTCGGGTGCACGAGAGGGAAGTGCATTTCGAGACGCTTTATCTCGAATTGTCTGCGCAGACGCTTCGGCTGAAGTTCCAACTGGGTGGCATAGTGAGTACCTCCATCGAGACCTATATTATTTATAAGGTTCACGCGAGGCATTATAGCCATGCCGTCATGCAGCATCATATAAGCCCAAAAGATGGTCTCGTAGTATTCCTTTCCTGCCTCAGCATGCTGCTGGCAGAGTGCGAGCATCTCCCTTCGCTGACCATATTGGCTGCACTTCTGCTGAAGGAGTTGCCATTGCTGCGGATCTCTGACGAAGCCATAGTTGCCGTCCCAGTTGTTCACGACACGCGACCACGATGCCCATCCCCAAATAGAAAAGGCACGGGTGAAGAAGTATTGAGCCCCTTCCCTCGCTTCAATGGTCTTTACACACCTTTCGGTTTCCCCGTTTCCGGGGGACAGAAACCCGAGGGGGGAAGCCGATTCGGGTACTACATCCCGTAAAGGGTTGTTCAAATAGCGTGATGTATCCTCGTCGGTATTGAATCCTGCAATCATCGTTATGCGCTCATCGTGCTCATAACGGTCAAGCATCTCCTTGCAGAAAGGGAAGAACGACTGACTTGGAACGTCGTCATCTTCAAGAACTATACACTTGTCTGTCAGAGAGAAAGCCCATCGCTGGGAGATGAACTCCGAGGGATCGCAACCGTAGTTGCGTGTCTGATAGAGGCGATGCACCTCACACTGCCAGTCTATCTGTTCATCGCTGACGAGCTGTCGGCACTCAATGATGCCCTTCCAGTCCTTCGACTGCTCAACATCTGTTATGGCATTGCCCTCATAATCCACCATGCGAGGACCATCCTGATAGAGGAAGAGCCTCGCAGGACGTGCCTTCCTGACCTCTTCCCATACCTTAGAGAAGTGGTCAGCCCTTGCGTGGAAGAGCAAAAGAACGGATATGTCGGTTTTGAATGGATACATAAAATGTTGGTGCGGCAGCTGTCTCCATGGCAGTTCTCCGCAGGTTATTACGTGCAAAGATACAAGTAAAAATCCAATTAACCAAATAAAATCATGGTTTTTCTTTGGTAATCAGGAAAAAATGAGTAACTTTGCATCTGTCAATAAGCATAGAAATGGAACTTTTCTTTAGAAAACATACTGAAACATTGCTTGTCGGGCTTCTCGGCCTGACAATATTTGCGTGTCTCAACTGCATGATGCTGCAGATGAACTACGAGACATGGACGACGCTGAAGTTCGGGGCTTACTCCGCATTTCACACCGGTTGGGAGTTGTCGGGCTTCGACAATACGACATACACTGCCATCGCTACCGGCCGTCCGCTATACATCATGATGCGCCATCCGCTGATAATGTATTTCATCTGGCCACTCTGGCAGCTGCACGACATTCTTCAGGAGGAGCTGAAGATGAACTGTTCGATACACATCGTAGCGGTGTTGTGGACTATTATAAGCACCGTATCATGGCTGCTGATGTACCGTATCATGCGCAAAATCATTGTGCTTCCCGTGGCAGTGAGCCTGCTGCTGTGCCTGTTCTACTATTCCTTCTCGCACGTAATGCTGGCAACGTTCGTGCCTGACCACATGATACTCAGCATGACGCTATTGCTCACGACAATATATCTTGCGGCAAAGGCAGCTAAGAACGGCAGGCAGATGAGAACTTGGAAGGCGCTGGTTCTGTGCTTCCTGGCTACTGGTATCTCCACGACTAACAGCCTGAAGATATGGCTGATAGACGTTATGGGAATGCAGGGAAAGGGTGCTTTCAGAACCTTTGCATGGTGGAAGCGCTTTGTTCTGCATGGCATGATGTACCTTCTGCCGTTGGGTGCGGCTGGAGGGCTTTACTATTACCAAACTAAAACGATGTTTGCGGAGGAGGATAGCCATGCGCGAGAGATGGATGCGAGGTTCAAGCAGCGCAATCCGGAGAAGGCTGCAGAGCGTGAGGCGAAGTACTCCAAGCGCATAGCAGAGAACGAGTCGAAGCAGCTCATTGACAGCAAGTTGTTCCAATGGACGGACTTCACGCTGCCTCTGGGTGAATCAATCGTGGAGAACATTCTCGGCGAGGGACTGCAGTTGCATGATGAGCATACATTGCAGGACAGCAATGGCGAGCGACATCGTCCGGCGATAGTCAATTACAGCAACTGGTACAACTACCTTGTGGAGTTCGTAATCGTGGCATTGCTCATCGTCGGTATGTGGTTCGGCAGGCGCGAGCGGCTTATGTGGATGGCAATGTCGGTGATGGCGTTCGACGCTCTGCTGCATGTCGGTTTCCGCTTCGCCCTGATAGACGTATATATCATGACGGCGCACTGGGCTTTCGTCATTCCTTTCGCCGTTGCTTATATATATAAAGGTGTAGAAAAACAAAAAGAGCTACGTACCATCCTTCTGACAGTAGTAACTCTTCTTACTATATTCCTATGGTTCCATAACCTCACACTCACCTACAACTATATCGTGAAGTAAATGAGAATCAGCTATTATGGGCTATGAGGTAGTCTTTCATGAGGTCTCTGTACCATTGCGAAACAGCCCTCTCGCGTGTCTCCGGGTTAATGGCATCGCGCATGCAGGCAATGTGTTCCTGCGGAGTTTCAACACGACCCTTGCGGTAGATTATGATAAGACGCTTGGCTGATTTCTCGGGAACAGACTTTATCTTGTAGATTTCCTGCAGCCAGAAGCCCTCTATGCGGCAGATGGAATCAAACTTCGTCTCCACCTCCGGCGGTATGCAGACAGAGAATACGCCGTTTTCTTTCAGCAGCTTATAGGCTCCACCGATAAGGTCTTCGAACGGAAGGCTTGAGGAATGGCGGGCTCTCGTGCGGCTTTTGTCAGGACATTCCAACGACAAGTCGAAATAAGGGGGATTGCAGACGATGCTGTCAAAAGCGCCCTCTTCCAGCGAAAGCCTGGCGAAGTCACCGTGAATAATGCTTATGCGCTCCTTGAAAGGCGAAGCCTCAACGTTTTCTTTCAGATCGATCATCGCATTGTCGTCAATCTCCACTGCAGTAATGCGTGCCTCAGGAAACCTCTGCGCCATCATCAGTGACAGCACGCCAGTACCCGCACCGACATCAAGAATATCGTTGCCACCAGCTGCCAACGCACCGAGCAGGTCACTATCCGTACCCACCTTCTGTGCTGCATGGTCCTGACGTATGTCGAACTGCTTGAAACGAAAAACGTTGCTCATTTTATTACGTGAGGATTAGAAGTTGTTACCGAAGATATTACGTGAGGCCTAGAACTTCTTTCCGAAGATATTATATGAGGCCTAGAACTTCTTTCCGAAGATGATACTGATAAACGTAAGCCACAGGATTCGGATGTCGAACCAGAACGAGCGATGCTCCAGATAGTAGAGGTCGTAGTTCAGTCGGCGCAGCATCTTCTCCATAGTGTCCGTATATCCGTTATAAAGAGTAGCATAGCTGGTAA
Organism: uncultured Prevotellaceae bacterium; assembly: GCA_945831805.1. Taxonomy (GTDB): domain Bacteria; phylum Bacteroidota; class Bacteroidia; order Bacteroidales; family Bacteroidaceae; genus Prevotella. The sequence goes on from CAMADY010000081.1 coordinate 9,576, forward strand.
CCCCCGGACGTATCTGATACAAGAAAGAATAGCGTGGGTCGTGCTCCATAATCTGATCAATGAAGAACTTACGCTCCGGACGATAGCCTATAAACGCCATGTCACCGCAGAACACATTCCACAACTGCGGAAGCTCATCGAGATGGTGTGCGCGAAGGAACTTTCCAACCTTAGTAAGACGCGGATCATCCTCACCGCCTGCATGACTCAGTGCAGGTCCGAACTTTTCTGCATCAAGTCGCATGGAGCGGAACTTGTAGATATAGAACGGTCTTCCGAAACGTCCTAAGCGTTCTTGTGCATAGATGGCAGGACCTCCATCGTCGAGCTTTATCAGAATATAGCTAAGAAGGAAAAGCGGAGAGGTAATCAGCAACATGCCGCCAGAAGAGAGAAGGTCAAAGAGTCGCTTCGTGTTGCGCTCAAAGCCGTTCATGCCGTCAGGTATGAAGTCGAGCTCTTTACCAAGTATCACCTCCTTCGGGAGTCCCATGGTGCCGAAGTTCTGCTGCTTACGCTTAATAACTTCAACGGGCACGTTCGCCTCCCATGCCTCTCTGCCATACTCCATCTGCCATGCCTCCAGATTCTTACGCTGCTCATGCTTGCGGATGGCAAAGCTGATGCCGAACTGCATAAGTGCCCATAGCATTGAGTCAACAACGGCAAGCAGAGTCAATGGCATCTGATTTATAACCCAGAATGTATTGAGAGATGCAAAGAAAATTATGATTGCAATAATTAGGACAGGAGTGACTTTATGGTTTATACCCATTCGTATCAACCTGTGCTGCATAAGGTTACGGTCTGGTGTTACTATGGAGCGTCCCTCCCTCACACGGTTTCTCACCATGCGGACAACGTCAAGCATAGGCACCATCATGATGCCTACAACAATCATCAGCATGCCCTTAGGCATAGAATGTCCGCTCTGCTGAATCAAGGAAAGAGTGAGATAAGAGAGTACGTAACCTATAGTGTAGGATCCCGCATTGCCAACCAACGTCTTCTTCCAATTCTTGAAGAAAAGTTTCAAGACAGAATAAGACACGGACACTCCGAGAACAGCAGAGGACACCAACGCTCCGAGGATGAACTCATACAGTATGCAGAAACCAAGAAAGACAAAGGAAATAATAGCCGTAATACCGATACCAAGACCGTCAATATCATCAAGAATAGCAATGGCTTCTGTGATATACATCACCATGGCGACCGTAAGTGGCATACCTACCCAAACAGGCAGTTCGTTAATGCCAAAGAGACCTTGCAAATCAAGCATCCAAAGCCTTGACACAGGAAAGAGAATTGCTGTTGCCAACAACGCCAGGAACTTCGTCTTGAGTCCTGTTCCGTGTATATCATTCTTCAAACCAACGATATACAACAGTGCGCAGCCTGCTATAACCTGCATGATACGAAGTCCCGATATCTCTACATTGTCTGCACTCAGGGAGTCATAGCCCAACCACTTC
>CAMADY010000082.1 GCA_945831805.1 uncultured Prevotellaceae bacterium
TGAAAGCATTCATATTTAATCATTATTTAATAAAAACGTTAATTAAACATGACACGCGAAGACATCATTGCAAAAGTAAACTCAGTTCTCGCTGAGGAGTTTGAAGTAGAAGAAAGCACACTGACTCCTGATGCTATCATCAAGACTACACTTGCTCTCGACTCACTCTCACTCGTTGACCTCGTAGCCATCATCCAGACCGAGTACGGAATCAAGATTCCTGCTGAGGATCTTCCAAAGGTACAGACCTTCAACGATCTGTATGACTACATCGAGAGCCATCAATAAGTTACTTGCAACACTCTCCTATCTAACAACAGATAGGATTGAGTGTTGATTGTAGTAAACCAATGCTTAAAGAATGACAAGATTATTTCTTAAGATATACGACTATTTCAGATACCATCGTGTAGCTATGTGGCTCACGATGGTTATTCTGTTTATTGTAACAGGATTCTTCTCTTCACAGATTCACCTTGAAGAAGATCTGAACAAACTCATGCCATCATCAAAGAATCCTGACGGTACAACGAAGATGGCATTCGCCGATCTGCGTATCAAAGACAAGACGTTCCTGCTCTTTGAGGCAAAGACACAGGATGGTAAGAAAATAGACAAGACGGCGTGTACCACCGAACTGACAAAGGTATGCGACGAGTTTGTTGACTCCTTGATGGCACGCGATGAAGCACGTGACAGTAACGCACATATCATCGGCGATGTTTTCTATTCACTGCCGGAAGACCTTATGTTTGAAGGCATTGGATTCCTTACGGAGAACCTCCCTGCATACATAGACACCACGGCGTACGCTGCCTTCGACTCTCTGCTGACGAAACAAAACATGCAGCAGCAGATGAAGCGGAATGCTGAGGATATGCAGACGGAGATAGGAGAGAATTTCCCAGACCTCATTGCCATGGATCCTATCGGCATGCGCAATGTATTGATGAAGCAGATGGCTCCGCTGATGCAGGCAACAAGTGGTTCTTACAAGACCATCGACGGACATTTCTTCGTGCCAGACTCTACGGTATGCGTGGCATTCATCACACCACAGTTCTCTGCTACAAACACAGGCCAGGGCTCTCAGCTCTTCGAGAATCTCAATGAGTTCATAGAGAAATTCTCAAAGACACATCCAGATATAAAAATCAGTTATTATGGTACGCCAGCAAGCGGATACTATAATTCTTCTACCATAAAAGGCGACCTCACAGGAACCATCATAGGTTCTCTGGTTCTCGTACTCATCGTGCTATTCCTCTGCATGCGCAACTGGAACACTATTCCGCTTCTCATGCTGCCGGTAGCCTTCGGAACATTCTTCGGACTTGCACTAATGTACTTCATAAAGGGACAGTTCTCACTACTTGCACTCGGCATCGGTGCCATAGTACTTGGCGTTGCGATGAGCTACGTGCTGCATATCATCACGCACTACAAGTATGTTGAAGACCCTAAGAAGGTTCTCGAAGACGAGACAAAGCCAGTGTTGCTCGGATGCCTTACGACGATAGGTTCGTTCATGGGACTTATCTTCATCAAGACAGACCTGCTGCAGGACTTCGGACTCTTCGCTGCCTTCGCTATACTCGGCACGACAGTCTTTTCGCTTATATACCTGCCACACCTCCTTCCTCTTGAGAAGAACCGTGTCAACAAGAAGGCTTTCGCTTGCATCGACAAGGTCAACAACTACCCATTCGAGAAAAAGAAGTCACTATTATATATAATAGGTGTAGCCGTAATGGTATGCATTGGCTTCTATGTTGCAAAGGGAACAGAGTTTGATGCCGACATGGGTAACCTCGGCTACCTGTCACCAAACACAGAGTATGCCGAACAACTGCTTAGGGATAAGACATACACTGCCGACAAATCAAAATACTTTGCTGTAGAAGGAAAGACGATGGAGGAGGCTCTCCAGAACTTCTCTCTCCTCTCCGGAAAGCTTGACTCCTTGGAGAAGATTGGTCTCGTAAAGGATTATACGCACACCAACGTTATCTTCGTACCTCTCAAAGAGCAGCAGAAACGTATCGACGCTTGGCAGAACTACTGGTCAGAAGAGCGTCTGGCAAAGGTGCGCCAGCTTATCAGTGAGACAGCACCGCAGGCAGGACTTTCCGTTGCTGACTTCGAAACATTCTTCGAGGTGGCAACAGCAGAATACACTCCTACCCCACTCTATGAGGCAGGCATCATACCACCGGGCTATCAGTCAACACTGATGGAGCAGACAGCTGCCGGCGACTATCTATGCTTCACCTCCGTACGCTGCGCCAACGACTCCATACGCGGAAAGGAGACAGACTACAACCGTATCTGCGATGCCATTGCAACACAGCCTAACATGCTGGTGCTCGACACGTATTATTACACCACCGATGGTCTCAACGACCTCAACAGCGACTTCAACGTACTGCAATGGGTGAGCATGGCATTCGTATTCATCGTACTGCTCCTCTCTTTCCATTTCAACATCAAGCACACGTTGTTGGGATTTGCACCGATACTCCTATCATGGCTCATCGTACTTGGAGCAATGGCGATATTCGGTATAAGGTTCAACCTCATCAATATCATCATCTCAACATTCATCTTCGGCATTGGCGTTGACTACAGCATCTTCGTGATGAGCGGACTTATCAGCGAGAGCAAGAATCAAGAAACACAAGTACCCGTACTTGCATACCACAAGACGGCAATATTCTTCTCTGCCTTCATCCTTATTGTGACAGTAGCATCGATGCTCGTAGCAAACCATCCGGCAATAAAGTCCGTTGGCTTCGCAACACTCGTTGGCATGATATCAGCAGTAGTACTCTCCTACGTAGCACAGCCTGCCGTATTCAAGTGGCTCAACAAGACGAAGAAGTAACAAGACGACAAGAAAAGGGTGGATTCTACTCCATGATATAAGTAATTATAAAAATAAGTATAAGATAATCAGACAAGACTTGAGATACGACATCATCATAATAGGTTCCGGACTTGGAGGATTGTTGTGTGGCATCACACTGGCACGCAAGAACAAGCACGTTCTCATCCTTGAACGTCAGTGGCAACCGGGCGGCTGTATCCAAAGCTTCAAGCGCAGCGGTTGCGAACTCGACACTGGACTCCACTACATCGGAGGACTCGATGAGGGTCAGCCGCTACACAACGCATTCAAGGACTTTGGAATACTTGACCTACCATGGCAGAGGCTTGAACCTTCAGGCTTTGATGAGATAACCATCTGCGGTAAGACCTACCGCTATGCCGAAGGTTACAAGAACTTCGTGGAAGAGCTTGTAAAGGACTTTCCAGAAGAAAGAGAAGGACTGGAGAAGTATGTCGAGATGCTGCAGACTACTGATGAGGTATGGCTTCAACAGACCAACGCATACGAGTATCTTCGCTCCATCATCAAGAATCCGCTGCTCATAAGCGTCATCAGTGGTGCCAGCATCAAGATGGAACTGCGCAAGGATACACTTCCACTATTCACCTTCGCACACGGAAACGGCAGCTTCATAGAAAGTAGCTGGAGACTGAAAGGTGAAGGAAACACACTCGTCAAACATCTCGTTGATGTTCTAAGACAAGTCGGTGGAGAAGTCAGATGCAATTCCGACGTCGTGGAACTAAAGGAGGAAGATGGAAGAATAACAAAGGCTATATGTTCTGACGGAACAGAATTTGAGGCAGACACATTCATTTCCGATGCCCACCCTTCCATTACCCTTGGACTGATAAAGGAAAGCAAGCTGATAAAAAAGATTTTCAGAAGACGCATAACATCACTAGAGAACACCTCAGGAATGTTCACACTTCAGATAAAACTGAAGCCCGGAGCACTTCGGTATTTCAATCATAACAAGTTCGTTTACACTACCGAAGATGTGTGGGAGGACATTGCAGTATCCAAGGATCAGCCAGAAGTGAAGGGAATACTTATCAGTTGTCCCGTGCCTGGAGAAGGAAGCGAGGATGCTATAGTCCTTGACATTCTGACACCAATGAAATGGGATATGGTAGAACAATGGGTTGACAAACCACAGGGCAAGCGTGGTGAAGACTACGTAGAGATGAAGACGGTCATCACAAACAAGTGTCTGAAAATTGCGGAAACCGTCATTCCAGGACTAACAGGAATGATAGAGAAGTATTACACCTCAACGCCGTTGACCTATTATACATACAACATGTCGCCCAATGGAAGTGCATACGGCATACGCAAGGACTACAGCAATTCTCTGGGCACTATCCTGTCTCCGAACACTCCTGTTCCAAACCTCTTCCTTACCGGACAGAGCCTTATGCTGCATGGACTTCATGGCGTAACGATGACAGCGCAATATACTTGTTCACGCATATTGGAAAAAGATCAACAGATTTAAACAAAACAATTATTCATAAAAAGCTAAATAAAAGAACAATAAATAAGACTACAATGAAAAAGATTCTTTCACTCACCATCGCGCTGCTCGTCAGCATCACACTCTTCGCACAGAACGCAGACTTCCAGAAGGCTGTTGCAAAGTATAAGAATGTTTCATCACTCACTGCCACTGCAGTACGTACAACCCACAAGGCAGGTACAGCCAACGACAAGTCGGTCTCTGGCAAGCTCTACGTAAAGAAGCCATCAAAGGTTCTTATACAGAACGGTAAAGACGCACTCCTTATGAACGGCACTTCCTTCACTATGAAGAAGGGCGCACTGAAGGCAAAGACAGACAGTAAGAAGGACAACCAGTACAATACCTTCCACGATGTACTTGAGAGCATTTTCTCTGGCGGTGCTACAGACATTTCAAAGCTTTCTGATGTCAAGATGAGCAAGAGCGGCAGCAATGTCATCATCACCATCACACCTGTTCCACAAGCAAAGAAGAGGATGATGTTCTCTTCATTCATCCTTACCATCGACGGAAAGGCACAGGAGTTGCGTTCTATCCGTCTTGTGAAGAAGGCAGGAGCATACACTGAGTATGTATTCTCTAACTATAAGCTCGGTGCAAGCGTAGCTGATTCACAGTTCAAGTAAACATATGATAGAAGATATTTGTCGCATACAGGTAAAATTCAGCGAAATAGACTCCATGCGCAGAGTATGGCACGGCACATACGTCAAATACTTTGAGGATGGTAGGGAGTCTTTCGGCAGACACTATCCGGGCATCCACTACAAGATGATGCAGGACACGGGTATCTATGCTCCAATCTACGACATACAGGTAAAATGCCTTGCACCATTGGAGATGAACGATGTTGCTGTCATCCACACCTTCTATGTCCCCAAGCACGGTGCACGCCTTGACTACCGCTACGAGATATACCGCGAACGTGACAACGTACTTTGCTGCACCGGTTCAACGACCCAGCTTTTCATAGACACAGAGGGCAACCAGATGTTCGACCTCCCGTTCTTCTATGAAGACTGGAAAGCGAAATACCTCACCCCAAAAAACTAAGCCCACACCTCTTCAACCAATGGAACAGATACTCAAATACTTCACAGACCTCACCGACGAGCAGAAACGCCAGTTCGCCATGCTCGATGAACTATACCACGACTGGAACTCAAAGATAAACGTCATATCCCGCAAGGATATCGACAATCTATATGAGCACCATGTCCTACACTCACTCGCCATTGCCAAGGTGCTGCGCTTCAAACCTGGAACAAAGATTATGGACTTCGGTTGCGGCGGTGGTTTCCCTGGTATTCCTCTCGCCATCATGTTCCCGGAATGCCAGTTCAAGCTCATCGACGGAACAGCAAAGAAGATACGTGTCTGCAACGAGGTGGCAACAGCCATCGGACTCAAGAACGTCATTGCAGAACAGCGTCGAGGTGAAGAAGAGAAAGGACTCTTTGACTTCGTTGTTTCCCGCGCTGTCATGCCACTGCCAGATGTCGTGAAGATAGTAAAGAAGAATATCTCCAAGAAGCAGCAAAATGCAATGCCAAATGGTATCTTCTGTCTCAAAGGCGGTGACCTACAAGCAGAGATGCACCCATTCCGCAATATTGTGGAAAAGACAGAGCTCACTTCTTTCTTCAATGAAGAATGGTTCAAGGAGAAGCATATCATATACCTTCCATGCTAATAGACCAACACCCATTCACCTAACACCCACAACCCTCATGATAGAGATAAAAGCCATAGAATGCAACATGCTGGCAGAGAACTGCTACATCGTCAGCGATGAAACAAAAGAGTGTATGATTGTTGACTGCGGAGCATACGGTCCTGCAGAGCAGCAGGCTATAAGCAAGTATATCACAGACAACGAACTGAAACCGGTCCTTTATGTCCTCACCCACGGACACTTCGACCATATTCTCGGCAGCAAGTGGCTCTGCGAGACATACAACCTCCAGGCTGTTATCTGCGAGCGTGATGCAGAACTTTACAAGACCTTCCGCACTGACTGCCAGGCTTTCGGCTTCACCGTTGACTATGACCTTCCGGCTATTGGCAGATGCCTTAACGACGGCAACGAAGTATCATTCGGATCACACACATTCAAGGCTATCAACACCCCTGGTCACACAAAAGGCGGCATGTGCTACTATTGCGCCGACGAGAATGTAATGTTCTCTGGCGACACACTCTTCCGCAACAGCATCGGCAGAACTGATTTCCCCGGCGGTAGCATGTTCCAGATTATTCAGTCACTGCGTATGCTCATGCAGTTGCCTGACGAGACAGAGGTATATCCAGGTCATGGCCCTAAGACATCAATAGGTTACGAGGGAGCATCAAACCCATATCTAGACAGATAATGGCAGCAGACAACAACACCTCCTTACAAAGAAACACAGGAAGAGGAGGTACAGAAAAAGTCATTATGGGCATCGACCCTGGCACCAATGTCATGGGCTATGGCATCATCAAATGCATAGGACAGAAGGCAGAGATGGTTGCCATGGGTGTCATTGACATGCGCAAGGAGGATGACCCATACCTGCGACTCGGACATATCTTCGAACGTGTCACAGGCATCATTGACGAATACCTGCCCGATGAGATAGCCATTGAGGCACCTTTCTTCGGAAAGAACGTACAGTCAATGCTCAAACTTGGACGTGCGCAGGGCGTTGCCATTGCAGCAGCCATACAGCATAGCGTACCGATTCATGAATACGCCCCAATGAAGATAAAGATGGCGATAACGGGAACTGGTACAGCCTCCAAGGAACAAGTTGCAGGAATGTTGCAGCGCATCCTCAGACTAAACAAAGACGAGATGCCTAAGTTCATGGATGCCACCGATGCCCTGGGTGCTGCATACTGCCACTTTATGCAGATATCATCGCCACTCAGTTCCGGAAAAAAATACAGCAGTTGGAAAGATTTTGTAAAGAAGAACTCCGACAGAACCAAATAACTGCAAATCCGCGAAACTGCAAAACCACAAAACTGCAAACCGTTAACCACAGACCACAAAACCGCAAAACCGCAAAAATGATAATAGACATACAGAACGGCCAGACACGTATGCCGGCATGGCGTATGGCAGAGCCCGTAAACTTCTCCCTTGACAACGGAGAGCACATAGCAATCGTAGGACCTAATGGTGGCGGCAAGTCCATGCTTGTTGACATCATAACAGGTGCTCACGCTCTGCTGCCTATGAATCCTGTGAAGTACGACTTCTCACCTTCAAAGGCGAAGCTCGTATCAGACAATATAAAGTATCTCACCTTCCGCGACTCTTACGGAACATCCGAGGGTGTTTACTACTATCAGCAGCGCTGGAACCAGAACGACATCGAGGAGACACCTATCGTTTCTGACCTTCTCGACGAGGCATTCCAGCTTGCAGACCAGAACCTCTGCCGTCAGACCAATTACGACAAGTACCTCGTACGTGAGGAAACACCAGAACAGGAGGCAGCTCGCCTTGCAGAAGAGGCAGAGGCACGTCGCATGATGCACGCAGAGATGGAGAAGGTTCGCAAGCGTCTCTATGAGACCTTCCACCTTGACCTGCTCCTCGACAAGCACATCATACTCCTCTCTAGCGGTGAGCTCCGTAAGTTCCAGCTGACGAAGACTCTGCTTAGCAACCCACGCGTGCTCATCATGGACAACCCGTTCATTGGACTTGACGTCAATGCACGCAAGCAGCTCCACGAGTTCCTATCCATCCTCAGCAAAGAGACAAAGGTTAGCATCATCCTCATCCTCTCAAAGAGCGACGACATTCCAGAGTTCATATCGCACGTATATAAGGTGGAGGACATGAAGGTCTCTCCAAAGATGACGCTGAAGGAATATCGTGACACTGTCTCACCTACCCCACCACACGTTCTTTCCGACGAAAAGCGTAACGCAATCCTGTCATTACCAGACACATCTTCTGTTGATACAGAAGTAGAGAACGTCATAGAATTCCGTAATGTCAACATCCGTTACGGCTCACGCACCATACTGAAGGACCTCAACCTCTCCGTAAAAAAGGGAGAACACTGGGCTCTGTCAGGTGAGAATGGTGCAGGAAAGTCAACACTCCTATCCATCGTATGTGCAGACAATCCTCAGGCATACGCCAATGACATTGTGCTCTTCGGACATCAGCGTGGCAAGGGTGAGTCTATTTGGGACATCAAGAAGCATATCGGATATATATCACCAGAGATGCATCGCGCATTCCTTCGTGACATGCCATCAATACACATCGTTGCATCAGGCATGTCAGACATGAACGGTCTCTACACCACGCCGAAACCTTCGCAGATAGAGCAGTGCCTCTTCTGGATGGACATCTTCGGAGTAAAGCACCTTGCCGACCAAACATTCCTCAAACTCTCCAGCGGAGAGCAGCGACTGATACTCCTTGCACGAGCATTCGTAAAGGATCCGGCACTCCTCATCCTTGATGAGCCGCTCCATGGACTTGACCTCATAAACCGTCGTCTCGTGAAAGACATCATCGAGACTTACTGCGAGCGCAAGGACAAGACGCTCATCATGGTTACCCACTATCAGGAGGAACTGCCAAACAACATCACAAACTCCATCTTCCTAAAACGCATCTAAAATGAAGAAACTACTCACCTTAACACTTGCCCTCTGCTCTATTGCAGCAATGGCAGACACACCAAAGGACAGCGTAAAGACCGACTCTATCGATCAAAACAAACCTGTCTTCACAACAATCAAGGAGAATCCTATCACCTCCATCAAGAACCAGAGCAAGTCCGGCACGTGCTGGGACTACTCCACACTTTCATTCTTCGAGTCTGAGATACTGAAGAAATCTGGCAAGACCTACGACCTTTGCGAAATGTTCGTAACCAACAAGAACTACATGGATCGCGCCATCGCCAAGGTACGCCTCCACGGCGACACGCAGTTTGAGCAAGGTGGATCAGCCTACGACGTGCTCTACGTACTGCAGAACTACGGCATCTGTCCAGAGGATGCCATGCCACTACCAGGCACTATGTATGGTGATACCCTCAACAACTTCTCTGAGTTCTTCACCGTGATGCCTGCATACGTCAATGCTGTTGCATCAAGCTCAAGCAAGAAGCTGACATCTCAATGGAAGGCGGGACTTCAGGGCATCATTGACTCCTATCTCGGCAAGGTACCTGAAGAGTTCAATTATGAAGGCAAGACATACACCCCGCAGAGCTTTGCAGCAAGTCTCGGTCTTGATTGGAACGACTACATCTCGTTCACGTCATTCACTCACCATCCATTCTACACGGAGTTTCCTGTTGAGGTACAGGACAACTGGCGCCAGGGACTCTCATGGAACGTACCGATTGACGATCTGCAGCGCATCATAGACAATGCAATAGAAAAAGGATACACGGTAGCCTGGGGCGGTGATGTCAGCGATGACGGCTTCACCCGCGATGGTCTCGCTGTACTCGTCGATGAAAAGAAGGTCGTTGACATCGAAGGTTCTGACATGGCAAAGTGGCTCAAACTAACTGCCGGCGAGAGGAAGGATAAGCTTCAGAAGCTTGGCGTCAATGTCCCGGAGCTCACCCCGTCACAGGAGCAGCGACAGAAGGAGTACGACAACTGGGAACTGACCGATGATCACGGCATGCTCATCTACGGTACTGCAAAGGACCAGAACGGCCGCGAATACTACATGGTAAAGAACTCTTGGGGTGAAACCGGCGACTACAAGGGCATATGGTATATGACCAAGAAATTCATCGTTGCAAAGTGCATGGACTTCATGGTAAACAAGAATGCCGTACCTTCGGACATCCTGAAGAAGATTGCCAAGAAGAACAAACTATAAAACAGAGAAGATTTATCTTCTGCACAACAAAAATCACTGACATATTATACGCTCAAGACCTATTTGACATAATATAGAAAAAGGTCTAACAAACATACCTCTTGTAAAAGCTTTGCAATTAGGACAAATTTTCTAGAGATTTTTTCGTAAAAGCAATGCAATTACAGCGTGCTAGCAATACGATTACAACGTGCTAGCAATACGATTACAAGGCAATATGAGAGCAATCACAATGTCAGTGATTTTTTTTACAATTTAGCGAAGACGCATTTATATAAAAAAGGAAGAAGGGCTGTAATCACTCACGGCCCTTCTTATTGTGTTTGGAATAAGTGTTTATTTTAAAGTTTTAGATCATTGGGGTGTTTGGAGTCCCATGGATCAGGTTTTAGACCATTGGGGTGTTTGGAGTCCCGTGGGTCGTAAGGTTTAAAGTCATTGGGATGTTTGGAGTCCCGTGGACTGGTATTGTAGGTTTAAGCCTCAGCAGCTGGGATTACAGATACCACGCTCTTGTCGTACTTTCCCTTGTGGAAGTTTACAGTACCGTCGATGAGAGCATAGAGAGTGTCATCCTTACCCTGTGCAACACCTGCACCTGGGAAGTGCTTGTTACCACGCTGGCGAACGATGATGTTGCCTGCTGTAACTGCCTGACCACCGAAAATCTTAATACCAAGTCGCTGTGAAGCTGATTCACGTCCGTTC
>CAMADY010000083.1 GCA_945831805.1 uncultured Prevotellaceae bacterium
AAAATAAAAATGTAGAAACAGCAGAGGCTACACAGGTATCTCACGAAGAAACCATGAAGAAACTGAAGAAGCAGCGCGTAAGACAGATTATCGCCAGTATGATAGGTGTTGCTATCCTGGCTTTCGGACTTTGGAAGATTGTATGCCTCTTCCTCGATTATAATTCTAACGAAACGAGCAATGATGCTCAGATAGAGCAATATATCTCACCGGTTAATCTCCGTGCATCCGGCTATATCGCCAAGGTATGCTTCAGAGAACATCAGGAAGTACACAAGGGAGATACCCTCCTTGTGCTCGACGACCGGGAGTATCGTATCCGTCTGATGGAGGCTGAAGCAGCCCTCAAGGATGCCAAGGCAGGAGCCAATGTCATCAACGCTACAGAGCAGACCACCGAGACTTCAGCTTCTATCTATCAGGCATCTATCGATGAAATAAATGTACGACTTGCCAAACTTGCCAAGGACTGCGAACGCTATCGCAACCTGGTAGAAAAGAAGGCGGCTACTCCTATCCAGCTCGAACAGCTGGAGGTGGAATATGCAGCCACCAAGAAGAAACTCGAAGGGGTAAAGAAGCAGCAGGCTGCTGCCTATAAGGGCGTAAACGAGGTAACTACCCGCAAGCAGAATGTGGCTGCCTCCATCGAGCGTGCCGAGGCTGCCGTAGAGATGGCAAAGCTGAACCTCTCTTATTGTGTGGTTGTGGCCCCTTGCGACGGTAAACTGGGTCGCCGCTCTATCGAGGAGGGACAGATGGTGAATGCAGGAACCACCATTACCTACATCATTCCAGCCAACAGCAAATGGGTGATTGCCAACTATAAGGAAACCCAGATAGAGAATCTCTATGTAGGACAGAAGGTGCGTATGACCGTAGATGCCATCAGTAACAAGGAGTTTGAGGGTACGGTGACCGCCATTTCTGGTGCTACCGGTTCGAAATATTCGCTGGTACCTACAGACAATTCGGCTGGCAACTTTGTCAAGATTCAGCAGCGTGTGCCTGTAAGAATCGATTTCAACAACCTCGGCAAAGAGGATAATGAGCGTCTTGCTGCCGGCATGATGGTGGTTGTCAAGGCTGAGAGAAAGTAAAAAAACAGCTAGATGGAAATGAAGTAGTATATGGAAGAAGAATATAAGAATTATCCGTTTTATGATTGGGTGCCCAAACCGCTCGGCATCATCTTCATGATCATCCTCTTCGTGCCGATGATTACGATGAGTGGCGTCTATTCTGCCAACAGCGGCGAGATGATGAGCGGGCTCGGCATCCAGTCGGAATACATCGCCTTTGCGGGCTTCTGCACCTCGATAGGAATGGCTGCTTTCTCGCCGTTCTTCTATGAACTGGTGTGCATCCGTAGAGAGAAGATGATGTGTATCGTGGGCTTCTCCATTCTCTTTATCCTCAGTTTCGTGTGTGCCCAGACCGACTCGCTGTTTATACTCGGACTGTGCAGTCTGCTGATGGGCTTTGTCCGCCAGACGCTGCTGATGGCGCATCTCTTTGTGCTCATCAGGTATGGTTTCGGAATAGAGGCTACGAGGAATCTCACGCCGGGATGTGAGCCTACTACCGAGGAGGCATGGGATGCGGCAGATTCGGAGAAGATGGTGTCGCAGCCGGTCATCTATCTCTTCTTCATGATTATCGGACAGTTGGGAACCTGGCTTACGGCATGGCTTGCCTATTCTTATGAGTGGCAGTATGTTTATCATTTCATGATGGCTTTCATGCTGGCAGGCATCATCATCGTGTTCTTCACCATGCCTTATCATAAGTATCCGATGCCTAAGTTCCCGATAACGATGTCGAAGTTTGGCAATGTTACGGTGTTCAGTATCATGCTCTGTTCGTTTGCTTATGTCATGGTATTCGGCAAGACACTCGACTGGTTTGATGATCCAACCATCCGTTTCTCCTCGGTGGTCTGTCTTATCTTTACCGCTCTGTTCATCTATCTGGAGAAGACGAGGCGTTCACCTTATTTCATCATGGAGGTGTTCCAGCTCAGGGTCATCAACTACGGCATCCTGCTCTTCTTCCTGCTGATGGTCTGCAATTCGAGTGCCATGTTTGTCAACGTGTTCACCAATGTGAGCATGAAGATAGATAACTGGCAGAACGCCACGCTAGGCAACTGGGTGATGGTGGGCTATACCGTGGGACTGATATTCGCCATCATCGCCCGAGCCAAGAATATTCACCTGAAGTGGATGTACTGTCTGGGTTTCCTCTTTATCGGAGCCTATGCGCTGTACATGTATTTCGAGGTACAGAACGACGGCATGTATGAACGTATGAAATGGCCTATCATCATCCGTTCTACGGGAATGATGCTGCTCTATTCGCTCATCTCCACGATAGCCAACCAGCGCATGCCTTACCGCTTCATGTCAACCTGGGTTTGCATCATGCTTACCGTTCGTATGGTCATTGGCCCTTGCATCGGCTCGGCGCTCTATGCCAATGTGCTTCAGCACAGACAGCAGTATTATGTAACCCGCTTTGCCCAGGATTACGACCGCACGAACATCGAGACGGCGAATACTTACGACCAGACGGTGAGAGGCATGCAATATCAGGGCAAGAGTGTAACCGAGGCACAGAACATGGCTGCCATGAGTACGAAGGGAAAGGTACAGGTACAGGCCACGCTGGTGAGCATCAAGGAGATGGCAGGCTGGACCTTCTACGGCTGTCTGCTGTGTGCCGGACTGATGCTCGTTCTCCCTTGGCGCAAGCGCAATATCAGGGAACTGACGCGCGAATATCTGCTGAAGAATGTAGATGTGAAATCCCTGGGAAGAAGGTAGGGGAGTGCTAAAATATCATAAAAGATACCGGCTGCTCATCTGATGAATGGATATTTTTGTTATCTTTGCAGTTAAATCTGAAGATAACAGACCCATATTCATCATGAAAATAACAGATAATATCATCATATATGAGGCTCATGAGTTTCCTCAGCCGTTGATGCAGCCTTTCTACTCCGACTATGTCGGTATCGTAATCTGTCATCAGGGGATGTTCCGTTTCTGCGTGGACGGAACATCCTTTGTTGCATCTGAGGGTGAGACCGTTTTCCTCTCCAAAGGAGTGATGTTTCATGTGCAGAAAACGAGCAGGAACCTTAAATATACCCTTCTTTTTTACCGTGCTGAACAGATTCGTCACATGTTGGGCAATACCGTGGTTACCATGCGTCTTTATGCTACGATTTATCCCAAACCCTGCCATGTCAGGATGACGGGCTATGAGGATATGCTTACTTCCTATGCCCTGATGCTGAGGAAACTGGAGCTGGAAAAAGAGAAAAGTGGTGAACTGGATGCCTATTGTGTGCATGAGCAGAAACTGTTGCTGATGGCTGTTACGTATCGGTCGTGCAGCATCTTCTCGGCATCGTTCAAGGCTGCCGGCAAGGAGATGGAACGGAAGATTGCCATCTTTGAGTCGCTGGTGCTGCTGATAGAGAAGAACTATATGCGTGAGCGCAGTGTGGCTTTCTATGCAGACAAACTCTGTCTTACACCGAAATATCTGTCGGTACTGGTCAAGTCGGTTTGCGGTCTGACGGTCCAGCAGTTGCTTTTCAAGGCGATGATCCGTCGCAGTATCTATCTGATGAAGAACACCACGAAGACGATACAGCAGATAGCCGATGAACTCAGTTTTCCCAATGCTTCAGCCTTCGGAACCTTCTTCAAGAAACATACCGGTCTGTCGCCTAAGCATTACCGCAATTGGGAAGAGGGGAATGAACCGCCTTCTTTCAAATAAAGACTTCCGCATCAGCAGCATGTCCTAAGCCGCTACATAATCAAAAAAGAGACATCCCAGCTTCACAGTTCGGATGCCTCATGGTCTTATACAATACAAAAAATTTATTATACACTACAATAGTCCTTTTTTTCGGCTATGTATATCTTGCGTAATAGTCCTTCTTGACTATAACATTTCTCCTATTACACCGGCATGTTGCCATGCTTCTTCGGCGGATTACTCTGGTTCTTGTTGCGTGTCATCTCAAGAGCCTGGATCAGTCGCAGACGCGTGTCGCAAGGGTTTATTATCTCGTCGATATAACCCAGCTGCGCCGCCGGCAATGGGTTCGCGAACTTCTCACGATACTCCTTCGTACGCTCCGCGCGCTCCTCGTCGGAAGCCTTACGGTAGAGAATGTTGCACGCACCCTCAGCACCCATCACCGCTATCTCCGCTGTAGGGTATGCCAGGTTTACGTCAGCACCGATGCACTTGGAGTTCATCACGATGTACGCACCGCCGTATGCCTTTCGAGTTATCAGCGTTATCTTCGGAACCGTAGCCTCAGCAAAAGCATAGACTATCTTCGCACCATGACGGATGATGCCGTTGTGCTCCTGCTGCACGCCTGGAAGGAATCCCGGCACGTCCTCCACTGCCACCAGCGGAATGTTGAAGCAGTCACAGAAGCGTATGAAGCGCGCCGCCTTGTCTGACGCATCGATGTCGAGGGCACCGGCGAGATAGTTCGGCTGGTTTGCCACGAAGCCCACCGTCCTGCCTGCCATGCGACCGAAGCCCACCACGATGTTCTTTGCAAACTCCGGCTGCACCTCGAAGAAGTACTGCTGGTCGCAGATAGGCTCTATGATGTTATGTATGTCGTAAGGCATGTTCGGATCTTGCGGCACCACGTCGTCGAGCTCATGGCAGATGCGGTTCACCTCGTCCGTGACAGGCAGCACCGGAGCATCCTCCATATTGTTGGAAGGAATGAAGCCGATGAGCTCACGGATGGTCATCAGCGTCTCCTCGTCATCGTTGCAGATGAAGTGGCTCACGCCGCTGACGCTGTTGTGCGTCATGGCACCGCCGAGCGTCTCCTTGTCAACATCCTCGTTCGTCACTGCCTTCACCACGTTAGGACCCGTAACGAACATCTGGCTCTGCCCCTTCACCATCAGTATGAAGTCCGTCAGTGCTGGCGAATAGCAGGAGCCACCGGCGCAAGGACCCATGATGGCGCTTATCTGTGGTATCACGCCCGATGCCATCACGTTGCGGCGGAAGATATGCGCAAAGCCCGTCAGCGACTCCACACCCTCCTGTATGCGCGCACCGCCCGAGTCGTTCAGTCCGATTATCGGCGCACCGTTCTTCAGTGCGAGGTCCTGCACCTTAGCTATCTTCTGCGCATTGGCAGCACTCAGCGAACCGCCCAGCACCGCAAAGTCAAAGGCATAGACGAAGACTATCCTGCCGTCGATCTTACCGTAGCCACTGATGACGCCATCGCCCTCTATGCGCTTCTTCTCCATACCGAAGTCCGTGCAGCGATGCACCATGTGCTTATCCATCTCGACAAATGTTCCCTTGTCGAGAAGTGTCTCTATCCTCTCTCTCGCTGTCAGTTTATTGTTGCTCATAATTCAATTCTTCACTTACTTCCCTCGCTGACCGTGGGGCGAAGCCTATTTTCCATTTTCCATTTTCCATTTTACATTTTCAACTTTCCATTTTCAACTTCACAAGCACCTGCTCTGCCTTCACCGAGTCGCCCTCAGCAATCAGCATCTGTTCCACGGAGCAGTCCGCACTAACCTTGTAGTTCGACTGCATCTTCATAGCCTCCATCGTGAACAGCGTGTCGCCAGCCTTCACAGCGTCGCCCGGCTTGCAGTACACCTTCACAATCTTGCAAGGCATCGGTGCCGTGATGACATCCGCCTGAACACTCTCCGTCTGTCTCTTCCTCATACGCATATACTTCGCCTGAGAATCCAGCATGTCTATCTGATACGTCGAGTAGTTGAGGTTCACCCTATAGTGCTTGCCACTGTCACCCTTTATCAGCTCCGCGTTATACGAATTGCCGTCGTAGAGCAGTGAGCACGTACCGTTCTGCAGCATCGCCACATCAACGTCATACACCTTACCGTCAATATCCACTGTCACGTTGTTGCCCTCCTTGCCAATCAGCGTGACCTCCATTATCTTGTTACCTACTTGTATTTCCATTGTCCTTTAACCGTCAAAACCGCTATAACCGAATAACCGTATAACCGTATAACCGTATAACCGTATAACCGCAAAACCTTAAAACCTTAAAACCGAATAACCGTCCCCCTCACACCCTCAGCACGCCCTTCTGCAATCCGAAGGCACGCCAGCGGTTTATGGCACTCGTGTTCTTATCATTAAGAGAAGCATTCTCCTCCATACCCATCAGGTAGTCGATATACGCCGCTACCACCGCCATCGGCTCAGAGTCATTCTTGAAACCCGAACGCGGACGCAGGCGCTCCTCGTTACGCTCTATGAAGTACGTGTTGTAGTTACCGTTCTTGAAGTCAGGCACATCGATAATCCTGCGCAGATACCTTATGTTTGTCGTAAGACCCGTGATCTTGTATTCATAAAGCACCCTTCGCATACGCTCTATGGCATACTCACGCGTCGTTGCCCATACTATCAGCTTGCCTATCATCGGATCGTAATGCACCGGAATCTCATAACCCTCATAGACATACGAGTCGATGCGCGTACCGATGCCGTGAGGCTCCGTCAACTGCTGTATCACACCCGGCGAAGGCATGAAGTTATGCTCCGTATCCTCAGCACAGATGCGGCACTCTATCGCGTGGCCATGCTGGCGCAGATCCTCCTGACGGAAGCGCAGAGGCTCGCCGTCGGCAATGCGTATCTGCTCCTTCACGAGGTCAACACCCACAACCTCCTCCGTAATAGGATGCTCCACCTGCAGACGCGTGTTCATCTCGAGGAAATAGAAGTGGTGATACTTGTCAACGAGGAACTCTATCGTGCCGGCACCCTCGTAGCCCACTGCCCTCGCAGCAGCCACCGCCTTGGCACCCATCTCCATGCGGAGGTTATAGTCGATGAACGGCGACGGAGACTCCTCCACCACCTTCTGGTGTCTGCGCTGCACGGAACACTCGCGGTCGAAGAGATGCACCACGTTGCCATGCTTGTCGCCAAGCACTTGAAACTCTATGTGGTGCGGCTCCTCCACGAATTTCTCTATATACACCGTGTCGTCGCCGAAACCAGCCATCGCCTCGCTCCTGGCAGCATTATACATCTCCACGACATCCTCCTCACGCGTGATGAGTCGCATACCCTTGCCGCCACCACCCATCGATGCCTTCAGCATCACGGGGAAGCCTATCTCCCTTGCCACGCGCAGAGCCTCCTCCGCACTCTGCAGAGGTTCCTCCGTACCAGGCACCACAGGCACACCGGCAGCCTTCATCTTCTGGCGGGCACTGATCTTGTCGCCCATCTCCTCCATCGTCTCCGGACGCGGACCGATGAAGATGAAACCCTCCTCTACACAGCGGCGCGCAAAGTCCGCATTCTCACTGAGGAAGCCATAGCCCGGATGAATAGCATCCACCTTATGCTTATGCGCAGCCTCAAGGATGTGGTCAATGTTCAGATAGCTGTCTATGCTCGATGCCTCACCGATGCACTCCGCCTCATTGGCAAAGAGCACATGGCGCGACAGACGATCCGCCATACTGTAAACGGCAACAGAGCGTATGCCCATCTCATAGCAACTACGCATCACGCGTATAGCTATCTCACCACGATTAGCCACCAATACTTTTCTAATCATGCTTTTCTGAAAACCATAAAAAAGTTACCGTCGATGCCCGTAGTCCCGCAGGCACGCGTCAATTGAATAGCAAACGGCAGGTCTTCTGACTTCATCCTTAGGTACAGCGCGGTCTTCCCGGAATCCTGACCTTTGAGCTTTTTTCACTCTCAAAGGCAAAAGCAACCACATCTTTTCTTTCTCGGGTTACTTTTTCATCCAGTGACACTGTTGGCTGTCCGTATTAGAAAGGACTCACAGCATCGGGTAATGTCGCAGAATCTCACTGCATTCCCTCTTAGCTCCACACCTTATAATATATAAAATAAGGGGGAGAACCAATTTGCGAGTGCAAACTATGGCTCGCACGCTGCAAATAGTGCGTGTCAGCATTAGCTGGCGCACGGTGCGAAGCAATTTGCGAGTGCAAAATTACACATAATTTCCCAATTACGCAAATTTTTCTTGTTTAAGTAACATTTATATTATTAATTTTTGTTCATATTTGTAAGAAAAACATATTTAATACAGTCATTTCACAAAAAAACAGCAAGATTTTTCTTATTCTTAATAATTATTGTTAACTTTGCATCAGTCTCGCCGATAAATTATATTATCAGGAGTAAAAGCTTCCTGCTTATAGTTTTGGCAAGACATTGAAATTTTATAAAAAGGCGTTTACTTGGCGCTTTGTTCCTGACGCATCGTAATCTCGCAAATTACACAATTGAAGTCAAGAGCTTAGCAACGGTAGATGATCCATTGGATGTGATTTGTATCGCAACCAATAATGTAACCATACGGCATGAATTGTATCCTTATGGATTCATGTTTGCGTGGGCATATCCCCCTCACTCCAAATCTCCAGAACCCCACCTCTCCCCGAACACTTCTCAAAATCAAAATGTCACAAAATCCCCCGATCTCCTGACACTCTGATGTAAGCAGCAACCAACCCCTTACCCCCTTGTGTACGCCCACAAAAACAGCATCAGCAAAAAAGTCACGGAAAAATTTGGAAGTCTCAATTTGTTTTTGTAATTTTGCATTCAGCAAGTGCAGTGCATCGTTCTTACTATGGCAAGCGTCCAAAGGCCGAGCGGCACTCAGCGTAATGCTACGCACCAGTTGCGTAAGCAGAAAGACATAGACAGTGGATAGCGTTCCGCTCAAAATATAAGAATCTTGGATTCTTGTTTCCTCGTTTTCGAAGACCGCCAATCATCGATAATCTGCGTATACTGAATTTTTACGGGAGACAACATAAGCATGTTTCAGTCCTTATTCATCCGCCTTCTTCTTTTTATTTTCCATATTGGTGGCAAATAGGATCTTTACAATCTATTTAACCAACATTTATTATCCATACCCCATCATTATCCTTACCTTCACGCTTCAAAACACCTTTCTCTTTCAATGCAGAAAGGTCACGTTCTATAGTGCGTTGACTCACCGACAATATCTCCGACATTTGTTTGGCGGAGATTGACGGTGTATCCTTGATAAGATTGAGGATTACTTGTTGACGATCAGAGAGTTTTATCTCCGACACATCACCGACATGGTCTCCGACATTTATGTCTGTCGGAGAGGCAAAGATGATTGTCTGGAATTGGGTCGGTGTGGACTTGAACATTGGCTTCAACTCGTCTGTATATCCTTCGAGAGCTTTGGTCTCATTGCAGATACGAGTGAGGCCACTGCCTCGCTTCTCCATATAGTTGAGTTGCGCCATAACGTTGGCGAGTATTGGATTGCGTCTTTCTGAAGATACGTCGTCAATATCAAGATTCTGGATTAACATACCATTGTACATACCTCCAGGTGAGGTGACAGTAAGTCTATCATCATAAATATCAAGATGAACCTCGCCGCCCATCACTGTGTAGTCTCTATGAATGAAGTGGTTTACCATAGCCTCAAGAACTGCACGCTCAGCATACTCAGGTTTATTCTTACGTCCATTAGGCAACTTCTCCCAGCCTTTTCGCGTGTTGGCTTTTACGAAGTTCATTGCTTCGCGAAGGAGCATGAGAATATTACCAGTAAACTCAGCATCGTTGATTGCATCACTCTTGTCTTTGCCATCCCATCTGGTGCAATATAAGCGAGATTGCCAAAGAGGACAGTCGTCAGCAAATAAGGCTCCAGCATTTGATAACGTATCAGCACCCGTAACGAGTCCAAAAGAAACAAGGAACTTCTTGTTCCAATCTTGAGTAGTGCGTTTTTTAAACTCATTTGCTAAAATGATGAAGGTATTGTCTTCTGCCTTGTAATCAGTAACCAATGAATCATAAGTCTTGTTTGAACCCTTTAATACTAACCTCACCATTTGTTCTGCCGTTGCAGGAATGCTCTCATCACCGATGCGAACAAATGCGATACGCTGCCCATCGCCAACGTAGTAGTATGGTGTGTAATTGCCAGAAGAAACCTTCACTTGCAGCACACCAAGACTGTCAATAGTTAGTGGAATCATCTCCACCTCTGGCAGAGGGTCCATGTAATCGCGAATCTTGCTACTTATAGTTTCGCATACATGCTGTACGTCATTTAGTCCTTTGACGACTCCATTGTTGTCAACGCCGAAGAACAAAGAGCCTCCTAGGCCATTGGCAAAAGCACTTACGCTCTTTAACCAACTCTTAGGTTTCTTCTCTTCAAGCATTTCTTTGTAGTCGTATGCAGTACATTCGCTTATGAGATTATCTATATTCATTATCTAGTCTATTCGGATAGTGATGTTAACGTGAATCGTCAACTAACTGCAAAGTTAATGAATTAACTTCGAATATGAAAGTATAAAACTGTTTCTGCTTGCATTTTTATACTTTTTTAGTGCAAAATGAGGGATGTTATTGACAAAATGATAGAAATTTGAGTCGTTTTTGCTTATTTAACGGAGGAATGGATGCATATCTCAATAAAAAGTAGTAATTTTGCAAATGAATCTGCGAAGAGCCATGGATATGAAATATAATTATGCGGTTTATGGTACGGTCACCAGCAGGAACTGCAAAAAAACTATTTGATAAGAAACAGAAAGTATAAAGCAATAACATAGTAATCACATACAGAGCTTCACGGCTCTTGTTCTCTTCTAAGTGAATACCGCCAAACATTCAGTCGCAGAGAACAAGCAGAACGGGAAGTTCACGCCATAGGGCGTGGACTCATTCTTGCTTGTTAGCGACAGGCCACTTGGCGGTAGCCT
>CAMADY010000084.1 GCA_945831805.1 uncultured Prevotellaceae bacterium
AACGACCTCCAGGTTATGAGCCTGGCGAGCTACCAACTGCTCCACTCCGCGATTTTGCGAGTGCAAAGTTACTGCTTTTTTGTGTATCTGCAAAATTATTTGGGCTGTTTTTGCATGTTTTGTCGTAAATAATAGATATAAATCAATTTTTGCGCTTGTAAATGTTGCTTTTTATGCCGTTTTTGTGATATGGGATCTGTGACAATCCGCCACGATTTAGTGGTGTGGGCTATAGATTATGTGTGGGGTTTGTGGGGTTGTCGATGGTGTGTGGTGTTAGTGGTGTACTTTTTCGATATTTAGTGATTGGTCGCAGTATTCTAGTACGGCGTGGCGGTGGGTTATGAAGATGACGGTGTGGGAGTTTCCGGAGAGTAGGTTGTGGAGGAGCTTCTTCTCGGTGTCAGGGTCGAGTGCCGATGTTGCTTCGTCAAGAATCATGACGGAGCAGTTTCGGAGAAGGGCTCTGGCAATGCAGATGCGCTGCGCCTGTCCCTCACTGAGTCCGCCGCCTTTCTCTGAGAACTCTGTGTCGAGTCCGTCCGGCAGCTCGTGCACGAAGTCGGCACATGCTGTTGATAGAGCCTCCCACATCTGCTCGTCCGTAGCGTCGATATTGCCAAGCATGAGGTTGTCGCGCAGCGTTCCGCTGAGCATGGTGTTGCCCTGAGGAACGTAGATGATGTTTGAGCGTGTTAGTGGTGATGCAGCGATGCGCTTCTCCTTATTATATATATATACGGAGCCGTGGGTTGGTTTCACGAGTGCGAGAATCATGCGCAGTAGGGTTGTCTTGCCAGCTCCCGTCTCGCCGATGATGGCGGTGCATGTGCCGGGTTTGAAGTCGAAGGACAGGTCGGTGATGATAGGGTGGGTAGGGTCGTCGGCGTATGCGTATGTGATGTTGTCGAATGCGATGCCGCATGTGCCTTCCAGCGTTATGCTGTCGCCCTGTTTTTCAAGTGGTATGTCCTCGAAGAGCATTAGTCGCTCAGCAGAGGTGAAGACGTGTACGAACTGCGGAGCCAGGCGTGTCAGTCCTCGTGCGGGACTCTGTATCTTGTTTACGAGCTGCAGGAAAGCCGTCATTCCACCGTATGTCAGCGAGTGGTCGAAGAGCCTCAGTGCGCTCCATCCGAATGCCGTAAGGTATCCCATTGCGAATCCGAAGTTTACGATAAGGTTTGAGAATAGCGAGAACCGCGTCTTGCGTACCACCTTATGTCGCAGTTCCTGCTGCCGGGAGTCGAGTCGATCAACGATGGCATCCTCGCTCTCCAGGGTCTTTACGAGAATGCGGTTCTGCACGGACTCCTGTATGAGGCTCTGCACCTGACTGTCCGACTCACGCACATCGCGCGAGAGCTGTCGCATCTTTCCTACGTACAGCTTGCTCAATATGAGGAATACGGGGCACATGGTGATGATGATAAGAGCGAGCGTCTTGTCGAGTAGGAAGAGGTATCCGAATGCACCGGCGAAGAGTGCGAAGGTAGATATGGCGCTTGGCAAGGTCTCTGCCACGAAGTTCACTACGGTGTTGACGTCCTGCTCCAGACGGTTCAGGATGTCTCCGCTGTGCATGGAGTCCCTGCCACGCCATTCGGAGCGCAGTATTCTTCCGAGCATACGTCTCTGCATGCGGTTCTGTGCCTTGATGCCCAGCACGTTACGCACCCATACGGACGATATGCTGCATGCGAAGTTGCATAGAATGAGTCCGCCCATGGTTGCCACGGCGAGTATGATGTCTCCCTCGCGTGTGTGTGATGCGATGTCGATGGCGTACTTTACGGCAGTCACGGAGGCAAGTGACACACCAACTTCAAGCAGTCCTATTATGGTATTGAGGATTGCCTGAAGACGATTGTCGCTGGATGACTGCCACAGCCACTTGACAATCTTCGTTGCCGGATATGTCTTGTTTACCTTGAACATTTCTTTGATAAAAGACGGAAGCACCGTCTTTAGCATGGCTATTGACTTTGGACTACCTTAGGTCTATTCCCCAGTTCATCTTTTCGCGGAGGATGGAGAAGTACCTTCGCTCAAAGAATCTTACGATATGCGCCTTGTATGGAGCCTTGCTGATGCGTACTACGGTGCCGTCGTGGAGGCTTGTGCTCCTGCCATCGACGGCAGCAAGGAAGGAGTGGCTGCGTGACTCTACCTTCAGCGTGATGACCGAAGAGTCTGGAATGACGATAGGACGCACGTTGAGACTGTGGGGTGCAACCGGCGTGAGGCACAGCGTACCCGTACCCGGTGATATGATAGGTCCGCCGTTTGAAAGACTGTATGCCGTAGAGCCCGTAGGCGTTGTAACGATAAGTCCGTCAGCCTGATAAGTCATGACGTATTCGTCGTTGATGCTTGTGCGGATAGATATCATCGATGCATGATCACGCTTCAGCAGTGCAATATCGTTGAGGGCGTAAGGCGATAGAATCTCCTTGTCGCCATTCTCCGTCTCTATCTGTATTACGCTATGCTCGTGCGTGGTGTATGACCCCTTATAGATATTCTCGAATGCCTGCTCTATCTCCGACGGATTTACGTCTGCAAGGAATCCGAGTCTGCCGATGTTTACGCCGATGATAGGAATGTGCTTCGAATCGACACGCGCAGCCGTCTCAAGCAGCGTTCCGTCGCCTCCCATGGATATAGCGAAGTCCGCAGTGAAGTCGTCTCCCTCAAAGACTCCGTTGACGTTGAGGTCGAGGTGCTGTCCCTGCGTAATGAATTCGTAGAACGGCTTGTCGATGAATATCTCAGCCTCGTGCTGCTGCAGTATAGCGACAATCTTGAAAACCGCCTGCGATTTCTTTGCCTGATACTCGTTGCCGAATATCACAAAGCGTAGTTTTTCGTTTTTATTCATGCTTTCTGCGTTGTATTAAGACGAAAAATATGTTTAATTTTGTAGAAAAATTTGTTTATGTGCCAAATGTTTTGTACTTTTGCAGTGCAAATTTACACTATTTATCTCAAACTAACAAATAAAACACGGAAAAATTATGGCAAAAGTATATGAATTTCTTGCAAATGGCACGGAAGAAGTAGAGGCACTGACCGTTATTGACGTACTGAGACGCGCCGGAGTAGATGCCGTGATGGTAAGCACGACGGGCAGCGACACGTTCTCTTCCTCACATAATATAGAGGTGAAGTGCGATGTTAAGATAGAGGACTGCGACTTCTCTGATGCCGACATGCTGCTCATCCCTGGCGGTATGCCTGGTTCCACGAACCTGTTGGCTCACGAGGGTGTGCTGAAGGCTGTTGCTGAGCATGCTGCGAAGGGCAAGAAGTACGGTGCCATCTGTGCTGCACCGATGGTTCTTGGACATCTCGGACTGCTCGACGGCAAGAAGGCTACGTGCTACCCAGGCTTTGAGGACACCATGAAGGGTGCCACACCTACAGGCGACGTCTATACCATCGACGGCAACTGCATCACGGGTTGCGGACCAGCTGCCACGCTGCCTTATTCATACGCCATCCTTGAGATGCTCGGCATGAAGGCTGAGGCAGATCAGCTTCGCGAGGGAATGATGTTCAATAGGTTGATGGGTGTTGGGTGTTAGGTATTGGGTCTTAGGTCTTAGGTATTGGGTGTTAGGTGATTTTTCCTACTATGCAATCGAAAACTTGAATATCGAAGAAAATGGATTACGTAATAATTGTGGCAGGCGGAAAGGGTCTGCGCATGGGTGGCGAAGTGCCGAAGCAGTTCCTGCCTGTCAACGGCAAGCCAGTGCTGATGAGGACTTTGGAGAGATTCCGTGAGTACTCTGCCGACCTGCAGATAATCCTTGTGCTGCCAAAAGCACAGCAGGACTACTGGCAGGGGCTCTGTGAGGAATATCACTTCAGCGTTGACTACCAGATAGCCGACGGCGGCGCGACACGTTTCCACTCCGTGCAGAACGGTCTGAAGCTTGTCCCTGACGATGCCGAGGGGGTTGTCGGAGTGCATGATGGCGTGCGTCCGTTCGTTTCTGTAGAGGTTATAGGAAAGTGCTATGAGGCAGCGCGAAAGGACTTGGCCGTAATACCCGTAGCACCAGTCGTGGAGACCCTCCGTTACGTTGGTGGCGATGGTCCCGACCGCAATGTATTGCGCAGCGACTATAGACTTGTGCAGACACCGCAGACGTTTGATATTCAGCTTCTTAAACGTGCCAATCTACAGCCTTACTCTGAGGCTTTCACCGACGATGCTTCGGTTGTTGAGGGCATCGGTCAGAAGGTCTCAATGGTAGATGGTAATCGCGAGAACATCAAGATTACAACGCCTTTCGACATGCTCCTTGCTGAGGTGATGGTTGTTAAGTGATGGTTGTTAGGTGATGGTTGTTAGGTGATGGTTGTTGGTGGTTCTTTATAATCTTCTAAAAAGTGTCAATTCTTGATCAGGACATAAAGTATCTTCCGGGTGTAGGTCCGCAGAGGCAGCAGATTCTCAATAAGGAATTGGGAATCGAGAATTTCGGCGACCTGCTGGAGTACTATCCATATAAATATGTGGATAGGAGCAAGGTATATCGCATAGCGGAACTGATGAGCGATATGCCCTTCGTGCAGATCAAAGGTCGCATCCTGTCCTTCGAGACCTTCGACATGGGCATCAAGAAGAAGAGGCTCGTGGCGCACTTCTCCGATGGCTCTGGCGTCATAGACCTCGTATGGTTCTCCGGCGTGCAGTATGTCGTAAAGAGCTACAAGGTAGGTACGGAGTATGTCGTCTTCGGTAAACCGGGCATCTTCAACGGTCGCCAGCAGATAACCCATCCTGACATCGACGATGCCTCGACGCTGGAACTTAACGATATGGGCATGCAGCCTTACTACGTCACTACCGAGCGTATGAAGAAGGCGGGTATGACATCGCGCACCATGGAGAAGATTATGAAGTCGCTCCTCCTTAAACTACCTCCACTGACCGAGACGCTGCCGGCATTCATCACGCAGCCGCACCATTTCGTGAGCCGCGACGAGGCAATGCGCATGGTGCACTATCCAAAGGATCAGTACGAGATGCAGCATGCTCGTGAACGCCTGAAGTTCGAGGAACTGTTCTACGTGCAGCTCAACATCCTTCGCTATGTTGCCAACAACCGCAAGAAATACAAGGGCTACATGCTGCCGAAGGTCGGCGAGATGTTTCATGAGTTCTATTCGAAGAACCTCAAGTTCGAGCTTACCGGAGCACAGAAGCGCGTGATGCACGAGATACAGAACGACATGAACACCGGCCGCCAGATGAACCGCCTGGTACAGGGCGATGTGGGGTCAGGAAAGACTCTCGTGGCGCTGATGGCGATGCTCATAGCGGTGGATAACGGATTCCAGGCTGTCATGATGGCTCCTACGGAGATTCTCGCCGAGCAGCATCTCGCAACCATCAAGGAGTTCCTCCATGATATGGACGTCCGCGTGGAACTGCTGACGGGTATAGTGAAGGGCAAGCGCAGAAGGGAGGTTCTCGAAGGCCTCCTCAACGGCGAGGTGAAGATTCTCGTCGGCACGCATGCGGTGATAGAAGATACGGTGCAGTTCCAGAACCTCGGACTTGCAGTGATAGACGAGCAGCACCGCTTCGGAGTGGCACAGAGGGCAAAGCTATGGGCAAAGAACGAGAACCCTCCGCACATCCTCGTAATGACGGCGACGCCTATTCCGCGTACTCTCGCCATGACGATCTACGGCGACCTCGATGTCAGCGTCATCGATGAACTGCCGCCTGGCAGAAAGCCTATCATGACGCTCCACAAATACGACACTCAGAAGAAGAGCCTCTACGACGGCATCCGCAAGGAGGTGGCTAAGGGCAGACAGGTCTATGTGGTCTATCCGCTCATCACCGAGAGCGAGAAGATGGACCTTCAGAATCTCGAAGACGGCTTTGCGCACCTTCAGGAGGTTTTCCCGGACTTCAAGCTCTCGAAGGTTCACGGCAAGATGAAGCCGGCAGAGAAAGAGACTGAGATGCAACGCTTTGCACGAGGCGAGACGCAGATGCTTGTTGCTACGACGGTTATTGAGGTCGGTGTCAACGTGCCGAACGCATCGGTGATGGTCATTATGGAGGCGCAGCGCTTCGGACTGTCTCAGCTTCATCAGCTGAGGGGAAGGGTAGGACGTGGTGCCGACCAGTCGTACTGCATCCTCGTCAGCGGCTTTGAACTGGCAGCCGAGACACGCAAGCGCCTCGATATCATGTGCGAGTCAAACGACGGCTTCCGCATTGCCGAGGCAGACCTCAAACTTCGTGGCCCTGGCGATCTTGAGGGTACGCAGCAGAGTGGCATGGCATTCGACCTCAAGATAGCGAACATCGCAATGGACGGTCAGTTGGTACAGCTTGCGAGGGACGAGGCACAGAGGGTCATCGATGGTGATCCGGAGTGTAACCTACCCGAGAACATGATGATGTGGAACAGGCTCCGCGAACTCCGTAAGTCAAGCATCGACTGGGCGGCGATAAGCTAAACGGGAGAGTGGAAAATGGAAAAATGGAAAATTAAAGTTTAGGAATGAAGGTAGCTATCATTGGAGCAGGTGCAGCGGGATGTTTCCTCGCACAACGTCTGAAGGAACTCCGCAAGGATGTCTCCGTGGAGCTCTATGAGGCACATCAACGTCCGCTGATGAAGGTGGCGGTGACAGGTGGCGGCCGATGCAACCTCACCAACAGCTTCGCACTCGTCAATGATCTTAAGGAGGTCTATCCGCGTGGCCACCGACTCATGAAGCGACTGATGTACGACTGGAACCAATGGGACACCATGTCGTGGTTTGAAGAGCACGGAGTGCCACTCCTCACGCAGGACGATGAGTGCGTCTTTCCTGTCAGCCAGGATGCCATGGACATTGTCAACACCTTGAAAAAGGGTCTAACCATACACACAAACTATAAGGTTGCTGATATAGAAGCCCTTGATGCCGATGTCGTCGTTGTGACTACCGGTGGCGCAAGGAATTTCGAGTGGCTTGAGAAGAGTGGGGTAGAGATAATTGCACCTGTTCCCTCATTGTTTCCGCTGAAACTGAAACCATCGGGGCTTGAGGAACTCATGGGCATCGTTCTTGAGGACGTAGGACTTACTATCGCCGGCACAAAACTGAAGAGCTATGGCACCATGCTTATTACGCATTTCGGAGTCTCTGGACCCGCCGTTCTGCGTCTGTCGTCATACGGTGCACGTCACCTTGCAGACAACGATTATAAAGGCAAGCTCATTGTAAACTGGTTGGGAGACTACAGCCACGACGAGGCAATGGAATGGCTTGAAGATATTGCCCGCACGAATGCGGACAGACAGATAAACAAGATAACGCTTAAGGCAGGGGGTGCACGTTGGCAAAACCATATTCTTAAACGTTCCGGTATTGCTTTAGATACGCTCTGGAAAGCATTAAACAGCAAGCAGATAAACCGTCTTGTCAATGCTCTTACTTCCGACACGTACGACATTCTTGGCAGAGCTCCGCATAAAGAGGAGTTTGTTACCTGTGGAGGCGTATCACTCGCGTCTGTTGACAGCACCTCGCTGGAGTCGAAGACACGCAAGAATCTGTTTTTTGCAGGTGAAGTCCTCGATATAGACGGTGTTACGGGAGGTTTCAATCTGCAGGCAGCCTTCACTACAGCAAATGCTATAGCGAGATGTATAAGTAGGTGCGTGGGGTGAATCTGCAACAAATCTTACAAATGTTCGTGGGGTGAATATGTGTGAAATCTTACATTTTTTTTGTTGATATTATTTTGGGAAGATAACTTTTGAGAATAGCTTATCCTGCCATGAACGTCCCTCCATCACCGGACATTCGTTGTTTATTATTGAGAAACACAACAGATGGTTGTCCCTTCCAATGAAATAGCCTGAGAGGGAGCTGATACCTCCTTCACGCGTAAGGGTTCCGGTCTTCGCTTTTACCTTACCAACGACATTCGGCTTGCGCATACGGTCGTACAGAGTGCCGTCAGTTCCAGATAGTGGCAGGTCTTCATAAACCTCTGTATAGATTCTTTTATGCTTGTATGCATAGTTAAGGATTGCGGTTAGCAGCTTTGGAGATAGGCGGTCGTCAGGACATAGTCCGCAGCCGTCATCGATGATGCAAACCTTGGCAGGGTCAAGGTGCAGTTCTTCGCGTATGAACTTCTTCAGGTAAGCCATGCCGTTGTTGCGGTAGCTGCCTTTTGCATTGAGGGTGTAGCCGAGAGGGTATAGCAATCCCTCTGCGTTTATGTTTGATGAGTTCTTTAGTGCCTTGTCAATAGCATAGTGTATCGGCGTACGCATTTCAGCCAACAGTTTGCTGGTGTGTGGATTGACGCGTCCAAGAACTATGTTGTCTTTTGTCAGGGAGATACCAGTGCGTGATGGGATAGCATAGAGAATCTCCTTCTTCATGCGTCGATAGCCATGGTATATCAGTCCCATGCGCGATATCTTCAAATCTCCTGGTGTCCAGTGTTTTTCGTGGTTCATAGGCTCGGTGAACACCATGTCGAGCTTCACCTTACCCTTGACAGCCTTCAGGTTCGTCGCCTTCAGTTTGTCAAGGAGCAGAAAGAGGCTGTCCCTGTTAAAAGAAGGGTCGAAGGTAGTCTTTAATATAAGGTCTCCGTAGAGTGTGTCTTTATGTATCTTGCCGTCGGCATATATCGAGGTCTTATACTCATAGCGTGTGCCGAGGCGATGCAGTGCCGCAACGCATGTCAGGAGCTTCATGCATGAGGCAGGCCGCTTCAGTTCTTCACCATGATAGTTGTAGAGTTCGCGCTGTGCCGTGATGTCAAATACGTTGACAGCGACAGAACCTACTCTGTATGCGCTGTTTATGAAGGAATCTATCTCTGATGCCAGCTTTTCGTCGATAGGTATCAGTTCCTTCTTTTCTGTGTTGGAAACAGAATCATCGTCTCCCCCCCAGCAAGAGCGGACGGCAGAGACGATGATCAGTGTTAATACAATAAGTATCGGAAGTGTTTTCTTCACTTTCTGTTTATTTCTTGAAGTAGCGGTTGTAGAGACCCTCGAAGCCCTTTCCGTGGCGAGCCTCATCCTTTGCCATCTCGTGAACGGTGTCGTGGATAGCATCCCAGTTCTTTGCCTTAGCGTTCTTTGCAATGCGGAACTTATCCTCGCAAGCCCCAGCCTCAGCATTCATACGCTTCTCAAGGTTTGTCTTTGTGTCCCAAACGACGTCGCCAAGAAGCTCAGCGAACTTAGCAGCGTGCTCTGCCTCTTCCCAAGCATAGCGCTTGAAGGCGTCAGCAACCTCTGGGTAACCCTCGCGGTCAGCCTGACGTGACATTGCGAGGTACATGCCTACCTCAGTACACTCACCCATGAAGTGTGCGTTGAGGTCCTTGCGCATCTCGTCGTCGATAGCATAGTCGTTAGCAATACCTATTACATGCTCCTGAACAAACTGGATACCGCTCTCCTGTTCAACGAGTTCCTTGAACTTTGATGCTGGAACTTTACACTGAGGACAACGCTCTGGTGCTTCTGGACCTTCGTGGACATAGCCACATACTGTACAAATGAATTTCTTGTTCATAGTTTTTTTTTTTGAATTTAGTTTAATAAAGATAATATGTTGTTATATAATGTGTTATCACTTTTTTCTGCGGAAAGGCCTTATGGCTGTGCCGAAGCGCCTGTAGAGTTTCCATCCGAGCAGCGCCCCGTCGATGAGTCCTGCAGATGCCGTAACCCACGCAATGACCCTCTTCGTTGGCGATGCCTGCTCTTCCGGGGTAGGTTCACGGAATGTGGCATGCCATATATCTGCCATCTTCTGTTCGTGGAGCTGCAGTTCTTTGTGCAGATTCTCCTTCTCAAGCATTATCTGCTCAAGTGTATCCAATTGTGTGTTACTATTGTTCTGCATCTGGCGCTACGCTTTATTGTTGTTCGAAATGAGTATTGAGACAAGGAAGCGGACGAGAGGTCGCTCTATCCATGAGTGTCTCTTCTTATAAATAATGAACAGGAAGAGCAGATAGAAGAAACTGACGGCGAGGAACGAAAGCGGCATGTACCCAATCAGTTCGTCGATGTAGTAAGCAGCGGCGAACGACAGGTAGATAAGCACCAGCATGAGCACTACGGCAATGATGGCAGCAATGAAAACGGCCGTGAGTATTCTTACCAGCTTGTCAATGATGTCAAGCTTGGTGTAACGGCTTTTTATGTACAGCCATTCCTTTGCTTCCTCAACGAAGCTGGCGATGTTCTCTATGTTCTGATCTGATGAAATCATTTCGTTCTTTTTCTGTTATGTCAGGAATCGGCATGCGTGGCGTGTTGTCGTGCGTGCCGGTTCCTGACAATAAAGGGATGTGGAGGTGGCGTGGAATTAGTCCTCGTCTTCCTCTGAATTCTTGATGCTGCTGACGAGTTCCTTGATCTGCTTGCAAGAGAGATCAATGTCGTGCTTGTCACAGAAGTCCTTTACAGCGTCAGAGATCTTGGCACGTGTGTCCTCACCCTTTTCTGGAGCTAAAAGAAGAGCTGCTGTTGCGCCAGCTATGGCACCACCGATAACTGCGCCAATGTAACCTAATGCTTTCATAATTGGTCTGATTTAAAATTGTTGATAATATAGTGTTAAATACTCTGTTTTTACCAGCAGAAACTGTAATTTTGTGCAAATGTAATAAAAAAATCGTTGAAATAGGAAATTTTTTATG
>CAMADY010000085.1 GCA_945831805.1 uncultured Prevotellaceae bacterium
AGTGCAACTTCATGTACTGGCGTTACTTCATGTGGAACTTTGCAGGTCGTCAGAATGATCTTCAGGGTAACGGAGAACTGGAGCATGGCAACTGGATTACCGGCTTCTCATTCATCGACAACATGATGCTCGGCGATCAGAGCAAGCTGCCTGACGAGCTGAAGGAGAACAAGGGACACAACGTGTTCTATTGTCTGCCTCTCATCCTCGGACTTATAGGTCTCTTCTGGCAGGCATACAAGGGACGCAAGGGCATCCAGCAGTTCTGGGTGGTCTTCTTCCTCTTCTTCATGACAGGTCTTGCCATCGTCATCTACCTCAACCAGACACCAATGCAGCCACGTGAGCGTGACTATGCATACGCCGGTTCTTTCTATGCGTATGCTATCTGGTGTGGTATGGGCGTTGCTGCCATCATCGATATCATTACGCGAAAGTTCCTGAAAAACAAGGAGAACATGGCTCTTGCTGCGGTCATTGGCATTGCAGCACTGCTCGTTCCTGTTCAGATGGCAAGTCAGACATGGGATGACCACGACCGCTCTGGTCGCTACACCTGCCGTGACTTCGGACAGAACTACCTCATGTCACTCCAGGATGCCGGCAACCCAATCATCTTCACCAATGGTGATAACGATACGTTCCCTCTCTGGTACAACCAGGATGTGGAGCAGTGCCGTACCGATGCACGTGTATGTAACCTCTCATACCTGCAGACGGATTGGTACATCGACCAGATGATACGACCGGCATGGAACTCACCATCGCTTCCTATCACATGGCCACGTCTTGACTACTGCTCTGGTACCAACGAGTATGTTGAGGTGAAGCCGGAGTGGAAGGAGCAGATCCTCGAAATCTTCAAGGAAGATCCGGAAGGTGCTGCAAAGCAGTTTGGCGAAGATCCGTTCGAGATAAAGAACGTACTGGCTCGCTGGGTTCGCGGCAACAAGTACGATGATGACTACCATGTCATTCCTACCGATACACTCTACCTCAACATCGACAAGGAGGCAGTGATGAAGAGTGGCATGATGCTGCCAAAGGACTCTGCTGGCAACGTGAACATCCCTGAGCGCATGGCAATATCTCTCTCTGGCAAGCGCGCACTCTACAAGGGTGACCTCATGCTTCTTGAGATGCTTGCAAACGCTAACTGGACACGTCCGCTCTATGTAGCTCTCACGGTAGGGGCAGACAACTACATGAACCTTGGAGAGAACTTCATACAGGAGGGGCTCGTGAACCGTATCACGCCTTTCCATACCAACGAACAGACGAACTTCGACACGGAGAAGGTTTACAACAACGTGATGAACAGATTCAAGTTCGGAGGTTTGGAGCAGAAGGGACTTTACCTCGACGAGACTGTAGCGCGCATGTGTTCTACACATCGCCGACTCTTCGGTATGCTCATCACACACCTCATTGCTGAGGGTAAGATGGACAAGGCGAAGAAGGCTATCGACTATGCACAGAAGGTGTTGCCGACGTACAACCTTCCAATGTCATACATGAACGGTGGCATGGACTTCGCAGAGGCTTACTATAAGCTCGGAGACAAGAAGAATGCAGAGCAGATTATCAACGACCTTTGGAAGAATTCAGCACAGTACATGAGCTGGTATCTCTCTCTGTCACCTGCCCGCTTCAACTCTTCTCAGCGCGACTGTATGTACAATCTCTACATAATGCAGAAGCTATGCGAATTGCCTGCACTTTATGAGGACAACGCTTTCGGCGAAAAGCTTGTAAAGCAGCTACAGGTATTCGTTTCTGCATACGAGAGCAGAGGCGGTTCGCTTGATTTCTAAAACATAAGCAATGAGTGGAAAGTGAAGAACGAGTAATGAATTAAAGGTAATTTAAATTCTTCGTTCTTCACTCTTCACATAAATAACAAGTATATGATTATCGAACAACCATCGAAATGGCTCAGATGGATCTACCCACGAGCCCTTTGGCGCATAAAGCCGGATGAGCATGCGGTGTATCTGACGTTTGACGACGGGCCAATCCCAGAGTCAACACCCTTCATTCTCGACACGTTGAAGGAGTATGGCGTGAAGGCCACCTTCTTTATGGTGGGAGAGAACGTGAAGCGTTATCCGGAACTCTACAGAAGAATTATCGATGAGGGTCATCAGGTGGGTAATCATACGTATAACCATTGGGGATGCATGAAGCATCTCGTAAGAAACTATCTGCATAATGTGGATAGGGCTGCCAAGTATATTGACTCTACACTCTTCCGTCCACCACATGGATGGATGTGGAAGACAACATACCGACGCATCATACGTAAAGGCTACAAGATAGTGATGTGGGACCTCGTGACACGTGACTATTCAAAACTTCTCAATGCCTTTGACATTGTACGCAACGTGGTGCTCTATTCAAGGAACGGTTCGATAATAACCTTCCATGACTCGCTGAAGAGCATAGAGAAACTGAAATATGCCCTTCCTGCATCGCTGAGATACCTCAAGGATCAAGGTTATGAGTTCAAGACGATTGAATAAAGCTCAGTTCTCTGTTACAACCTTTAATTTTCATCTTTCAAAGTTCAACTTTCAACCTTTAACTTTCAATTTGAAAAAAGTTCTTTTACATAGTTGTTGCGCACCATGTTCCAGCGCCATCATAGAATGGATGCTGCAGAACGACGTGGAGCCAACGATATTCTACTGCAACCCTAATATCTATCCGGAAGAGGAATACCTCATCCGTAAGAATGAGATAACACGCTATGCCCATAAACTTGGGCTTACCATTATTGATGATGACTACGACCACGAGGCATGGAGAGAATGCGTCAATGGTCATGAGGAAGAGCCGGAGAGAGGTTCCAGATGTCTGGAATGCTTCAAGATGCGACTATTACGTACGGCACGAAAGTGTGCTGAACTCAATATAGAATCATTCACTACAACACTGGCTTCAAGCCGTTGGAAATCGCTCGAACAGATAAACAACGCTGGGCGCTGGGCTGCCGAACAGGTGGGTGGCGTAACCTTCGATGAGCGAAATTGGCGCAAGGGCGGATTACAGGAACGCCGCAACCAGTTGCTCAAAGAAAACAACTTCTACAACCAGCTATACTGCGGTTGTGAGTTTAGTTTTAGAGACAAGGAAAAATGAAGTACATCAAATTGTGCGCTATAGCATTAGCCACGCCTATCATACTCGTACTGCTTCTCATGGTGGCAATCTACTTGCCTCCAGTACAGAATTGGGCAGTACACGCCGCAAGCCGTTATGCCTCCGAAGAAACTGGAATGGATGTGACGGTAGAGAAGGTGCGCCTTGCATTTCCTCTCGATCTGAGTGTAGAAGGTGTGAAGGTGGTGAAGCAGAATGACTCGCTGCCACAGGTGCGTGACACTATTGCAGATATCAAACGTGCCGTTGTGGATGTAAAGCTAATGCCACTGTTCAGAAGTGACGTGCAAATAGACGAGATGGAGTTGCTGCAAGCTAAGATAAACACCTCAACGCTTATCCATGAGGCGCGCATAAAGGGATTCGTTGGACGCATGGCGATAGAGAGCGGAGCTAATGCTTCTGCTGATGGAAGAAAGGATGGCAGTTTCGTTGGCAACGGCAAATCTGTAGCAGAGATAAACCTCGACAAGAGCCTTGTTAATATAAATAAGGTGCTGATGGACGATGCACACCTTGACATAGCACTTTCTGACACCGTGCCCGCGGATACCACGAAGACTGAGAATAAGTGGAAGATTCGTGTCAGCGACCTCGCTATAACACGCTCTGACGTACTGCTGCACATGCCTGGTGATACGTTGCAGATTGGTTGCCAGCTACAGGATGCAAAGGCGCAGAATGGTTACTTCGACATTGAGAGAGGACTCTACGACCTTGCTCACCTCGCCATTGCCAATAGTGCTGTCACATTCGACAATACCTTTATGGCACGTCAGCAGAAAGGTCTTGATGTAAACCATATTGCGCTGAACGATATAAACCTGAAAGTGGATTCCGTACACTTCCTACAATCATACCTCGCATTGAAAATACGTGAGTGTGCGTTCAAGGAGAAGAGCGGATTCTGCATGAAGGCGCTTGCTGCTGACGTGAAGCTTGACTCTACACAAGTGAAGGTTGACGGTACGATGAAGACACCTGCAAGCCGTCTTGCCACAAAGGTGATAATGGATCTTAATGCCTTTGACGATAAGAACCCAGGAAAGGTGTGGGCAAAGATTGATGCTTCGATAGGCTGTCAGGACGTGCAGTATGCTTTGACGGGTGTGGCTGACGAGATGAAACCGATGTGGCCTACCATGCCGCTGAACATCAACGGAGAAGTTAGCGGCAACCTGCGTCAGGTGTATATTCCGTTCCTTAACGTAGAGATGCCATCGGCTTTCGCTCTTAATGCAAAGGGTGATGCGCAGGGATTCATGGCATTGCAGAACAATCCGTTCTCTAATGACTTCCGTGCAAACCTGCATGCCGACCTTAAGACCTACAACATAGACTTCCTCAAGAGATTCCTCGATAAGAGTACGGCGAAGATTATAGGACTTCCTGCAGTGACAGCCAGTGCAGATGTGAATGTTCATGGTGCTGATTACGACGCACGGATGAACCTGCGTGAGGGTAGGGGAACGGTAAATGCCAAAGCAAACCTGAACCTTGCCGCTATGCGCTATAATGCAGATGTAAAGGCAAGTGCCTTGAATGTAGGACACTTCGTGAAAGGTAAGCAACTAGGATCGTTTACCGGTTCGCTGAGTGCTATCGGACAGGGCACGGACATCAAGTCAAGGAATACGCGACTTACTGCGAATGCTGACGTTAGCCACTTCACCTACGGCAGGTATAACCTCAACAATATCAATGCTGATGTGCTGGTAAAGAACGGACGCATCAACGCAGATGTTGACGCAAGAAACCAGCTCGTTGACGGTAAGATAAGTCTCGACGCATTGCTGAATACTCAGAAGCTCGATGCTACGCTGACAACGGAACTCAACAATGCCGACCTCTATAAGCTCTTCCTTGTCGAGGTGCCGTTGAAAGTGGCTGGATGCGCACATGTTGACCTTGCTTCTGACATGAAGGATTACTATAAGGTACAAGGTCTTGTCAGCGACATCAATGTCATTGACTCTGTCAAATCCTTTTGGCCCGACGACATCGTAATGGATGTTCTGACAACAAGAGATACGACACATGCCGTACTCGACTGCGGCGATCTTCATGCAAGGCTCAATGCACAGGGTGGCTACAAGAAACTCCTGACAAGTACGGATAGGATAACGTCTGTCATTCAGAAACAGATGAAGGAGCGTACTATTGACCAAACAGAGCTTCGTCAGGCACTTCCGCTGATGGAACTCTATCTGCATTGCTCTACTGACAATCCTATCGCGCGCATTATAAAATATAATAAGGTGGAGATGAACGAGGTTGATGCAAAGGTAAGGACATCTAAGGAAGAAGGAATCTTTGCGGATGTGAACATCAGCCATCTTGCTACGCAGGGCTACGTCATTGATACCCTTCAGGTAAACGTTACGAGCGAAAGCAATCCTAACGAGATAAAGTATAATGCGCACATACAGAACTTTGCACCAAACGATTACGTCTTCAACGTATTCCTTGATGGCGAACTGTTGGAGCATGGTGCTACGTTGAATGGCAGGTTCTATGATAATAGCAATCAGTTAGGCCTTATGTTGGGTGCGGAGGCAACGATGGTAGAGGAGGGCATAAACTTCCATCTCACACCGGAGAAGCCGATTCTCGGTTACATGCCGTTTGCGCTCAATCAGGATAATTATATTCTATTAGACAAGAACCAGCGCATCTTTGCCGATGTACGTTTGAAAGCCGACGATGGTACGGGCATTCAGATCTACAGTACGGATGGTGATGAGTCGGATGATAACCGACAGGACCTTACGGTGTCTGTAAACAAGCTGAACCTCCAAAGGTTGTTGTCAGTAGTGCCTTACGCACCAAAGGTAGAGGGTGACTTCAGTGGTGACGTCCATTTCGTGCAGAAGCAGGATGAGTCGTTCTCGCTGGCTCTCGACCTCGGTGTAAAAAAAATGATTTACGAGGGTTGCAAGATAGGTAACCTTGGAACAAACTTGACTTACATGCCGAAGGATGATGGCTACCATTACGTTGACGGTACGATGACGCTTGACGGAAAGGAGATTGCCGAAATCACAGGTGCATATAATTTCGATACCAACGCTATTGATGCAGATTTGGATTTGAAGGAGTTCCCTATGCAGATTGCCAATGGTTTCATACCAGATCGTATCATTGGCTTCGAGGGTACTGCGGACGGTAAGCTGACGGTGCATGGCACAACCACTCTGCCGGACGTAAACGGAGAGTTGTTCCTGCAATCAGCAAGCCTTCTTAGTGAGCCATACGGTGTGAAACTACGATTCGATGACGATCCGATTCGTATCATCAACTCAAAGCTGTTGCTTGAGAATTTCCAGATGTACGATCAGGATAATGTTCCGTTGTTGTGCATGGGCGAGGTGAACTTCACCGATATTGATCACATAAAGCTTGACCTTCGCATGAGGGCAGAGAACTTCCATGTTATCAGTGCGAAGGAGAACCGCTATTCGCTTGCATACGGCGATGCGTACGTCAACTTCTTCTGCTTCATACGCGGCGAACTTGAAAAGCTTACCGTAAGGGGTAAACTTGATGTGTTGCCTTCTACAAACCTCTTCTACATCCTGAAGGACTCTCCGCTCACTACGGATAACCGTATGAAGGAACTCGTGACGTTCACTGATTTTTCTGCTCCAGCAGAACCTATTGTTGTGAAACCAACCGTTGATGGACTATATGTAAATCTCAACATAGAGGTGAAAAACGGTTCACACATCAAGTGCTGGCTCAACGATCAGCGCACTAACTACCTTGATATTATCGGTGAGGGTTCGCTGCGCATGAAGATGCTCGGTGACGAAATTTTCCTCACTGGTCGCTACACCATAAACGAAGGTGAGATGAAGTACTCCCTTCCTATCATCCCTCTCAAGACGTTTATCATACAGGAGGGTAGCTATCTGGAGTTTACGGGCGACATGATGAATCCTACGCTTCACATAACAGCGAAGGAGGAGGTGCGCTCTTCTGTAAGCATCAATGGTACAAACCAGATGGTTAAGTTCTATACCGGCGTCGTTATCTCGAAGACGCTTAACGACATGGGACTTGAGTTCATCATAGAGTCACCAGAGAACCAAACCATTGCCGATGAGCTTGCTGCACAATCTCTTGAAGAACGCGGAAAACTTGCTGTCACGATGCTTACTACCGGCATGTATCTCTCTGATGGTAACACGCAGAAGTTCTCTATGAACTCCGCACTCAACTCCTTCCTTCAGTCTGAGATTAACCAGCTGGCAGGTAATGCGCTTAAAACTCTCGACCTCTCGTTTGGTATGGAGAACAGCACCGAGGAAGACGGAACGATGCACACCAACTATGCCTTCAAGTTCGCTAAGCGTTTTTGGAACAACCGACTTTCAATCTCCGTCGGCGGCAAGATTTCAACGGGGCCTGACGTCAGCGGCCAGAACAAGCAATTCTTCGATAACGTGGAAGTGCTGTACCGCTTGTCGGAGGTAGGTAATAAGTATATGCAACTCATGTATCAGCGCTCAGTGTATGATTTCCTTGAGGGTTATGTAGGACAATATGGTGCAGGTTTCATGTGGAAGAAGAAGGTTCTGCGACTAAGTGACCTCTTCCGCAACACCAGCAACACTATTCCTTCTCAGAGCAACGTAAGGCGTGACACTCTCGTGAAGTTCGAAACTGTAAGTGATAAAACAAACAGAAATGAAAAGTCATTAAATGCGAAGTAAGACACATTATATAATTATAACCATCATGGCTCTCCTCATGACTGCCTGTTCCACCATCTCAAACCTTGAGCCTGGTGAACAGCTTTATGTGGGTTTGAAGCCGATAGATTATACGAATATAGAACCATCGGTAAATGCATCGGTAATAAAGGAAGAGATAGAGGCAGCCCTTGCCACAGCACCTAACGGCGCACTCTTCGGTTCGAGTTATTACCGTACGCCATTCCCATACGGCTTATGGATATGGAATGCGTGCAATGGTTCAAGCGGCGTCATAAAGAAATGGCTCAACAATTCGTTCGGCAAGGCTCCGGTGCTGATGAGTAATGTCAACCCAGTGCTTCGCTCAAATGTTGCAAGGTCGGTGCTTCAGAATAACGGATTTTTCAATGGGGATGTTAAATA
The DNA here is from genome assembly GCA_945831805.1 of uncultured Prevotellaceae bacterium. GTDB lineage: Bacteria > Bacteroidota > Bacteroidia > Bacteroidales > Bacteroidaceae > Prevotella. The sequence goes on from CAMADY010000085.1 coordinate 8,283, forward strand.
CGACATCATAGAAGGAAAGTCTGAAACGACGAAGCGTGACAGTATCCCTGCACCACGTACCGCAAAGATACAGTATCATGTGAACTTCGGACATCTTTATACCCTCGACTCCATCAGATACACCAACTATCCTGACGAAGTGATTGGTTATATTGACAACAACAAACGACTCCTTCATTATGGAGATCCATTCTCTATTGCCGTACTTGACAATGAGCGAAACCGCATCTACCAGACATTACGCAACAAGGGTTACTATTTCTATAAGCCTTCTTACACCTCCTATCTGGCAGACACTCTGTTCATTCCTGGTAAGGTATTGCTGCAGGCTCACCTTGCCGACTCTCTGCCAGAGGTAGCAATGAGGAAGTGGGTTATCTGCACCTCTACCGTTCAGATAAAGCGTGAGGCACGTGAGACGGTTGACAACTCAATGACCCGACGCTATCTCACCATCAAGTATGGAGGCAATAAGCCACCATTGCGTCCTGGTGTCATTCTTCGTGACGTGAAGATTCGTCCTGGCGATCTGTTCTCTCATGATGCGTATCAGGAAGCACTCAACAACCTTGCGTCGCAGGGTATCTTCTCTTCATCCGACATTACGTTTACTCCACGTGTCGATTCACTTGGAAACTACGTTACCGTTCCGGATTCTCTCAAGGTCGATAAGCAGGGAATAGACAGAACGGGTGCCGGAGTGCTTGATATGGTTGTCAACGCTACCCTCGACAAACCATACGATGTGGTCTTTCTGGCAAACGCAAAGGGAAAGACAAACGATCGCTTAGGACCAGGTCTTTCCATTGGATTCACAAAGCGTAACATTTTCCGTGGCGGTGGTCAGTTTACGGCCACGGCAGGTGCGAATTATGAGTTTCAGCTGGGCGGTGAGATGAATATGGGCAATAGCTATGATTTCTCTCTCGACCTTTCACTTACCATGCCACGACTCGTTGCACCTACATTCATGCAGAAAATGCTCAGAAAACGCTGGCATACAACACCTTCTACAGTGCTTACACTTGCGGGTGAGATGATTCGTAGGGCTGGATTCTTCAATCGTAAGGTGCTGAAGGCGGAATACACTTATATCTTCCAGCCGTCAGCATGTTCCGTAAACCAGTTGACGCCTATCTCAGTGACTTACGGTCGTACGTCTGACATGACGGATGCTTATATTGAAAAGGTGCATAATTCCGTCATGGCACTTCTTTCCACGCAAGATGAGATGACGTTCAAGATGCGTTATAAGTACCTCTATTCTTCACCGGAGAGATACCGCAATCCGTTCTTCCTCGATGCTACGATAACGGAAGCTGGAAACATCGGCAACCTGCTGAATATGGCTACGACGGGAGCAAGATGGGATGATAAGGGACGCACCATTCTCGGTACGCCATTCTCGCAGTTCGTGAAGCTCGAACTGGACATGAAAAAGACCTTCTCTATAGGCGAAAAGAGTAGCCTCGTCCTTCACTTCAACGGAGGTGCAATGTCTTGTTTCGGAAACATGAAGAGCGCACCGTTCTCTGAGCACTTCTATATTGGCGGTGCCAATGATTTGAGAGGCTTCTCCATGCGAAGTTTAGGCCCTGGTTCTGTGCATGTTGATGATTCGCAGATGGGTTATATGTTCCATAACGGCGACCTCAAACTCGTAGGTAACGTGGAATACCGTCACCATCTCTTCGGTTCACTCTATACCGCACTCTTCCTTGATGCCGGAAACGTATGGTACATGGACAAGGATTATAAAGAACTCTTCGAAGGAAATATGAATGAATATGGTAATCCGCAGGCATGGGATTGTGCTATCGATGCAGGTATCGGCATACGCTATGACCTCAGCTTCTTCGTGCTAAGACTCGATTGGGGGTTCGTACTGCACGCACCGTACAAGACATCAGCGTCAGGGTTCTTCAACATCCCGAAGTTCAAGAATGCACAGAACGTTTCCTTCGCCATTGGCTATCCATTCTAATCTTTCGGCCAACATCATACGGTGTCCTTGAACGTCTTAAATACATTTAACTCCTATAATATTTCAAAATAAAAATGAACATGCAACAGGAAATACCAGTATTGCTGCTTACGGGTTATCTCGGCAGCGGAAAGACAACACTTCTTAATCGTATTCTAAAAAATGAGAAAGGCATAAAGTTCGCC
>CAMADY010000086.1 GCA_945831805.1 uncultured Prevotellaceae bacterium
CCGCCGACCCTCTGCTTGTAAGGCAGATGCTCTGAACCAGCTGAGCTAAACGCCCCTTTTTTGTTGGGTTGCTTTCTGAAAGCGGGTGCAAAGGTACACATAATATCTTACACAACACTCATTTCTTCAATAAAAATGTATCACAATACCGTTTTTCTTGATTTAACGCAAGTAAAACGGATGTTTACTTGTACAAAAAAAGTAAAAAGAATCTCCATTTATGACATTTTGCGGGATTCTACGCCCTCAGTTCAAGCAGATGTATGACTTGCAGTCGCAGTTACCATGATAACGCCGGAATTCCAAACAGAACAGGCGAAATCACAATTCTTGTCACTTTTGTTGACACTTTGTTGTCACTTTGTTGACACTTTGTTGACACTTTTTGACGTTTTTCCATCCAAGTGTCAACAGCTTATATATAACATATTCAACACTTTACAAGATTTCGTTGACACTTTGACACTTTTTTTGCATTGTTCAAAAAAAAATATGTACTATCTTCTTGTGAAAGCTATGCTTTTGCACTGTAATAAGATAGCAATTACACCGTAAAAGCTATGCTTTTGCAATGTGAAAGCTATGCTTTTGCAATGTAAAAAGATCAGGTGTGAAGTCACTATGACACATAAAAGCAACGCATGGACAATTGGAAATCTGGGGGTAATAATGTGTTTTGTAGGGGTAAAGATGTGCCTATTTTTAGTGTATTATAATAAATAAGGTGTATAAAAGTTGCGATATTGAGGATTTTTTCTTAACTTTGCACCATAATTGTACTTGTTTCCAAAACAGGAAGCATAAACGCTCTACTCAACAAACAATGACAGAACAAGATAGAATCAATATACTTCGCAAACAGCTGCATGAGCATAACCACAGGTATTATGTTCTGAACCAGCCCATCATCTCCGACCAGGAGTTTGACTTCATGATGCATGAGCTTCAGGACCTGGAAGCCAAGCATCCGGAACTCTACGATGCCAACTCGCCTACGATGCGTGTGGGCAGCGACATCACCAAGGAGTTCCGACAGGTAAAGCATCAGCACCCTATGCTATCGCTCGCAAACACATACAACGAGCAGGACGTAGAGGAGTGGTACAATCAGGTGAAGCGAGGACTCGAAGGAGAGGATTTCGAGGTTTGCTGCGAGATGAAGTATGACGGTCTGTCCATTTCCCTGACCTACGAGAACGGCCGTCTTGTTCAGGCGGTGACACGAGGCGACGGCGTACAGGGCGACGATGTGACGACGAACGTGAAGACCATACGCTGCATACCTCTTGTGCTTGAAGAAGGCAAGGGCTACCCGGAGTCTTTCGAGATTCGCGGAGAGATACTAATGCCATGGAGCAGTTTCAACCGGCTGAACGAAGAGCGTGAGGAGATTGGCGAACAGCCGTTTGCCAATCCTCGCAATGCGGCAAGTGGCACGTTGAAGAGTCAGGACTCAAAGGTTGTGGCAGAGCGTGGTCTCGATGCATACCTCTATTACCTCATAACAGATGCGGAGGATGTTCCGCAGTATCACTATGAGAGTCTTGCCACCGCTGCCTCATGGGGCTTCAAGATTTCGGAGGGTATGAAGAAGGCGAAGACGCTTCAGGACATCTACGACTTCATTGCCTATTGGGACGAGGAGCGCAAGAGCCTTCCGGTAGCTACCGACGGCATCGTACTGAAGGTCAATTCCCTTCGCCAGCAGCGCCATCTCGGCTTCACCGCGAAGTCACCACGATGGGCTATAGCATATAAGTTCAAGGCAGAGAGGGTCTGCACAAAGCTGTTGGAGGTGACTTATCAGGTAGGCAGAACCGGTGCCATAACGCCTGTTGCAAACATGCAGACGGTACAGCTGGCGGGTACGAAGGTAAGCCGTGCAACGCTGAACAACGAGGACTTCATACGCTCGTTCAACCTCCATGAGGGCGACTGGGTTTACGTAGAAAAGGGCGGCGAGATAATTCCAAAGATAGTTGGTGTCGATGAGTCGAAGCGCAATGCTGATGCAAAGCCGGTTGTGTTTATCACGCACTGTCCGGAGTGCGGTGCAGAGCTGCAGCGACTCGAAGGCGAGGCTGCCCACTACTGCCCTAACGACTCCGGCTGTCCGCCGCAGATAAAGGGGCGCATAGAGCACTTCATAGCACGCAAGGCAATGAACATCGACTCACTCGGCCCTGAGACCGTTGATGCATTCTATGAGCGTGGACTTATAAAGAACATCGCAGACCTCTACACCCTCACCGCCCAGGACATCAACTACGAGGGCAACAGGGCGAAGTCCGCGAAGAAGGCCGTGGAGGCTATTGAAGCATCGAAGCAGGTGCCTTTCGAGAGAGTTGTCTTCGCGCTCGGCATTCGCATGGTTGGCGAGACGACGGCAAAGATCCTTGCCCGCCACTTCAAGTCCATCGATGCCTTAAGGACGGCTACCGTGGAACAGCTCGTAGAGGTGGAGGGCATCGGCGAGATTATCGCCGTCAACATAATAAGATACTTCCAGGATCCTGTCAACGAGGAGATTGTCAACCGCCTCATCAGCTATGGTTTGCAGATGCAGATAGCCGACACAGGATTGCCGCAGAGCAACATCCTTGAGGGCAAGAGCATCGTCATCAGCGGCGTCTTCACGCATCACAGCCGTGACGAGTACAAACTGCTGATAGAGCAGCACGGCGGCAAGAACGTTGGTTCCATCAGTGCCAAGACATCCTTCATTCTTGCCGGTGACAACATGGGACCGAGCAAGCTGCAGAAGGCGGAGAAACTGGGCGTGCAGATAATGAGCGAGGATGACTTCCTTGAACTCATCAGTCAGGAAGGTGGCATCGTGGTCAGCACCAGCAATGAGTCCGACTCCCCTACCCCATCAGAGCCAGAAAAGCCAAAGGGGCCCGTGCAGCTCGAGCTATTCTAAATTTACAGTCAGTCAAAAACATAAAGAAAAAAAACAATGAAAAGAGTAATATCAACAATATGGATGCTGATGCTGTGCATCATGATGATGGCACAGACAATACAGACGGATTCCGTACTGCGCACCCTTCAGGAGGAACTGAAGTACAGCATGGAGCAGCTGAAGCAGAAACCTGTTCCGGCTTACTTCATGAGCCTCAGGATGAACGATGAACAGACGGTCCTCATTGCCAGCACTTTCGGTGCTGCACAGACAAGCGACGGACATCAGCGTTACATCGTACCAATCATACGCATCGGAGATAAAGACCTCGACAACTACAAATATGAGAACCAGGGCATACAGAACCCCAACAACCGTAGTGCCCAGGGCTATAACGTTGCATACAAGGGCGGACCGCTACGACAGTATCGTGATGAGATATGGAATGCCCTGATGGAACGCTACGACATTGCGGTGAAGAGATACGAGGAGGCAAAGGCGAAGTCAAAGACTGATGCCGACTATGAGGACAAGGCTCCCTGCTTCTCCGATGCACCTGTTGAGACATACTACGAACCGGAACTTCCGGAGTGGAAGATAGACACCACGGCATGGAAGAACAAGCTGAACAGGGTCACAATGGTCTTCAAGGAGTGCCGACTGCTTGAACAGGGAATGGCCCGAATTGATTTCGAGAACTCTCGCAAATACATTGTCAACAGTGATGGTTCGTCAGTGGTGCAGAACCGCCGCTGCATGCGCATAATGCTCTCAGCACAGATAAAGGCAACCGACGGCATGCCATGTCCGCTCTATACCGACTTCTTCGGATATTCAGAGGACGAGATGCCAAGCGAGGCAGAGCTTATTGCCGCTGCCAAAGACCTCACGCAGCGTCTGCTGGCACTGCGCGAGGCACCGCTCGCCGACCCTTATACCGGACCGGCAATCCTTTCAGGTTCTGCCAGCGGAGTGTTCTTCCACGAGATATTCGGTCATCGTCTGGAGAGCCATCGCATGAAGAAGGGCGGACAGACGTTCAAGCACATGATTGGCGAGAAGGTTCTGCCTACGACGTTCAACGTATATTGCGACCCGACGCTGAAGTATTATGGCAAGCAGCCGTTGAACGGATACTACAAATTTGACGAGGAGGGAACCAAGGCACAGCGTGTTCTCAACGTGGAGAATGGAATACTGAAGAACTTCCTCGTGGGCAGGATTCCTATCGACGGATTCCCTCAGAGCAACGGTCATGCACGTGCCAACGGAGGCAATGACCCTGTATCACGACAGTCAAACCTCATCATCGAGACATCAAAGCCTTATACCGACGCACAGCTCCGCGAAATGCTCATAAAGGAGGCTAAGAAGCAGGGCAAGGAGTATGGATACTTCTTCCGTACCGTAACGAGTGGCTTCACACTTACCGACTACCTCAATGCGTTCAACGTGGATCCTGTTGAGGTTTATCGCATATTCGTTGATGGACGCAAGGACGAGCTTGTGCGCGGCGTCAACCTCATAGGCACACCACTCTCCATGTTCTCTAACATCGAAGCTGCCGGCGACAAGGCAGAGACCTTCACCGGCTCATGCGGTGCAGAGTCCGGTTGGGTTCCTGTCACTGGCACTTCGCCTTACATCTTCGTATCAAAGATAGAGACTCAGCGCAGCAATGTGCAGAAGACGGTACCTCGCGCACTGCCACTTCCGGAATACACCAAGGACCTTAATATAAATAAGGTGTCAGGCGATGATGAGCAGAAGGTCATCTTCAAGGCTATGGAGGACGAGATGCAGCGCACGAAGGACAGCCTGCAATTCGACCGTATGCCATTGCCGTTCTTCGTGGATTACCGCTTCATCCGCGGAACAGTAGCAAGAGTATCGGCTTCTCTCGGAGGAGTATATCGCTGCGTCACAGCACCGATACAGTCCGTCGGCATCGTCGATATGAAGCTTGGCGACTACAACGTGACGAGCCAGCTGCAACCATACAACCGTGGAAGAGCTTTCAGCATAGGACAGGAGATAGACTATGACCTTGCCCGCCGCTGCTTCTGGGAATCCAGCGACGAGGCATACAAGATATGCCTCAACCATATCGGACAGAAGATGAACACCCTCAAGACCAACCCTCTGCCTGAGGATGACCAGAACATTCCGGAAATGCTGCAGATGGAAGGTCGTGAATACATCGAGCCTACGGCACTGACGGAGTTGCCTGACACTGCGATGATGAAGGCAACGACGGCTGCTCTGACAGCTATCATTGCGGAGTATCCTCAGATCTACGACACTGATGCGCACTTCAACTACGACCTCAAGGACATTTATCGCGTTACGTCAGAAGGTCATAAGCTGCGCTTTGCACATCCGGAGGCAACACTCAAGATAGACGGTCACGTGAAGACTCCTGAGGGCGCTGACCTCTACGATCAGATAAACTTTGCGGCAAAGAAGCTCTCTGACATGCCGTCAATCGACGAACTGAAGCAGCGCACCCGTGAGTTCTGCGAACTGCTGATAAAGAAAGCTGCCGCACCTGTCATAAAGGAGTACTACGTCGGCCCGCTGCTCCTCGAAGACGAGGCGGTAAACGAGGCTATCGTCCGCAATGTCGTAAAGAACAGCTGCCGTGCAGACCGCGACATGTACAAGGGCAGTTCTACCAGCAGCATGAAGCTCGGAAAGCGTATCGTTGACACGAAGATATCCATACATCAGCTTACGGACACCCCGGAATATAATGGTGTGAAGCTTGCATCCAACTATAAGGTTGACGTTGATGGCGTTACACCTCAGAAGGATCTCACCATCGTGGAGAAGGGCATACTGAAGACACTGCTGACAGGTCGCCGACCTGCCATCGGTGCTATGCAGTCAACAGGCAACGAGCGTTTAGATGCAGGCTCACCATTCAGCAGCAACCTACCGGGCATCATACACGTTACGGTAGAGAAAGCCGTGCCGGTCTCAAAAATCAAGGACACCTTCATCAAGGAAGCCAAGAAGGCTGGACTCGACCATGCCTTCATAGTGAAAGCACCGAAGGACGGCTGGCGTTACCTCGTGCGCCTCGACCTCAAGACAGGCAAGGAGGAGATAGTACGCACCAGCGATATTCCGCAGCCTTCACGTGGAGACCTCATGCACATCATTGCTGCATCGAAGGAGGAGTTCGTAGCAAACAAGATCGAAACAAACCTCGGTGCATGCATCTCTGCCATCACTCCGAAGGCTATAATTGTGGAGAACATAGAATATACCTTCACGAAGCCTGACAGAGTGCAGGACTTCCAACTCATGAACCCTGCTCAGAAAGAAAAAAGTAATAAGTAAAGAGTAATAAGTAATATGTGATGGCTTGAATCCCTCACACCTCACTCCAAACAATGAGACTTCATATATTCAACCCCGACCACGACCTTGCCCTCGCCGCCAACCTCAGAAACTTCACGGCACCACATGCCGGACGACAGTTGCGCTCCGACCTCGGCTTCCTGCCTGCACTATGGGCAGAGACGGGCGACTACGTACTGGTTGATGATGTCGCTGTTGCTGAGAATGCATACCGCAAGCTCAAACTCAACAACAGGACAGACGTACAGTTCATCAACTACGATGAGCTATACCTCTGCATAGACCCAAAGGAAGACATCGACATCCAGCCATGGGGATGGAACAAGGCGCTGTGGGTGAAGCTCAACCACTATGGCATACCAGAATTTCTATTGCCACGCATAGCACAGATAGACACCATACGCGACCTCTCTCACCGACGACTCGCCGTCAATCTTCTCGACAAACTGCAGGGAATGCCTTACGTCACAGGATTCTCATGCGTCTGCTTCTCATACGAAGAGGTATTGCTCTTCCTCGACAAGAACAAGGACATCGTCGTCAAGGCACCATGGAGCAGCAGCGGACGTGGTGTGAGATACATGGAACGCGAGACCGTTGACATCAACGCACTGCAGTGGATCAGCAATACCATCATAAAGCAGGGCGGCGTAACGGCAGAGATAAAGTGTCAGAAGGTTCACGACTTCGCGGTGGAGTTCATTGCAGACAAGAACGGACAGGTCAAGGCCTGCGGGCTTTCTCTCTTCACTACCGTACGAGGTGCATACACCGGCAACATCCTCATGTCTGAAAGGGAGAAGGAGGAATGGCTGTGGAACTACATTCCGCAGGAGGACTTCAATGCCATAATACAAGAGATTGAGAAGTTTCTGACCTACAACATCGGCGGCAATTATGTCGGACCACTTGGCGTTGACATGATGGTGGTGGCTGATGAGCATCACGTAAAGAACGATGGCTCACCATCATTCCTCATCAACCCATGCATCGAGATAAATCTTCGACGAACAATGGGACATGTTGCATTAGCACTCTCACAGAACGGGCATCTTGGCAACATGCACATCGACTACGACGGTCACAACTATAAGTTCCGCATAACAGGACAGCAATAACATCAAAATAACAATAAAACAAGACTACACTAAAACAAGCAAATAAATAACTAGACAACAAAAAAAATGAAAAAAACTCTTTTAGCCATTCTGCTCGCGATGCCTCTGATGGCAAGCGCAGAGAACTACAAGTCGCAGGTATGGTCGCCAGACAATGGTGACGGAACCTTCACCAACCCGGTCATCAATGCCGACTATTCCGACCCGGACGTCTGCATCGGTGCCAGCGGCGAGGACTTCTACCTCACGGCATCCAGTTTCTGCAACATCCCCGGACTGCCTATCCTCCACTCCAAGGATCTCGTGAACTGGGAGATAGTAAACTACGCAGTCAAGAAGCTACTGCCTGCCGATCGCTACAACGTGCCACAGCATGGCAATGGCGTATGGGCACCTTCATTCCGCTATAACCCGAACAATCAGACTTACTACATCTACTGGGGTGACCCTGATCTCGGAGTATTCGTCGTAACAGCGAAGGATCCTGCAGGTGAGTGGACAGAGCCAAAGCTCATCATCGAGGGTAAGGGAATGATTGACACCACACCCCTCTGGGACGAGGACGGCAAGTGCTACCTCGTTAACGGATGGGCTAACTCACGTTGTCAGTTCAACTCCGTGCTCACCGTTCGCGAGATGTCTGCAGACGGCATGAAGCAGATTGGAGACCCTGTCATTGTCTTCGACGGCAACGGCACAAAGGACCGCACTGCAGAGGGTCCTAAGTTCTACAAGCGTGACGGATGGTACTGGATAATGTGTCCTGCCGGTGGTGTGCCTATCGGCCATCAGCTCGCCATGCGTTCAAAGTCACCTTACGGACCATACGAGTCAAAAGTGGTTCTCGCACAGGGCACAACAGACTGCAACGGCCCTCACCAGGGAGGTTGGATTCACCTCAAGTCCGGCGAGGACTGGTTCCTTCACTTCCAGGACAAGGAGGCATACGGCCGTGTAGTATGGCTGGAGCCTGTAAAGTGGGTTGACAACTGGCCTGTCATGGGTGAGAAGCAGGGCGTCAAGGCGTACGGCAAGACAGAGAAGTATGCAGGTCAGCCTGTCATGAAGTACAAGAAGCCTAACGTCGGCAAGACATACCCTGTCATCAACCCGGTAGAGAGCGACGAGTTCAACTCTCCTGTCATCGGAAAGCAGTGGCAGTGGAATGCCAACTACGACCAGACCTTCGGCATGCCAACACCTTACGGCTACATGCGCATCTTCTGCCATCGCCAGAGTGCCGACTACAAGAACATGTGGGAGGCTGGCAACATCTTCACGCAGAAGACTCCTGCCGACAACTTCACCGCTACCGCAAAGCTCACTATGACAGCAAAGGATGAAGGTCAGTATGGCGGCATCACCGTCTTCGGAATGGACTACAGCTCACTCGTTCTGCGTCGCGTAGGCAATGAGTTCCAGCTCCAGCAGATTACATGCAAGGCTGCCGACAAGGGTAAGCCAGAGACCGTCAAGGTTATCTCTACATTCAAGCCTACTGCCGTTGACAAGATAGACTACCAGCCATCAATCCACTGCGACATGTATCTGCAGATGAAGGTGCAGTATATCGGCGGCAAGACCTCCGACGGCAGCAACAAGCATGAGGCAAAGGTAACATTCGCCTACTCTACCGACGGCAAGAAGTTCACGCCATGCGGCGATGCATTCACAATGCGCCAGGGCAAGTGGGTAGGAGCAAAGGTCGGCATCATGGCAGCAGAACCAGCAGGAAAGAAGGTGCGCGGATGGGTTGACGTTGACTGGTTCCGCATCACCAAGTAATCCCTCCTACTCCGCACTGACAATCTCATTTACACCCCCAGTAACTTGGAGGTTCGAGAATAAATCCGTAACTTTGCACAAAAGAAACAAAAAGAAAACTATGGTAAGAGAATACAAGCAACTGGAAGAAGAACCTCAGATGGCAAGTGAGGCGGTAGCGGCTTATGCCGTACAGCAAGAACAACCACGCATGTTCCGGCATGTTGCGAAAGACTACAAGGACGTAGAATCTTTTGCAAGCAAGATATGCGCAAATGAGGAAAATCTCACGTATCACATGCTACAGGACTTCTACAAGGACGGAATAGCAGAAGATGTCTTCTTGTCAGAGCAACAGCTTGTAGAATCGCTTGATAAAGCGGATTCTGAGGGATATATTAGTGAAGAAGAAACAAAGCGTCTTATGAAACTATGGCAGTTCGTAGATTAAAGGTTACCAACATACTCTTCACAGATACCCATACCCCAAGGTTATTCTAATAAAATCAACAAACCAATTTAAAAGACAAATAGCGTAAAAAAAACAGACTGTTAGATAAACATTACATATTTATAATATAACATAACGCATTGACTATTATTGTGGTCTTCCAGAAAAAGCGTAGGAAACTTTTCATTCTGAATAAACACCA
>CAMADY010000087.1 GCA_945831805.1 uncultured Prevotellaceae bacterium
ACGAGAAAAAGCAAGGACTTTTGAGATTTTTTTACTAACTTCGCACCGAAATACAATTTTTTATCTATTTTCGACCTATGGAAAAACAAAATTTTGTCACCATAGCTGATTTGACGAAAGACGAGATACTCTACCTCATCAGCATGGCACAGGAGTTCGAGAAACACCCTAACCGTGAGCTTCTCAAGGGTAAGGTGGTGGCTACTCTTTTCTTCGAACCAAGTACACGAACACGACTTTCTTTCGAGACAGCAGCTAACCGTCTTGGTGCAAGGGTCATCGGTTTTGCTGATCCGAAGATTACCTCCGGCACAAAGGGCGAGACACTGAAGGACACCATCCTCATGGTCAGCAACTATGCCGACGTCATAGCCATGCGACACCACATCGAGGGTGCGGCGGTTTACGCCTCAGAGGTGGCTCCTATACCTATCGTCAACGCTGGCGACGGAGCCCATGAGCACCCATCGCAGTGCCTACTCGACCTCTATTCCATCTATAAGACGCAGGGCACGCTGGAGAACCTCAACATCTATCTCGTTGGAGACCTGAAGTATGGTCGTACGGTTCACTCACTTATCACGGCAATGCGCCACTTCAACCCTACGTTCCACTTTGTTGCTCCAAAGGAACTCGCTATGCCTCAGGAGTATAAGAAGTATTGTCTCGACCATAACATAAAGTACGAGGAGCATACGGACTTCAACGAGCAGATCATCTCTGACGCTGACATCATCTACATGACACGTGTGCAGAAGGAGCGCTTCTCTGACCTTATGGAATATGAGCGCGTGAAGAACGTCTATATCCTCGACCGCAAGATGCTCGCCCTCACTAAGGACAACATGAAGATTCTGCATCCGCTGCCTCGCGTTAACGAGATAGCCTACGATGTCGATGACGACCCACACGCATACTACATTCAGCAGGCGCAGAACGGACTCTATGCACGAGAGGCTATCTTCTGCCGATGTCTGGGCATCTCTCTTGAAGACATCAAGAACGACAAGACAATAATCTGACCCTAACCCCCACCCCACAATACCCAACACGCATCACCCAACCCAAACACCCATACCAACTATGAATATAAAAGAAAGACTCGTTGCCGCTATTGAGAACGGAACGGTAATAGATCATATTCCTGCAGAGAAGACGTATCAGGTGGCATCGCTGCTTCAGCTGCACGCACTTACGGAGCCTGTCACCATAGGTCAGAACTATCAGTCTTCGAAGTGCGGCAAGAAAGGTATCATAAAGGTGTCAGACAAGTTCTTCACCGACGAGGAGATTTCGCGTCTCTCCGTCGTTGCTCCAAAGGTAGTGCTCAGCATCATCGAGGACTTCCAGGTGAAGGAGAAGAAGACCGTTGAGACACCAGACGTGCTGAAGGGCATCGTTCGCTGCAACAACCCTAAGTGCATCACTAACAACGAGCCTATGGCAACCATCTTCCACGTCAACAAGGAGCTTGGTTCCGTACGTTGTCACTATTGCGATAAGGAGCAGGATATCAACAAGGTAGAGCTCGTTTAACGACTAATCAGCCTAGTACTACATAGAGATTACTCCAGTACTTTATGCAGATTACCTTGATACGAGATAGCGTTCTCAAAAGCATCCTATAACAACCATAAAACAAAAGCATAGCCATCACAGAAAATTTATGCATAAATTCTGTCTGATAGCTATGCTTTTACTTTATAATCGCTACGCTTTCACAAGCTTATCTATAACCTATTGAGAGTCATTATCTTGTCGTTATGTGGAAACAACCTTGCTTCACCTCGTATTTTACCTTGTAGTTATGTGGAAACAACCTTGCTTCACTTCGTATTTTATGTAGCAGCGGCCTTGCTGGCGGAAGTCGCGAAGCACCTCTGAGAGCACCCATTTAAGGGAGTCGTTGCGCACCTGACGGCGTGGTTGGGCATCCGTCTGAACCGTATTGTAACGGTTGTAGCTGATGTCGAACGTGGTGCCGAAGCGATGGCAGGAGTTTTCGCTTGCATTGCCATTATGCCTGCGGAGGCGAAGGACGTCCTCCTCTGTGCGCAGCACGCTGGTAACGATAATCTGATGGAGCGGTATTCCCTTGATATACAAACTGTCATAGAACGCCCTGCCTATGTCCTGAAGCAGTATGTTTGCCCTCGGAACAAGGTAAGGGCTGCTCTCCCTCAGCTTATCGACATGGAAGTATGGGTTGGCTGCGGCATAGACGAGTTCCGACTTGCGCCTCTCGGCATCGGCACGGTTCTGAACAGGACGGACGCCATACTTCTTTGCCATGGCGAGCTGAACCACATTGCTGTCGGGAAACGCCTCCTTGAACGAAGGGACGCTCCATATCTTGTGTGGCACGAAGTTTTCGTCAACGGGCAGTTCCACCTTCTTCACTTCGACTACAGGAGTCGATGGGGCTTCAACATGGGTCGTATCGCTGATGCTGTCGGCTGAAGCTTCGCCTTCAGAACCCGAAAAAGAGGTGCTGTCCATCACGCATCTCGTCAGCGCGAGAACAACGGTAAGAAAGGCGAAAGTATGCAGGTATAGTGTCTTTGTAATCTTCATTTTTGCTGTTTTTCTTATAAGAAATGTAAAAAAAATCGCTTTCGAGGCACAAAGGTACAAAAAAAGTATCGAAATATGAAAAAAGTTTTGTAATTTTGCAGAAATATTTTAATTATTTAAGGTGTGACAAGCAAAAGAGCACCACAAAACTCAAAAAGAAAGAAGTGATAGAAAAGCATATTGTCCTTGAAGATATTGACCCGGTAGCATTCTACGGGGTAGCAAACTCGCACCTGCAGATGGTGCGTGCTCTGTATCCGAAATTGCGCATCATGGCAAGAAACAACGTCATTCGCGTGCTGGGCGACGAGGAGGAGATGTGCGCCTTCGAGGAGAATATAGAGCGCATGCGACGACATCTGCTTCGCTTCAACGTCATCACGGAGGAGGATATCCTCAATATTATAAAAGGTGAGGACAACAAGGCTAATGCGGCAAAGGACGTGGTGGTATATAGTCTCGCCGGTAAGCCTATCAAGAGCCGTTCGGAGAATCAGCAGCAGCTCATCGATGCGTACATGAAGGACGACATGATATTTGCCGTCGGTCCTGCCGGAACGGGTAAGACGTACCTCTCCATAGCACTTGCCGTAAAGGCGCTGAAGGAGAAGACGGCGAAGAAGATTATACTATCGCGACCGGCGGTGGAGGCAGGAGAGAAGCTTGGATTCCTGCCTGGCGACATGAAGGATAAGATAGATCCGTATCTTCAGCCGTTGTACGACGCATTGGAGGACATGATTCCACAGGTGAAGCTTCAGGACATGATGGATAAGCACATCATACAGATAGCCCCATTGGCATTCATGCGTGGCCGCACACTGAGCGATGCGGTGGTGATTCTCGACGAGGCCCAGAACACTACGTCGGCGCAGATACGCATGTTCCTGACACGAATGGGATGGAACACGAAGATGATTATCACCGGAGACCTTACGCAGGTCGATTTACCGAAGGGACAGAAGTCCGGACTTCGTGAGGCTATTGAGACGCTGAAGGATGTAGAGGGAATCTCCATCGTGAACCTCAACGGCAAGGATATCGTGCGACATAAGCTCGTAACACGTATCGTGAATGCGTTTGACGAGAAAGACAAAGAGCAGGAGAAGAAGTACAAGGAACAAGACATAAAAACCAAATAAAATAAAGAAAAATGAACAACGCTTTAACAAAGACTGACTACAACTTCAAGGGTCAGACAGGAGTTTACCGCGGAAAGACCCGCGACTGTTATTTCATCAACGACGACATCATGGTAATGGTCGCTTCCGACCGTATCTCGGCTTTCGACGTAGTGCTCCCTAAGGGTATTCCTTTCAAGGGTCAGGTGCTCAACCAGATTGCTGCCAAGTTCCTTGATGCTACAACAGACATCTGTCCTAACTGGAAGCTCGCTACTCCTGACCCACAGGTTACAGTAGGTGTGAAGTGCGAGGGCTTCAAGGTCGAGATGATTATCCGTGGAATCCTCACGGGTTCTGCATGGCGCGACTACCAGAAGGGCTGCCGCGAGATCTGTGGTGTGAAGCTCCCTGAGGGCATGAAGGAGAACGAGCGTTTCCCAGAGCCTATCATCACTCCTACGACAAAGGCTGACGAGGGTCACGACATGAACATCTCCAAGGAGGAAATCATTGCTCAGGGCATCGTTAGCGCTGAGGACTACGCTATCCTTGAGGACTATACACGCAAGCTCTTCGCTCGTGGTCAGGAGATTGCTGCCAAGCAGGGTCTCATCCTTGTTGACACAAAGTACGAGTTCGGTAAGCGTGACGGCAAGGTTTACCTCATCGACGAGGTTCACACTCCTGACTCTTCACGCTACTTCTACGCTGAGGGTTACGAGGAGAAGTTCGCTAAGGGCGAGCCTCAGAAGCAGCTCTCAAAGGAGTTCGTACGTCAGTGGCTCATCGAGCACAACTTCATGAACGAGCCTGGTCAGACAATGCCAGAGATCACCGACGAGTATGCAGAGTCTGTTGCTGAGCGTTACATCGAGCTCTACGAGGGCATCGTAGGCGAGAAGTTCGACCGTTCTACCGACCAGAGCAACATCAGCGCACGTATCGAGAAGAACGTAAACGACTACCTCGCAACTCTCTAGAATTACATAGGATTACCTAGGACTTCCTAGGACACCCTAGGACTCCCTAGCAAAAAACCAGAATGTACAAACAGGAAACCATAAAGCCTTACTCTCAGGAAGGCGAGAAGCGTCAGCAGGTGGAGGCGATGTTCGATAACATCGCCCCTACCTATGATACGCTGAACCATCGCCTATCATGGGACATCGACAAATACTGGCGCAACAAGGCCATCAAGACCTTGCGCAAGTATCGCCCTAGCTCTATCCTCGACATTGCAACAGGAACAGGCGACTTCGCCATTCTTGCGGCAGAGAAGCTTCGCCCTACGCATAAGGATCCGCTGTTGGGCAAGAACCTGAAGGTTGTCGGAGCGGACATCTCTGAGGGCATGATGGCTATAGGCAGGCAGAAGGTTGCTGCAAGACATCTTGAGAATGTCATTTCATTCGAGCGTGAGGACTGCACCGCACTCTCCTACCCTACCGGTTCCTTCGATGCCGTTACGGCAGCATTCGGCATTCGCAACTTCCAGAATCTGGAGGACGGACTTCGCGAGATGTGCCGCATACTGAAGCCGGGAGGCGTTTTCTGCGTTCTGGAACTGACAACGCCCGTCAGCTTCCCTATGAAGCAGTTGTTCCACATCTACAGCCACGCCATACTGCCAACGTACGGACGACTCATAAGCAAGGACACGGCGGCATACTCATACCTCACAAAGACCATAGAGGCATTCCCGCAGGGCGAGACAATGGTCTCTATATTAAATAAGGTGGGATTCTCGCACGCAGAATTCCAACGCCTCACCTTCGGTATCTGCACCCTCTACATCGCAACAAAATAAGCCCCAACGGCAATGTTCAAAGCGGTATGTCCGCTTTGATTAACAAAGACAAAGACAATGAAGAAATTCGGAATCATAGGCTACCCTCTTGGCCACTCCTTCTCCCCTGGCTACTTCAACGAGAAGTTCCAGAACGAAGGCATCGACGCACACTACGACAAATATGAGCTGCCCGTCATCACAGACCTGCAGCCCGTCATCGACTACACACCGGAGCTATGCGGCTTCAACGTCACCATACCTTACAAGGAGAAGGTGATGTCGTTCCTCGACAATATCTCACCAGAGGCTCGCGCTATCGGTGCCGTAAACGTCGTGAAGGTGACACATAAGGAGAACGGCAAGCCTTATCTCGAAGGCTACAACAGCGATGTCATCGGATTCTCACGTTCCATAAGCCCACTGCTCCTGCCACACCACAAGAAGGCTCTCATACTCGGAACTGGCGGTGCGTCAAAGGCTGTGAACCATGGTCTCAGACAGCTCGGACTTGAGACGGTCTTCGTTAGCCGTTCGGAGAAGGACAATACCATAACCTACGCACAGCTGACGAAGGAGATAATTGAGGAATACACCGTCATCGTGAACTGTACCCCAGCTGGCATGGCTCCGCATTTCGATGAGTGTCCGGCTATCCCTTACGAACATCTCACCAGCAAGCACATGCTCTACGACCTCATATACAATCCGGACGAGACGCTCTTCCTGAAGAAAGGTCGCGAGGCCGGATGCATAACGAAGAACGGTCTTGAGATGCTCCTGCTTCAGGCAGAAGCCGGATGGGAGATCTGGAACAGCTAAATAAAACAAAACATTGAAAGAACGATAACTCGAACAAACCGACTCGTCGATAATCCACAAATCAATAAACAACCTTGATTTCAGTAGAAGGACTAAAAGTAGAATTTGGCATCAAGCCACTCTTCACGGATGTTTCATTCGTGATAAACGAACGTGACCGCATCGCTCTTGTTGGAAAGAATGGTGCCGGTAAGTCAACCATGCTCAAGATTCTTGCTGGTATTCAGACACCTACAGCAGGAACAGTAGCAATACCTAACGACTGCACCATAGGCTATCTGCCTCAGGTGATGAACCTTCAGGACAACACCACAGTACGTGAAGAAACCCGCAAGGCTTTCGCTGATGTTGACAAGATGAAGGAGAAGGTGGATCGTCTGCAGCACGAAATGGAGACGCGTACTGACTATGAGTCAGAGTCTTACATGGAACTGGTGGATAAGTTCACCATTGCTCATGAGCGATTCCTCATGATGGGTGCAGAGAGCCGTGAGGCAGAGATGGAACGAACCCTTACTGGTCTTGGTTTCCAGCGTACGGACTTCGACCGCCCTACGTCGGAGTTCTCGGGTGGTTGGCGCATGCGTATCGAACTGGCGAAGCTCCTTCTGCATCATCATGACGTGGTTCTCCTCGACGAGCCTACCAACCATCTTGACATCGAGTCGATACAATGGTTGGAGCAGTTCCTTGCTACATCGTCTCAGGCGGTGGTTCTCGTTTCACACGACCGCGCATTTATAAATAATGTGACGAACCGCACGCTGGAGATTTCATGTTCAAGAGTCGTTGACTACAAGGTAAAATACGACGAATACGTAGTTCTTCGCAAGGAACGCCGTGAGCAGCAGCTGCGTGCCTACGAGAATCAGCAGAAGGAGATTGCAGATACAAAGGCATTCATAGAGCGTTTCCGCTATCAGGCTACAAAGGCGGTGCAGGTGCAGCAGCGCATACGTCAGCTGGAGAAGATTGTACCTATAGAGGTCGATGAGGTTGACAACTCCGCACTACGCCTTAAGTTCCCTCCATGCCTTCGTTCCGGTGACTACCCTGTCATCTGCGAGGATGTGGCAAAGAGCTACAACCACAACGTCTTCCACGACGTAAACCTAATCATAAAGCGTGGTGAGAAAGTCGCTTTTGTAGGAAAGAATGGTGAGGGAAAGTCAACGCTCGTGAAATGTATCATGGGCGAGATACCTTTCGAGGGAAACCTTAAGGTTGGCCACAACATACAGATTGGATACTTTGCACAGAATCAGGCGCAGCTGCTCGACGAGTCACTTACCGTCTTCCAGACAATCGACAACGTGGCACGAGGTGAGATACGCCTGCGCATAAACGACATCCTCGGTGCCTTCATGTTCGGAGGCGAGGCGTCAGAGAAGTTCGTCAAGTTCCTTTCCGGCGGTGAGCGTTCACGCCTTGCAATGATACGCCTGCTCCTTGAACCAGTCAACTTTCTCATTCTCGATGAGCCTACCAACCACCTTGACATGGTATCGAAGGACGTATTGAAGGAGGCTATCAAGGCATTCGACGGAACTGTCATCGTTGTTTCCCACGACCGAGAGTTCCTTGATGGACTTGTTGACAAGGTTTACGAATTCGGTGGTGGCAACGTTCGCGAACATCTCGGCGGAATATACGATTACCTTCGTGCGAAGAAGGCAGAGACCATCAACGAGGCTATCGGTCTCTCGTCATCAAAGCAGGATGGAAATGACAGGAAAAATGCCGCTGCCGATAGTGCATCTGCCGCCGGCAATTCATCTGTTACATCAAACTCGTCAAAGGATGACATCTCTGCTGCCGGCAATGCTGCCGTTGGTGTCTCACAACAGATGACCTACGAAGAGCGTAAGGCAGAGCAGAAGCGTCTCAACAAGATTGCCAAGCAGCGTAAGACACTCGAAGACCAGATAGAAAAGCTCGAGAACCGCAAGGCAGAACTCGACGACCTGCTTATGAAACCAGAGAATGCCGCAAACATGCAGATGGTCAATGAATATACCGAACTGCAGGCGCAGCTTGAGAAACTCGAAGAGGAATACTTCGGATTAGAATAGTAATGCAGAGTATATTACTTAGTGAAGAAACTTCGGATCAGAACAATCAGTAATTGAAAGAACAATGCCATTAAGACTACCAGATAATCTACCAGCTATTCGTCTGCTCGAAGACGAGAACATCTTCGTCATTGATGATACGCGAGGACATTCACAGGACATACGTCCATTGAAGGTCGTCGTGCTGAACCTCATGCCTATCAAGATAACGACAGAGACAGACCTTATCCGTCTGCTCTCAAACACCCCACTGCAGATTGACGTCACCTTCATGAAGCTCAAGACGCACACGTCCAAGAACACGCCTATTGAGCACATGCAGCAGTTCTATCTGCCGTTCGACGTATTGCGCGAGCGTAAGTTCGACGGAATGATCATCACCGGAGCACCTGTCGAGAACATGCCTTTCGAGGATGTCGATTACTGGCCGGAGGTATCGGAGATTTTCGACTGGGCTCGCACACACGTCACCTCTACCCTATATATCTGTTGGGCAGCACAGGCAGCACTATACCACTTCCATAACATCCCGAAGTACGGACTGCCAAAGAAGATGTTCGGCGTATTCCCACAGATTATCAACTCACGC
Organism: uncultured Prevotellaceae bacterium; assembly: GCA_945831805.1. Classification (GTDB taxonomy): domain Bacteria; phylum Bacteroidota; class Bacteroidia; order Bacteroidales; family Bacteroidaceae; genus Prevotella. The sequence goes on from CAMADY010000087.1 coordinate 8,968, forward strand.
TACGCACAGGAACCGCTCTTCCGTGGTTTCGATGAGGTGTTCACCATGCCTCACTCTCGACACACCGAGGTACATCGTGAGGATATTCTCATGAACCCAGACCTCTCCCTTGCCGTAAGTTCAAAGGAGAGCGGTGCAGGAATAATCATGGCGCGTCAAGGACGTGAAATATACATCACCGGTCACATGGAGTACAATCCGTACACCCTCGACTCGGAATATCAGCGTGACCTTGGCAAGCGTGATGACGTAGAACTGCCAAAGCACTACTACAAGAACAACGACTCCCGTCAGGGACCGCTCGTTACGTGGCGTGCTCATGCAAACCTGTTCTATCACAACTGGATTAACTACTACGTCTATCAGAAGACACCTTACAACATCAACGAAATACAGTAAACACTGCTGTTTTCATAGACGAGATTATTGCAAACTACTGCTGATAACACACCATACAGAATTGACATAACTCAAGTATCGAAGCTTTTTACGTCACACAAAACAAAAAAGTGCCGAAAAAATTTGCACATATCAGAAAAAAGCAGTACCTTTGCATCGCTTTTAAGAAATAAGGCATGCACCCTTAGCTCAGTTGGTAGAGCAACTGACTCTTAATCAGTGGGTCCAGAGT
>CAMADY010000088.1 GCA_945831805.1 uncultured Prevotellaceae bacterium
AATAACGAACAAATATCAACAAACTTTTTCAGTAAACACCAAACTTTTAGTACACAAAATTGGACACCCTACATAATAACACAATAGCCCCACCCTCCATCACCGGAGAGTGGGGCCTTTAGTGTGTACCAACCTTTTTGAGGCCAATCCCATTTACCTATCGCCCTGCGGCGAAGCTTTCCCCTCTCCTCCAGGGGGTTGCCCTCACCCGGGAGACGTTTCTGTCCCCCGCGAGACGGGGGAACCGAAGGGGGTGAAAAGACCATTGAGGAGTCGGAGGGGGTGCAAAGACTATTGAGGGGTCGGGGGTGGGGATTACGCCTTCATCACCTTCAGGTTCTCGCAGAAGGTGCGGGTGTACTTACCGCCGTGCTGCTTCTTCTTTGCAGCCTGGAAGTTAACGCGGTAGTTACGGATGTACTCGTTAGGAGTGAAGTCCTCCTCCGTAGCAGCACCGACGGTCTTCAGTCCAATCTTGAAGCTGCCGAGGCCGTCAATACGTACAACATGAGAATTCTGGAGCTCATCCTTCATAACCGTCACGAGCTCGGTGAGCACTGCCAGCACGTCACCCTTCGTCATAGAACACTGGCGCTGGATGCGATCTGCCAGAGTTTCAAGACCCACGGTCTGCGTGTAGATAGCGCGACCGTACCAAAGCTTTGAGGAACCCCTGCGGTTGTCCTGCTTTACTACATAGCGTATAGCCATTGTTTCTTGCTGCCTTAACTTCTATCCCGCTGGCAGCTTGTGCGGTTCAAAAAACATAACTAAATTGTGTCAATTCCGGAGCTTCGTATCAGTCCTCAGAGCCTTACCATGGATAGTCTTCCGACATCTCCTAACTCCTTCATTTTCACCTTACAAAGGTACTACTTTTTTCTGACATATGCAAATTTTTCTCCAACTTTTTTCACTTAAAAAGCAACTTTTTTCGCATCCAAGACCACCCCTTTTTTGCCCTCTCCCACCACCCTCTCCCACCCTCCTCAAAGTTATGCTTTCACCTCCTCAAAACATAGCTTTCACACTGTCAAAGTTATGGTTTCACACTGTCAAAGCATAGTTTTCACGTTGTCATTAGATAGCTTTGAGGAGGGGAGAGAATGCAAAAGTGAAGGGTATGAAGGGTTAGTTTCTTATTATTGCGAGAAAATTAAATTATTAAATAGTAGTATATATACATATTTATTTAATTTTCCAAACTAAAGAAAATGCCCTTCATACCCTTCACTTTTTAGGTATAACCGGAGAGGAAACGGTTTAGAATGGTATCAGCGGTTCGTCTGTGGATGGCTGTGCGTTTGAAACATCGTTTGACTGCTGCGAACATGCCTGTGCAGCAGACTGCTTACGTTCGTTAAAGAGTCGCTGTGCCTCCATTCTGTTGAATGCGACCTCCTCTTCCATGTTCAGCTTCACCACGAGATAGCGGTTGCCACGCGCAGTGTGCTTTTTCTCTATTCCCATCTCTACCAGTGCCTTGGCTATGTTCAGTTCAGTAACCTGGCGATCCTTGAGCCATGCGAGCTGGCTTATGATGTCCGCCATGGAGACAAGCTCCCCCTGCTCATTGAGGTCAGGCTTACGATAGTAGTTGCTGAGGAGCGTAATACATGTGTTAGGCATCACGAACTCCTTATTGAAGTCATGGATGGCGTACGACTCCTCCCGCGTAGGCTGGTATTCCTTCGGTGACTTGTGCATGACTATCCAGTAAGCCTGTGCATAGGCTCCCTCGTAAGGCAGCGGATGCTGCTCCATGTCCCTTGAGCCGACAACCTTTACGGAGAGGTAGCGGCGGTCGCCGTCAGCATTGGCGATGTACTTCTCGTCGTTGCAGTTGCCTATGAACGATGCCTTACGCTGGCGGTTGATGGCATAGTGTCCGAAGGCACGGCGCTGCTCTGTTCCCTTGCTCGTCACGAGGGCCTTCATGATGTTGACCATGGCGCAGTTGATGCGGAACTCCTCGAAGGTGATGAGTGCAAACTCCGACATGGATATGAGCTGGTCCTTCTGAATTTTCTCGCCAGGGTAGATGGTGTGGAAGAGGCTGCGCATCTCTGGCGGCAGAAGGTTGTAGCAGAAGTATGACTTGCCGACGTGCGGCTCACCCACCAGTACAGGCATAATCTGGTTGTCATCGACCTTGCGAAGCCAAAGTGCCACCATGCATATGAACCACTTCTTGAGCAGAGGCATACAGAACCTGCGCGTCTCTTCGCTGTCGAATGTGAAGTGGTCGAAGAGCTGCTCGATGTAGTCCGTCACCTGATCCCATTCGTTGAGTCTCTCTAAATAGTCATGGATAGGATTGAAGGATGGTGCGAAGTCCTCGGAGCCGATGAACGCCATCATGTTGTTCTGGGTGACGTGGATTCCCTCCTTCTTGACTTGTGTGAAGAGAGTGTTGAAGACGCGGTCGTCCATGCGCTTCCAGCTGCCCTCAGCGTTTCCGACAGCATTCTTCTGAGCCAACTCTATTGACTCAAGCAGAAGGTTAAAGCGGAAGAGGTAACGCTCAGTGAGGAACTTTATGCACCCCTCCACTTCGTTGGTACGCTCATCCTTCTGTTTCTTCGGGCGACCGGGCTTCTTCTTCTCCACCGCTACCTTCTCAATATCCACGCTGACATCGACGCCAGCCTGCTTGCAGTGGTAGTAGAACGTACCGATGTTGACCTCCTGACGGTTGCCGTTGAGAACATCGTCATAGCTCTTGTCAAGTTCTGACGGTTTGTACTTCGGATAGAACTGGAACGCACGGTGGGCATACTCGCGACCACCCTCGCCAAACTCTGTTGCCAAGGCATGGAGGCACTGAATGAAGTCTTTGTAGTCGGGAGCCAGAACAGCATGCTGAGCTACAATTCTCTCAAGCACACACTCTATGTGCTGAGAAGGGCTGACAAGCAGCCCCTGCGAAGATAAAGTCTTACTCATTGTTGTGTGAATTTATTGAATTTGAAATTTGTGAATCCGTTTTTTACAGTTTAACGACATTACCACTGCTGTCGAAATAGACGTTAGGGTCATAAGGCAGCAGACAGGTGTGCGTGATGTCAGCGCAAGCCATGTCAGCCATCACGCCGTACTTGCAGAATATGCGCACGCTGATGTCATTGTAGAACTCTTTGTGGGTTATCTCCTGAGGGTCATAGCGCATGAATATCTTCAGTCCGTGACCGCGTGGTGAGCGGAACATGAGGTCTATCGGCAATTCTTTGTCGGCGATAAAGTCGTTGAAGAGTGCCTCCACGATGTCCTCATTGATGTGGTCGATGTCAAGGCAGCACTCGCCGTTGGGCGTCACCTCGTTCTTGCCTTTCACGCGGCTTTTCAATGTTCCGCCCGGAATGATCATGTCGAAATTTCGCTTCTTAAACTCCTTCTGCGCATCCTCGTCAGATAGTGAGCGCAGATATTCTGTGGCGCGCTTAGCCCCAACATTGCTCCTCACATACGTTGCAATATCTTTTAACGTCCAGCTGGCAGACGGTGTCATCTCCTTCACCACAGGCTTGTCGCCATGCTGCATGAAGTAGGAGCACTGCTGAACCGGCACCACAGGTTTCTTTTCTTTGTTGTTTGCTTTTACCATATTATTATACTTTCTGTTTTTATAATTATGATTCGCGAGAGACATGTTGTCTCCTCGCTTTTTCTTGATGCAAAGTTACTAAAAATCTGTAGTTTACGCAATGAATACAAGGTATATTTTCTTTTCTTGCAAGCGCACTTTTGGTTTACAAAAAATGCTGTTCTACGACCGAAATTGTATTATGAGTTTACGTATTTGAAGAAATGATGAAAGTTGGGTTTACAGATTTTGAAGAAATGCTATTTTCCATAAACCAAGAATGAAAATTAAACTGTTTATTGTAAACCTCCGTATGGTAGATTAACAAAAATAGCATCAACATAGGTTTATATGCTGATGCTAAAGAAATAAACTGAAATAGGGTAAAAATGCCCTTATAAAACAGCATTCATGTAGTCTTCGAACTCAAAATAGCTCGAATTGTCACTTCTGAGAGCAACCTTCTTCGCCTTGCTGATTGCCATGGTTGAATTAACTACAGGTTTGCCATTGCCGTATTGTCCGTATGCTTCTACAAAACCTTCGTAGAAAGCTTTGTCAGAACAGTTGACATTCATGAATTGCATTGTATTGTAGATTGTTGCTCCGCTAATATGGTCCTCCGGTTCATAATCATCTATGTGTTTTATGACGTTGATGAATCGATTCATCTTATTTATGTCGTTCTTGCAAGCTTTTTTTACTTTGTCAGGGTACTTTTTCAATTGTGTTTCCCGTCGGGCACTTGCCAAACTTGTCAAATTGGTTGGATGCAGCTGATGAAACCACTTAATAACAAACTCAGGATTATTCTCATAATCAAGAAGTTCCTGTATATAGTCGCAGTTGATGTCGTATTTCACCTTGTGACCCATGACATACTCGTAAGCTTCATCTATCTGTTTCTCAAGTATCATAATCAGATAGTCAGCATCCCTACCCTTTGCTTTCTCCTCTGCGATAGTATTTTCACAGATTGCGAAACATTTGTCTAGATAGTTCAGGAATGATTGAATCTCCAACAGAAGTCTCTGCTCACACTCTGTCTGCAGTTCGAAAAGAGGAGGTGAATAAGGCATCTTGCCAATATACGAATGTTCAATCTTGTAATCTATTGTACGCGTGTCAACTTGCCCCCAGTAATCCCTTTTATGATAAGGGATTTTTACCTTGCTGTCGTTAACCAACGTATAAAGGAACGTGATGCTTCGCTTTATATCTATGAGTGCTATCTGTTCGGTTGTAAAGCGTAGGTTATCCTTGTTTGCATACCTCTTGTTGTGCGTCTTTGAACACTCTTTCAAATTCTCTGCTTCTATGACAAAATTATTGTTCATATAGGAAAACTTATTCAGAAGTATCTGTATGTCTCCTTCTTTTCTCTTTGCAAAAATTGCAGCCTTGATTCGAGTTTCAGTTATGCCTCTCACCGCATCATGAATATATTGCAGTTTGCCGTTTGTCGTAATTTCTTCTATCTTCTTTGTTGTTCTCATAATTTAAAAACATAAAATTTGACTACAAAGTTACAAAAAATTCCTGATAGCACCATAATTTTTATTTTTTTTTTTATCGACTCTCCGAACAAAATCCTTACTTTTTTAGTTTTTTTAAGTAAAAAGCATTCACTTTGCACTCACAATAGCTTAAATAAACACACGTCATGAAACAGACAAGGTTATTAGTTTCATAGTATAGCAATATCAACCCATAAAATAGTTAGAGACTCCTCTCTCTAACGATAAGATTGATAAACATTTTTTTGATAAGTAATAATTGTGAATCGGTATCTGGGCGAATAGGGACACGCAAGGGTTTTGTGCGGTTAGTCGGCGTCGGATAGTACGGGGAACTTGTTGCGGAAGGCTTTGAGGCGATCGAGGTCGAGGGTGGCGGTGATGGGCCCGGGGGTGTTGTCGTTGGCTTTGGCGAGGGTCTTGCCGTAGGCGTCGATGGCTATGGTGCCTCCGTCGTAGTGGCAGAGGTTGTCGTCGCCAACCCTGTTTACGCCGAGTACGAAGCACTGGTTCTCCAGGGCGCGTGCCTGAAGGAGTATGTCCCACACCCTGCGACGGCTGTCGGGCCAGTTGGCTACGTAGATGATGGCATCATAGGCTGAGTGGATGGTGGGGATTGGGTGGTGAGTGTTGGTGGTTGGGTGATGAATGGTGGTGGTTGGGTGATGAATGGTGGTGGTTGGGTGTTGGGTGTTTCTTGCGAATACGGGGAATCGGAGGTCGTAGCATACCTGCAAGAGGAAGCGTACGCCTCGCCATTCGACGATGACGCGAGTGTCGCCTGGATGGTAGTTCTTGTGCTCTCCGCCGTAGGTGAAGAGATGGTGTTTGTCGTAGTATGTCACCTCTCCGTCAGGCTTCACGAAATAGAAACGGTTGCGGAATGTTCCGTCAGCGGCTCTGACAGCCACGGAGCCTGCTATGGCGGCATTGAGCTGGTGTGCCATACGCTTCATCCATGACAGTGTGCTGTCGTCGGTCTCTGCAATGCCATCGGGCTTGGTGGCAAAGCCTGTGGAGAACATCTCCGGAAGGATGTAGAGGTCGGACTTCTGGGATTGTGCATAAAAGGCAGCCTCTGCCGCCTTCTGATTGGCGATAGAGTCTGCCCATTTTATATCTGACTGTATAAGTGTAACAATCATAGTGTTAGTGATTTTTCTTGAATTCCTCGATGCGTTCCTTGAAGAGCTGCTCCTGCTCCTTGCGGAAGAAGGATGTGCAGATGCGTACGCCCTGCTGTGTGGAGCCCATGGTGTCGAGTGGGAATACGGCGATGCCGTAGTACATCAGTTCCTTGGTGAGTTCGAGGTCGTTCATGCCAGGGTACTGCGTGGTGAAGTAGAAGCCGTCTGCAAGCGGTGCGCCCATATCGTTGTCATAGACGAGGTAGAAGCCGTTTGCGAGGAGCACGTCCTTCATGTACTTGGCACGGCGACCATACTCCTTCACGTCGTCAAGGAAGTTGTATGAGCCGTCGCATGCAGCCTCCATGAGTGCTGCCATGGCGCACTGTACGGAGTGTGTGGTGCCGGATGAGAGGGTGTACATGAGTCGGTTGCAGAAGAAGTTGCCGAAGGTGCTTACACCGAACTTCTTGAGTGGCTCGTACTCACGGTTGTAGAGTTTGTTGGAGATGCACGTCACACCGATACGCTGACCAGCGTAAGAGAATGCCTTTGAGCCACTTACCCACAGTACATAGTTGTCGGTATAGCGTGCTACGGTAGCCTGATAAGGTGCCTCGTATGGGTGTGAGAGGTCGCGTCGGAAGTCCATGGCGAAGTATGCGAGGTCTTCAAGTATGATGACGTCATGCTTCGTAGCGAGCTCTCCGATGCCCTTCAGCTCCTCCTCCGTGAAGCATACCCACGAAGGGTTGTTAGGGTTGGAATATACGATGGCCCCCACCTTACCTCCCCGAGGGGAGGATTCCTGATTACCACTCAGAATCTCTTCGAGCTTGCCGATGAGTGCCTGACCACGATAGCCATGGATGTCGAGGCCTACCTGATTGAGTCCAATGACGTCACACTGCGTATTCTGTACGGGGAAGCCCGGCTGTATGAAGAGTACGGTATTCTTCTTGCCGCCATCGCGCACGCCAAGAGCATGGTAGAGTGCGGTGAAGGTAGCGAAGGTACCCTGCATGGAACCCGTAGTAGGTATGCAGCAGAGAGGCTCGATATCGACTCCGATGAATGCCTTTACGAACTCCGACGCCGCCTTCTTGATGCGTGGTATGCCACCGTTTGGCGGATACTGCGTAGCAGCACCATTGCGGAGTGCCTCCTGCTCAGCCTTCAGGGCAATCTCTGACGGCTGGAGTCCCGGAACACCCATCTCAAGATGAATTACCTGTTCGCCGGTCTTCTTCTCTATAATCTGCGAGAGTCCCTGAAGATCGCGAATCGTTGCCTGTGAGAAATCACCGAGGCCAAGTGATTCGATGGCCTCGGTTACGATGTCTTTATCTAACATGATTAATTATGGAAGTTACGCTTGTCGTTGACGTGCTTTGCCTTACCCATGGAACGCTGGATGCTGTTAGGCTCCTTGATGTGGATGTTTGGCTTGATGCCTACCATGCTCACGATGCGGTCGTAGAGTGGCTTGATGTATGGCATCTGCTTTGATGGGTTTGGCGAGAAGAACTCCTCGCGAAGCTCTACGTCGAGGTCGAAGGTGTCCTCGTTGTTCTTACGGTCAACGGTGATGAAGTACTGAGGTGTGAATGCAGGGAACTCCGTGAGGCAAGCCTCGATCTGTGATGGGAATACGTTGACACCACGAATGATCATCATGTCGTCAGAACGACCAAGGATACGATCCATACGCACTGCGGTACGTCCGCACTTACATGGCTCGTAGATGAGGCGTGTGAGGTCGCGTGTACGGTAGCGGAGGATAGGCATACCCTCCTTGCAGAGTGATGTGAATACGAGCTCGCCGAACTCACCAGGAGCGCATGGCTCAAGAGTGTCAGGGTTGATGATCTCAGGCAGGAACATATCCTCCCAGAGGTGTGTACCGTCCTGATACTCACACTCACCACCAACGCCAGGACCGCACATCTCGGTGAGGCCGTAGATGTCGATAGCCTTGATGTGGAGCTTCTCCTCAAGTTCCTTACGCATACCCTCTGTCCAAGGTTCTGCACCGAAGAATCCGAGACGGAGCTTCATGTCGTCGATAGAGACGCCCTCTGTCTTCTCCAGTACCTCAGCGAGGTGGAGGGCGTATGATGGTGTACAGCAGAGAGCAGCAGAGCCGAAGTCCTTCATGAGCATGATCTGCTTCTCAGAGTTACCGGCAGATGTAGGGAGCTGAACGGCACCGAGTACGCCAGCAGCCTCGTGTGCACCGAGACCACCGGTGAAGAGTCCGTAGCCGTAGCTGACCTGTACTACGTCGCCCTTTGTCACGCCACCAGCAGCGAGAACACGTGCAGCACCTTCTGACCACATAGCGATGTCGTTCTTGGTGTATGTGCCAACGACAGGCTTACCTGTTGTGCCGGAAGAAGCGTGGATACGTACGATCTCGGTCATTGGCACTGCGTTGAGGCCGAACGGGTACTCGTCACGAAGGTCGTGCTTCGTGGTGAAAGGAAGTTTGTGAACGTCCTGGATGCCCTTGATGTCATCAGGGGTGATGCCCATCTTGTCCATCTTCTTACGATAGAACGGTACGTTCTCGTAACATCTCTTTACTGTTGCTACAAGTCTCTCGGACTGAAGCTTTGTCATGGACTCACGGTCCATACATTCCATTGCGCGATTTAG
>CAMADY010000089.1 GCA_945831805.1 uncultured Prevotellaceae bacterium
GTCGGAAAACGAAAGTAGGAAGAAAACTACTTCGTTTTCCTCCTACTCGATTGATTTTTACGTATTCGTTTTAGAGGATTCGGCCGTTGATGCGGAAGCTGAGAGTAGGATAAATAGTGAGAGAGTTGACGGTCTTGATTATATCCCCATCACCATTATTTAATGCCTTCGTTGTTATTTCCTTGTCCAGAAGATAAATTTTTGGAGTTCCCCAGAATTGTACACCGAGATCCCATGCAAATGAGAAACGATGTTTGTTGGAGATCGCACGACCAGAGCCAATACCAATATAAGGTTTGAAACCATTTACCTTCAAAGCTGCAGTAACCATGTCACCCTGTGGACGAATCAATGTACCGTCAATGTTAGCACCGATAATAGGCAATGTACCATACTGTTTGAAATCACCTCTTTCTACTTTATCATTATAATTGGTGATTTCTCTCAACTCATCCTTGCAGTTGGTAGAATAAATATCGATAAGAGCTGATTTTCCAGCATAGAAACCAACAGTTAAACGCCACGGAGATGTCTTTGTAGGATAAAGATCAAAAAGCATCTTGAAGTTGGTCATGTTTAACTTGGCATCAACCAAAAGATTTTTTGGAAGCTCAGGAATTAATGGTTTTGCTTCTTGTGGAATATTATCTTGATAGTCAAGACCAATGCCGATATCCTTTACCTTAATGCTTGGAAATAAGGCTATGCCTGCACGCATCTGAACGTAAGGGCAGATTGTTGTAGCTGCTTCGATACTGATACCGTCAAGACCTACACCTGCGCTAAGACCTACGTGGTTGAAGAGCTGCTTGTCGTCATCATCTATCTGTGCCATTGCTGCAACACTTGCTGTCAGCAGGCAGAGTGAAACCAAAAATTTCTTCATAATAAATGTTTGTTTGATGTTAATATGTTAATAAAATAAGTTTTACCTAATATAACTTGCAAATCTCTAACCTAAATCTCTAATCTCTAACCCTTAACCTATAACTTACTGTTCTCCAACTTCTTCGGACAGAAGCTATCGAATGGGCATTTACTGCAGAGTGGCTTTAGGCTCTTGCAGACATACCTGCCGTGGAGTAGTAGCCAATGGTGTGCCCTGCCGAGCTCATCGCTTGGGATATGCTTCACAAGATGCTGTTCAACCTTCAATGGCGTATTGCACGTTTGTGGCACAAGTCCCATCCTATGGCTTACCCTATACACGTGGGTATCTACCGGCATGGCATTCATGGAGAATGCTACAGCCTGTATCACGTTGGCTGTCTTTCTGCCTACACCAGGAAGTTTCAGCAGCAGGTCCATATCACTCGGCACCTCACCGCCATAGTCCTCCATTATCATACGTGAGAGGGCAACGATGTGCTTTGCCTTGGCGTTGGGGTAGGAGACGCTCTTCACGTACTCAAAAACCTCCATTTCATCGGCTACCGCCATTGCCATTGCGTCAGGAAAAGCCCGAAATAACGCCGGCGTTATCATATTTACGCGTTTGTCGGTGCATTGGGCAGAAAGTACGACAGCTATAAGCAGCTGATAGACAGAGCCGAACTCCAATTCCGTATCAGCAGTAGGCTGCGTCTGACGGAAATAGTCGAATATGCGGTTGTATCTCTCACTTTGTGTCATGCTAACAGATGTCTTATAAGCGTTATGCAAAGAATTAAGTTATGCAAACAGATGCTCTAGTATCATTTCGGTGGCACCAGACTGTGTTCTGACGTAGTTCCCTGCAGCATCGGATGCCTTCTTCAACGACTCTTCGGACTCGATGAAACCGTCCATTATACGCTTGAAGCATTTTTCGCAATGTATCTCGAAACCACCGCCGCATGCCTTAAGTTCCTGTGCCTCACGGAACTTCTGGTTGTTAGGACCAAAGATGACTGGCAGGTTCCATACAGCAGCCTCCGGCAGGTTGTGGATGCCTACACCAAAACCTCCTCCAACGTACGATACGTCACCATATTTATATATAGAAGAGAGAAGTCCGTAGCAGTCTATTATAAGCACCTCTGCCTCATGCAGTTCCTTCTCACCCTTAACCTGAGTAAAGCGGATAACCTTCCTGCCTGCAAGCAGCTGCATTATCTGTTCGAGATGTGCCTCTGCTATGACATGCGGTGCAATAATGAGTTTCCAGTCCTCCTTGTCTGCGAAATAAGGTATGAAGATCTGCTCATCAGGGAGCCATGTGCTTCCGGCAATGAATATCTTCTTGTCTTCAGTAAACGCCTCTACTATCGGCAGCGTCTTACTCTGCTTTGCTATGTCCCTGACACGGTCGAAGCGCGTATCTCCCGTAACGTCAACATTATGGATGCCAAGACCGTTGAGTAGTCGGCGACTCTCCTCGTTCTGTACGAAGAAATGCGTAAAACACTTCAGCACATGGCGATACTGGTAGCCATACCACTTGAAGAACACCTGTTCCTTACGGAAGATGCTGCTGACGCTGTATGTCGGAATGTTGCGATGGCGAAGGATGTGCAGGTAGTTGTACCAGAATTCATACTTTATGAAGAATGCCATCTCGGGACGTATCAGTCGCAGGAATCTGCGCGCGTTGGTGAAGGTGTCTATCGGTAGATAGCAGATGATGTCTGCACCATCGTAGTTCTTGCGGACCTCATAGCCAGAAGGCGAGAAGAACGTAAGCAATATCTTGTATTCAGGATGCTTACGTCTCAACTCCTCTATAATAGGACGTCCCTGTTCAAACTCTCCAAGCGAAGCAGCATGAACCCAGATGTATTTTGTGTTAGGGTCAACCTTTTTCTTCAGCATCTTGAATGCAAGGTGCTGTCCACGCCACATCTTCCTTACCTTTGCGGAGAAGAAGCTGGCGATGAAGATGCCCAGTTCCAATATGTACAGTAATATATTGTAAAGCATCGCAGTTATTATCCAAGTACTTCGATAGCCTTCTTCATACGGCGAATAGTCTCTGCCTTACCGAGGAATGCGCTGATGTCAAACATGCCTGGTCCCTTACCCTCACCAACGAGGCAGAGGCGGAAGGCGTTCATGACGTCGCCGAGCTTATATTCCTTCTCTTGAACCCATGCCATGACAACAGGCTCCTGGCCCTCTACAGAAAAGTCGCTGATGCCCTCAAGCACGCTGATGAGCTCTGTCATTACCTCAGCGGAGTTCTCCTTCCAGCGCTTCTTGACGGTCTTTTCGTCGTACTCTGTTGGTGGGAAGAAAAAGAATGAGCAGAGAGGCCACAGTTCGTTTATGAAATTCACACGGTCCTTCATCAGTGAGCAGACGGTAGTGATCTGTTCCATCGTAGCATCGGAACCATTGTTCACGACGATAGGCGCAAAGAGCTTTGCCACCTCCTCAGGAGACTTCTTAAGCAGATATTCATGATTGAACCAGATGCCCTTCTTGAAGTTGAACATGGCACCTGCCTTAGAACAGCGTGAGATGTCGAATGCCTCAACGAGTTCCTCAAGCGAGAATACCTCCTGCTCAGTACCTGGGTTCCATCCGAGAAGTGCAAGGAAGTTTACCACTGCCTCTGGGAAATATCCCGACTCACGATATCCCGAAGAAACCTCACCGGTCTTAGGGTCACGCCACTCTAGTGGGAATACTGGGAAGCCGAGTCGATCGCCATCGCGCTTGGAAAGCTTGCCCTTGCCTTCCGGCTTAAGGAGCAGTGGCAGGTGTGCGAACTGTGGCATCGTATCCTCCCAGCCGAAGGCACGGTAAAGGAGCACATGGAGTGGGGCAGAAGGCAGCCACTCCTCACCACGTATTACATGGCTAACCTCCATAAGATGGTCGTCAACGATGTTTGCAAGGTGGTATGTAGGCAGTTCGTCGGCACTCTTGTAGAGCACCTTATCGTCGAGGATGTCGCTCTTGATGTGCACCTCGCCACGGATAAGGTCGTTGACGAGGACTTCCTCGCCCGGCTCTATCTTGAATCGCACGACGTACTGCTTGCCGTCGTTGATAAGCGCATCAACCTCTGACTTGCTCAGCGTGAGGGAATTGCGCATCTGAAGGCGCGTACGGGCATCATACTGGAAGTTTGGGGTCTCGTTGCGCTTTGCCTCCAGTTCCTCTGGAGTATCGAAAGCGATGTATGCCCTGCCGGCATCGAGAAGCTGCTTCACATATACCTTGTAGATATCCCTGCGCTCGCTCTGGCGGTACGGGCCCTTGTCGCCACCAAAGCTGACACCCTCATCGAAGGTGATGCCGAGCCAGCGGAACGACTCGATGATATACTCTTCGGCACCTGGCACAAAACGGTTGGAGTCCGTATCCTCAATGCGGAAAATAAGTTTGCCGCCATGCTTGCGGGCAAAAAGATAGTTATAGAGAGCGGTACGCACACCTCCGATGTGAAGTGCGCCTGTAGGACTTGGTGCAAAACGCACCCTTACTGGTCTTTCGTTCATTATTGCTTTATAGTTTTGCTTATGTAAAATACAGTGTTTCGGAGCCATAACGAAGCCCTAAAACTACAATTTGAGTGCAAAGTTAACAAATATCTTATGAAAAAACGAACTTTTTTCACATTTTTATGCGCTAACTCGTTTTTTTTTTGTATTTTCGCACTCAAATTCAAAAAATAGCATTAAAACTATGGCAATGGAAAATGTGACGACAACACAATCGTCAACCATAAAGACATTACTGTCGATACTTTGCATACTCTTCATCACCGTGACTTTCATCGTACTCGCCATGCCGAATACGGAGCGTCCGAAACTGACCTACAACATAGGTGAGCCTTGGACGTCGCAGCAGCTCATATCGCCCGGCGAGATACTAATACAGAAAGACCCTAAGGTGGTGGAGCAAGAGCGCAGCGATGCCCTCCGCAATGAGTATATACCTTATTATAATTGTGACCTTGCACTGGCTCACCGGCAGGTGGAGCTCTTCATGGAGAAGTACGGCCAGGGCATAGAGGGATTCTCTGCATATTCCATACAATGTATCGCCGACGACATGCGACGCTTCTATGAGCAGGGCATCATGGCGCAGACGGAATACTCGCAGATGCTCTCAGAGGACAGCCTCGCAGCCTTCATGCGCGTTGACAGTAAGCAGGCTACGAGGGTTCAGGTGCGCAACATGCTCTCTACTAAGCAGGCATACGAACGGATAACACAGGACCCCCGTCTGGTGAACGTCAGGGAGTTGCTTTCTCACCTTAACATCAACGAATACCTCATACCGAACATCATCTTCGACCAGCGTCGCAGTGAACAGGCAAAGCTCGACATCATTGCAATGATACCTACCAACTCCGGACTCATGAAGCAGGGTCAGGAGATCATCAACCGTGGTGACATTGTGACCGAGGAGAAGGCTCGCATGATAGACTCCTACAACGACTTCATAACAGCTGAGTCGCACTCTGGGGCTGCGCAGATAATGCTGACGAACGGAATACAGTGGCTCTATGTCGCACAGTTCGTCATGCTCCTCATGCTTTACCTCCATTACTTCCGTCGCGACTACCTCACGAAGCCACGTTCCTTGGCAATGCTCTTCACGCTCATCACCATCTTCCCCGTGATGAACTCGCTCATAATGCGACTCGACCCACGCAACATATACATACTGCCGCTGTGCCTTGTGCCAATGTTCATACGTGTTTTCCTTGACTCAAGGACAGCCTTCATGGCACATACAGTAATGGTGCTTATCTGCGCTGCCACCGTCAGCGACAAGTTCACCTTCGTCGCAGTACAGATAGCCTCAGGCATCATTGCCATCACAGCTCTCCGGGAACTCTCCAAGCGTTCGCAGATACTGCTGGCGGCACTCTTCGTAACCATCGTAGGAGTCTTTACATTCACCATAATGCGATTCCTCGACAATCGTGACATCACGTTCGAGGCTCTAAAGCACTACTACTTCACCTTCATGTTCAACGGAGTGCTACTCCTGCTTACATACCCTATGATGTTCATCGTCGAGAAGCTCTTCGGTTTTATATCGCCAGTAACGCTCTTTGAACTCTCCGACCTCAACAGAGACCTCCTCAGACGACTCTCCGAGGTAGCACCGGGAACCTTCAACCACTCCGTCAACGTCAGCAACCTCGCAGCAGCCATTGCCAGCGAGATAGGGGGTAAGAGCCTCCTTGTGCGTGTGGCTGCCCTGTACCATGATATCGGCAAGATAACGAATCCTGTCTTCTTCACAGAGAACCAGTCGGGCGTTAACCCTCACGACCGCATGACTCCTCAGGAGAGTGCGCAGATAATCCTCGGGCACGTCACCGAGGGCATACGCATAGCAGAGAAGAATGGCGTGCCGGACGTCATCACCAACTTCATACAGACACACCATGGTGCCGGACTCGCCAGGTTCTTCTACAACACATACTGCAACCAGCATCCGGGTGAGGAAGTTGACGAGAAGCCTTTCCGCTATGCCGGTCCTAACCCCTTCTCGCTCGAACAGGCTATACTAATGATGGCTGACTCCGTAGAGGCGGCATCGCGCTCACTGCCCGAATATACAGAGGAGAGCATCTCGAACCTCGTCAACCGCATCATCGACGGACAGGTGGCCGACGGATTCTTTGAGGAATGCCCTATAACCTACCGAGACATCTCAATGGCAAAGCGCATCCTCATAGAGAAACTGAAGTCCATGTACCACACCAGAATACAATACCCCGAACTCCATAAATGATCATCAAAGAAGCAATAGCCCGATGGTGGCAGTCAAAGGGCTTCGGCATACAGTCGAAGACGGACTTTGCTTTCCTCCACGATGTCATACGCGAGGAGAACAGATACTACGCCTACGACGAGCTACAGCAGGCTTTCCCTGATGCCTCGCACAAGTTTTCGGAAGATGCAAGGCTGCTGTACCGTATCCTCAACAGGAACCTGGGCAAGCGCATCGTTATCGTCGGAACGCTCTCTGCCATCGAGCTTCACGCATGCCGCATATCCAAGGCGCAGCCCGTCATTATAGATGGAGTGACCCACTTCCACAATATCGACATCCTCATTGCAAAGGATATCAGCACCACTAACATGGAGCAATGGCAGAGGATACTCCAGACAGAATGCGTAACCTTTGACATCAGCGGAGATATCGGCATTGCAATATTCCAACACGGCCGCTTTCCACAACATTACAAAATATGAAACTGACAAAAATATACACGAAGACCGGCGACAAAGGCTCCACCTCACTCGTCGGGGGAATACGCATCAGCAAAGCATCGGCAAGGCTTGAGGCATATGGTACGGTCGATGAGCTATCGTCACACATCGGACTACTGGTGGCGCATATTGAAGCTATGCCCGACAACGACTCACGACAGCAGATCATCGATGATCTCGAACTGATACAATCGGCACTATTCAACGTAGGCACATACCTCGCAACAGACACCACGCAGACGCCCGTCTATGAGTCCGCAAAACTACCGCTGGACATCATCACACACATCGAGGATGCCATCGACGACATGCTGCCACAACTGCCTATGCTCGATTCCTTTATACTACCCGGAGGAAATCTTACCGCAGCGCAATGCCACGTCTCACGAACCGTCTGCAGACGAGCTGAACGATGTGTCGTCACACTGGCTGAAGAAGCTGAGATACAACCCGAAATGCTCCAATTCCTCAACCGCATAAGCGACTATCTCTTTGTTTTGGCACGCTTTTTAAACTTTATTTATAATTCAGGAGAAAAAAAGTGGAAAAAAACTTGCAGATAACAAAACATTATTGTACTTTTGCGCAAAAATTAAATATATACAACAAACAACAACCCATTTTCTTGACAATAACCAAGCATAACTCAATGCTTTAACAAAACTGATAACTTATGTATTGGACACTTGAACTAGCATCAAAACTTGAGGATGCTCCATGGCCTGCTACAAAGGAAGAGCTCCTCGACTATGCCACACGCTCTGGCATCTCACTCGAAGTAATAGAGAACCTCGAAGAACTTGAAGACGACGGCGAAATGGTCTATGACTCCATAGAAGACATCTGGCCTGACTACCCTACAAAAGAAGACTTCCTCTTCGACGAAGAGGAGTACTAAAAAAGAATAACACTTAAATACTGAATAAAACCAGCGATATAAATTAAAAATATTTGTTTGTATCGTTGGTTTTTTATGGTATTTTACAGCATTATTTGTTTGTGTAATTTGCAATATTTAACCCTAAAAAGTATATTTGTTTGTGTAAAAGTATGTAACTTTGCTCTACTAAAAGATACAGATTTATGTAAGAAATCCTCAATGTTT
>CAMADY010000090.1 GCA_945831805.1 uncultured Prevotellaceae bacterium
ATAGGAGATATGGAGGATTTTTATGTAAATTTGTTCCAAATTTGCCCGTAGCGCGACATAAGTTCTGTCTCTCTTGGGGTAAAACAACAACAAAGTCTAACAAAAAACGAATTTAAGAAAAATGAGTACAACAGTAATTCTGATTATCGTAGCAGTATTGATAGCCTTTATGCTTATCGGCATGTATAACAACCTTGTGAAGCTTCGCAACAATCGCGAGAACGCCTTTGCCAACATCGACGTCCAGCTGAAGCAGCGCTATGACCTCGTGCCACAGCTCGTGGCTACCGTCAAGGGCTATGCCACCCATGAGAAGGAGCTCCTTGAGAGGGTTACCGCAGCGCGTACTGCTGCCATGAGTGCCACGAACATCAACGACAAGATAGCTGCCGACACCCAGCTCTCCGGTGCTCTTGCAGGCCTAAAGGTCAGCGTCGAGGCTTATCCGGAGCTGAAGGCCAACCAGAACTTCCTGCAGCTGCAGGGCGAGCTTGCCGACATCGAGAACAAGCTTGCTGCCACACGCCGCTTCTTCAACTCTTCTACGAA
Organism: uncultured Prevotellaceae bacterium; assembly: GCA_945831805.1. Classification (GTDB taxonomy): domain Bacteria; phylum Bacteroidota; class Bacteroidia; order Bacteroidales; family Bacteroidaceae; genus Prevotella. Next base: position 550 of record CAMADY010000090.1, read on the forward strand.
GGAACTCAACAATGCCGTGCAGACATTCCCTGCAAACATCATCGCCGGTATGTTCGGCTTCCACAAGGAACCGATGTTCGAGGTGGCACCAGAGGAGAGGGCTGCCGTAGAGAAGGCACCGAAGATTGAATTTTAGTTTAGTTGTTTGGTGGTTTAGTTGTTTGGTGGTTTAGTTGTTTGGTGGTAGTTTAGTTTTTTAGTTGTTTAGTGGTTTAGTTATTTGTGGTTTCTAACCCCCATAAACAACAATAAAACGACAAAAAAGTGACAACAAAACAAGCAACCAAACAGTCAAGCAACTAAACAACCAAACAAATAAACAACCAAACAACCAACAAAACCGAATGAAATACGTAGGATTACAGACACAGATAACGCGTAACAACCAGATGAGCATACTCCTGCTCATTGGTTTCCCCTGTATTATATTGGGTATGGTGTGGGCATTCTACGCCTTGCTCAACTGGTTGGGCAGTACGGACTACGATGCCTATGGCAATGTGGTGCACTACATGGACACCGACCAGGTGAACCAGGAATTCCTGGCGACGGTGCCTTTCGTTGTTGCCATAGTAGGAATATGGTTCCTCGTAGCCTATTTCTCAAACACTGCGATGGTGCGTATGGCTACTGGCGCACGTTCGCTGGAACGCAGGGAGAACCCACGCGTATATAATATAGTGGAGAACCTCTGTATGACGTGCGGTATGGACATGCCTAAGGTCAACGTCATCGACGACCCGCAGCTTAACGCCTTTGCCTCCGGTATCGACAAGAGCTCATACACTGTGACGGTGACGACGGGACTCATGGACCTTCTCAATGACGACGAGCTCGCTGGAGTCATAGGCCATGAGCTCACCCACATACGCAACCGTGACACCCGACTGCTCATCACTTCCATAGTATTCGTGGGCATCGTCTCCACCGTGATGAGTATCATCATGCGAATGGTCTTCAACCACATGATCTACGGCGGTGGCAACCGTTCGCGCGACAATAAGAACAACAACAGCACCATCGTGGTGCTGATCGTAGCACTCGTCTGCACCGCCATCGCTTACCTCTTCACGCTCCTCACGCGCTTTGCCATAAGCCGCAAGCGTGAGTACATGGCGGACGCCGGTGGGGCGGAGCTCTGCGGCAATCCGCTGGCACTCGCCTCTGCGCTGCGTAAGATAAGCAACGACCCCGGACTCCAGAACGTGGAGCGCGAGGATGTGGCACAGCTCTTCATCATTCACCCCCAGAAGCTGACGTCTGGCATGATGGACTTTTTCAACAGTATGTTCAGCACGCACCCCGACACGGCAAAGCGAATCGCGATACTGGAGCAGTTCTGATGACCTCTCCCTCCGTCCTCACCAGCCAGTAGAGGGAGGTAGCCGATTCGCGTTTATAAACAGTCATTATAAAATGGAATTAGATTTAGACAAGGTATTGAAGGATGCCATAAAGATGGCAGAACAGGTGGGCGAGATCCACATGACATATTTCAGGAACAAATCCCTGCAGATGGACACCAAACAGAACGTCTTTGACGTGGTTACTCAGGCCGACAAGGAGTCTGAGGCACTGCTCGTCAAGGAAATCTCAAGGAAATATCCTACGCACTCCATCATCGGCGAGGAGACGGGCAGCCATATCCACGAGGGGTCTGACTGGTCGTGGGTGATAGACCCCCTGGACGGTACCAACAGCTACTCGCAGGGACTGCCTATCTTCTGCGTCAGCATCGCCGTGGCATACAAGGACGAGCCTGTGGTGGGTGTGGTCTATGCCGCATATCTCGACGAGCTATATACTGCCGTGAAGGGTAGGGGAGCAAGGATGTATCAGGGACTCTGCATGGGCGAGCTGATGCCCCCTGACGTGCTGCACGTATCAGAGAAGACCGAGCTGGGCCGCTGCGTCGTCGGCACCGGATTCCCTTACGACAAGGCTACCCACCCTGCCAACAACTTCGACAACGCCGTGAGGGTACTGCCCCTCATACGAGGATTCAGAAGGATGGGCAGTGCCGCCTACGACCTCTGCTGCGTTGCGTCAGGAACCCTCGATGCCTACTGGGAGATGAACCTCCACAACTACGACTGCTTCGCCGGATGGCTCATCGTCAAGGAGGCTGGCGGACAGGTTGTGCCCTTCCGCGACGACAGGCTCTATAGCCTCATTGCCGGTAACGAAACCCTCGTTGCAGAATTGAAAAAGTTAGTTCACTAAATGGGAATAGGGGGCTGACCCCTTTTCCCACGAAAGTTAAATGAAGAGATTATACAACAAATTCGATAAGAAACTGATGCCAACCCTTCCGAGGGTGCTTTTTGAAGGACGTATCATTACCATCCTTACTGCCGGAGAGGCAGAGAAGGCCGTTGACTATCTTCTGAAGGCAGACATCCTGGGGTTCGATACAGAGACAAGGCCGGTATTCAAGAAAGGCATGCGGCATAAGGTGGCACTGTTGCAGGTGAGCACCCACGACACCTGTTTCCTGTTCCGACTGAACAGGATAGGGCTCTGTCCCGCTATTATAAGGCTTCTGGAGGCTACCGACGTTCCGAAGATAGGACTGTCGTGGCACGATGACGTGCTCTCTCTCCATAAGCGCGGTGAGTTTGAGGCAAAAGGGTTCACCGACCTTCAGAACATCATGAAGGAGCTGGGCATTGTAGATATGAGCCTGGCAAAGCTCTACGCCAACATTTTCGGAGAGCGCATCTCGAAGCGCGAGCAGCTGAGCAACTGGGAGGCTGACGTTCTGTCGGAGAAGCAGAAGCGCTATGCCGCCACCGATGCGTGGGCATGCATCAGGCTCTATGAGGAGTATCTGAGGCTAAAGGAAACGAACGACTACCAACTCGTCATCGTTCCAGAGCCGGAGAACGATGAAACCGCCAAACCGTAAAACCACCCAACCACTAAACCACCAAAAAACTAAACAACAAAAACGATGCAAATATACCTGAAGAGAGGAAAAGAAGAGAGTATGAAGAGATTCCATCCGTGGGTCTTCTCCGGAGCTATCAACAAGATGGACGATGGCATCGAGGAGGGAGACATCGTGGATGTAATAAGCCATGACGGCACGTTCATCGGAAGGGGACACTATCAGATTGGCAGCATCGCCGTCAGAATCCTCACCTTCGAGGACAAGCCCATCGACAGCCACTTCTGGAACGAGCGCCTTACGGTAGCCCTGCAGATGCGCATCAGCATCGGCATTGCCGATAATCCGCAGAACAACACCTACCGCCTCGTTCACGGAGAGGGCGATACGCTGCCGGGACTCGTCATCGACTGCTATGGCACCACCGCCGTTATGCAGGCCCACAGCGTCGGCATGCACGTATGCCGCGAGGCCATTGCGCAGGAACTCGTAAAGGTCATGGGCTCTCGCATAGAGAACATCTACTACAAGAGTGAGACCACCCTGCCATACAAGGCGGAGCTTGGACAGGAGAACTATTTTATCTATGGCGGCACCGACGATACCGTGGCGCTGGAGAACGGGCTGAAGTTCCGCGTCGATTACCTGAAGGGACAGAAGACCGGATTCTTCGTTGACCAGCGTGAGAACCGCTCGCTGCTTGAGAAGTATGCCGAGGGCAAGAAGGTCCTCAATATGTTCTGCTACACCGGAGGATTCTCTTTCTACGCCATGCGTGGAGGTGCTGTGCAGGTACACTCCGTTGACAGTTCCGCACGCGCCATTGAGCTGACTACGGAGAACGTGGAACTCAACTTCCCCGGCGACAAGCGCCATGAGGCTATCTGCGAGGATGCATTCAAGTACCTCGACCGTGCCGGCAGCAACTACGACCTCATCATCCTCGACCCACCAGCCTTCGCGAAGCATCGTGGAGCACTCCACAACGCGCTGAAGGGCTACACGCGACTTAACGTCAAGGCGTTCGAGAAGATTAAGCCGGGCGGCATCGTCTTCACCTTCTCTTGCTCGCAGGTCGTCACGAAAGACAATTTCCGCAATGCCGTCTTCACCGCTGCGGCACAGGCAGGGCGCAAGGTGCGCATTCTACATCAGCTCCACCAGCCTGCCGACCATCCTATCAACATCTACCATCCCGAAGGCGAATACCTCAAAGGACTCGTACTCTACGTTGAATAGGGACGTTCAAGAAGTCAGGAAGTAAAAGAAGTCAATAATGATTACCAGAATAAAGGAATACATCAGCGACAACAAGTTGCTTGACAAAGAGAAGCTCCATCTCGTCGCATTGTCGGGAGGAGCCGACTCCGTGTTCCTGCTTCTGACGCTGAAGGAGCTGGGCTATAAGGTCCACGCCATGCACTGCAACTTCCACCTCCGTGGCGAGGAGAGCAACCGCGACGAGGCGTTCTGCATCAGGCTGTGCGAGGAGCAGGGCATAGAGCTCCACCTCACACACTTTGACACGAAGACCTTTGCCGAGGTCCATAAGATGAGCATCGAGATGGCGGCAAGGGAACTGCGCTACCAGTATTTCGAGGAAGTGCGCCTCGCCCTCGGTGCCGACACCATCGTGGTGGCGCACCATAGGGACGACAACATCGAGACCTTCCTCATGAACATTCTGCGGGGCACCGGCATCCACGGCCTCGAAGCCATAAAGCCACGCAACGGAAGAATCATGCGTCCGCTGCTATGTGTCAGCCGCAGGGAGATCGAGGACTGCCTCACCATGCGCCGTCAGGAGTACGTCACCGACAGCACAAACCTCGTTGACGATGTCCTCAGGAACAAGATACGCCTGAACCTCCTGCCGATGCTCGAAGAACTCAATCCCACCGTCCGCAGCAATATCACCAAGACCATAGAGCATGTCGCCGAAAGCGTAAAGATTGTCGATGACGCTATTGTAAGAGGCATGGCGTCATGCATGCAACCTACCCAAAACGGCTGCGTCATTTCCCTCGCAAGACTCCTCGAAGAGCCATCCCCTGAGACCATACTCTTTCATATCATGACCGACTATGGCTTTTCGTCCGCACAGGCAGAGCAGGTCTTCCGCAACATCAATGCGCCCTCGGGCAGGATATGGCAGTCGCCGTCGCATATCATCGCAACCGATCGCGACACTCTCATCATCGACATTAAGGACGACGACGATGCCGACAAGCGGCTGACGATTCCCGAGGAGGGTACATATATATATAATGTACGCGTGAAGGTACGCCTCACCACTGCCGAACGCACGTCCACCATGCAGCCCAGCCGCCAACCCAATATCGCCACCCTCGATGCCGACAAGGTCACCTTCCCCGTCACCATCAGGCATACCACGGAGGGCGATGCCTTCAAACCCTTCGGCATGAAAGGCAGGAAACTCGTCAGCGACTATCTCACCGACCGCAAGCGTAACTACTTCCAGCGCAGGAGACAGCTCCTCATGGAAGATGCCAACGGAACCGTGATATGGCTCATCGGAGAGAGGACGGCACAGCAGGCTGCCATCACCACCGCCACCAGGCGAATACTCACCATCTCCGTCGAAAACGAATAACACCCCTCACCACCATTTTTCATACTATCCCCGCAGATGAACAGAAAGACCAACATACTTATAGGATGCCTCCTTGGCCTACTGTCGATGATGCTTACCGCATGCAACGACAACGACACGTTCACCACATCCCCAGGCTATCTCTTGCAGATGCCGCAGGACACGCTGAGCCTCGATACCGTCTTCTCCACCGTACCCTCCCCACACAAGACGTTTGTCATACACAACAACTCCGGCGAGGGAATACGCATCGCCACCACCAAGCTGCAGAAGGGCACGCAGTCTGGCTTCAGGGTCAACGTCAACGGTACGTTCCTCAGCAACAGCACCGCACACCTCATCAAGGACATGGAGGTGCGCAACGGCGACTCTATAAGGATCTTTGTGGAGATGACCGCACCCCTGCAGGGCGACAATGTGCCGCGACTCGTTGAAGACAACCTCGTCTTCACGCTTCAGAGCGGCGTACAGCAGAAGGTGGCGCTGAAGGCATACTCCTGGGATGCCGTACTCATGAAGGACGTCACATACACCGAGGATGCCACCCTCAGCAACCTCGACGGCAAGCCTGTCGTCGTCATGGGTAACATCACCGTTGCCGAGGGAGCAACGCTGACCATAGAGCCCGGCACCACGCTCTACTTCCACAACAAGGCAGGCATCGACGTCTTCGGAACACTCAAGGCGAAGGGCGAGAAGGATAAGGAGATAACATTCCGCTGCGACCGTCTCGACCGTATGGTCTCCAACCTCACCTACGACAACAACCCCGGACAGTGGGGCGGCATACGCTTCCGCTCCGGATCTTTCGGCAACGAGATAGACTTTGCTGACATCCATGCCGCACACAATGCCATACTCTGCGACATCTCTACCGACGTCACCAGGCAGAGCCTCTTCCTCAACCACTCCACCATACACAATGTCAAGGGCAATGCGCTCGCGGCAACAGGCTGCAGACTCAACATTGAGAACACGCAGATCACCAATGCCGTCGATTCATGCCTCTATCTCCTCGGAGGCGATGTTACCATCACCCACTGCACCATAGCGCAGTATTTCGCCATAGAGCAGCGAGGCAAGAACTGCTTTGTCTTCGCCAATGCACAGGACGGCATCGCATATCCGCTGAAGCTTCTCGTACGCAACTCCATCATCAAGGGTTACGACGACGACAACCTCCTCTGGTCATACGGCGGACGCAACGACGACATGGACGTCACATTCGAGAACTGCCTACTCAGGGCTGTACTCCCTACCGACCGCGATAGCAAGTTCTTCAAGGACTGCATCTTCGAGGACGTGGCAAACGAGGCTACCCTGCCTAACAACTTCTTCGAGCTCTTCGACACACAGTATTTCTTCTATAACTTCAAGCCAAAGGCAGGCACGCAGGCCATAGGCACCGCAAACCCATCCTACGCCCTCCCCGACGATCGCCTCGGCAATCCGCGAACCCCAGACAAACCAACGATGGGATGCTTCGAGTAGTTTCTTTGATTTAAGTTTAAAGTTTAAAGGTTAACAATGAAACAGACACAGAACCTTCCAGAGATAAAGATTAACGAGCTGCTGGCAGAAGACGCAGCACTCGTAGAAGAGGCACGCGCCGCCATAACCCTCGCCTACGCCCCCTACAGCAACTTCAAGGTTGGGGCGGCAGTGCTGCTCGAAAACGGAGAAGTCATAATGGGCGCCAATCAGGAGAATGCCTCATACCCCTGCGGCATCTGCGCAGAGCGATCCACCATCGCAACCGCACAGAACCTCTACCCCGGCGTTCCCGTCGTTGCAATAGCACTCGCCGCAAAGACCCCCGACAACACCTTCACCAAAGACTATGTCACGCCATGCGGAATGTGCCGGCAGGTCATAGCGGAGTGCGAGAAGAGGTACAAGCGTCACGTACGCATCATCATGACTTCTGAGAC
>CAMADY010000091.1 GCA_945831805.1 uncultured Prevotellaceae bacterium
CCTTGCCTCTGTTGTCGTTGAGAGGGTAGATGGTAATGTCCTGAGGCTCTGTCAGTTCCTCTGCGGTTATCCACCCCATTACGTCACGCTCCCACGCAGTGTATTGGCATGGCCACATAGCATTGAATAGGTTCTCGCCACCGTCCATGATATCCCAATCCTCAGGGCCTCCATTGCTGTAGTCTGGCAGTTTTGTTACAGGATTCATTGGAGTGCCGGTATTATACAGGTCAGGAAGACCGAGACCATGGCTCATCTCATGAAGCGTTACACCGATGCCTGCACGAAGATTCTTTCCTGTAGGACTGCTTGCAGCGTAAAGAGCAAGTTCGTTGGCAGCACCGATGGTCGTAATTTTCATTCCATCGGAAGTACTGATATTCAGATTTCCTGGAAAACATGAAGGCCATACGTCATTGTTGTTATTGCTCAGGTTTGCACCTGTACCAGCATAGAAGACATAGACCATATCAACCTTACCGTTACCGTCAGAGTCGTACTGTGAGAAATCAATGTCCTTATCGGCTTTTTGAACAGCCTCAGTCAGGAGAACAGAGCTATTTCTTGATTGTTTACCGTAATAGTCATGATTATGGTTAGTAGTGTATGGACCATACAATTCGAATATAGGTTCGAAGAGTCCGTTGCTTGCATCTTTGAAGAACTCTGCCACGGAGCTATAGCCATCAAATTTAGTGTCTTTAGTGTAAGGAGTCCTTGTAGTTCCGTTGAAATACTCTTCATAGACCGCCCTATCGAAAGAGAGTTTCATGTCGGTGTACTCCATAAGTATAATAGGAACGCGTACTTTACCTATATGTGGGCAGTGTTGTGTAGGTGAAGGGTAATTCGGTATAGCCATCGGCATCATCTCAAGTGATGTACGCTTGCTCTTGAGTAGTGATTCGCACGAGTTAAAGAAAGCATCCTTATCCTGCTTCTCTATCGCCATGACCTCATCGAGAGTGCGCATAGCAGCATCATGTGCCAGTACACCGGTGCTGACAAGAGAGCCGTAGTAGTCTGCCCTTGCAACATAATACGCGTTGCCTTCCTGTACGAGGAGTACTCCGTCTATGGTCTGAAACCATGAAAAGTGTTCATCGCCAAAGAGTTGCAGCGTCAGCATAGTGCCATCGGGCTGCTGCTTCTGCATTGGTATGGCAGGTGACTTTGCAGCCATCGCCGATATGAGTGTAGCGCAGATGAAAAAGAGAGATAAAAATGCTTTCTTCATAAAAATATGATATAAAAAAGTAATCAATATGTCATGCAAATGTATAAGCTATGCAATTAAGACTTAGAAGCATAGCTATTACGAAGAATTTTCTAGTGAATTTAATGTAATAGCTATGCTTTTACTTTGGGGGTATAAATTAGAAGCCAGCCTTGAAGCCGTCGCGCTCCATCTCAAGTGATGCCCAGATGAATGGACCAATGCCCTTTGCGTCGTTCTCGCGTATAGGCTCAGACATGTAATACTCGAAGCTGCCATCGCGGTTTGGTGACTTCTCTGGACCGAGACCAGAGACTGCACAGCAATGAGTGAGGCTTATCGTCTTATCGTCGTTGGTCTTGATGAAGTTCTTGAGGATAGCATTGTATGCCTTAACGCCCTCAGCCTTGAAGTCATACTTCTCTGCGCCCATCTTCTTTGCTGCCTCGCAGAGTGGGTACTGCTTCACGCCTGCTGCAAGGTTCTCCTTTGTTGGGAGGTATCCGAGGCGTGCACCCTTGAGGAGTGCATAGTCGAACATACAGCTTGCTGTTGACTCGAGGTAGTTCTTTGGATCCTTGACGTCAAGGACGTCGTACCAAACGCCAGACTTCTTGTCCTGATAGTTGAGCGTTGCCGTCATAGCCTGCTGGAGCATCTCGATGACCTCACCACGACGAGCGTAGTCGTTTGGCAGTGCGTCGAGAATCTCTATCATAGCCATTACGAACCAACCCTGTGCGCGAGCCCATGTGTGCTTTGATAGACCTGTCTGCTTATCAGCCCAGAACATAGTGTGTGTCTCGTCCCATGCGTGCTTCCAGAGACCAGTCTTCTCATCGTAGGTGCGCTTGAAGGTCTTGCCAATCTGATCGACAGCATCGTCGTAGTACTTCTTCGCATTGGCTTTGCCACGAAGTTCCTCTGCAGAGAGGGTGTAGAATGGGAGTCCCATATAGATGCCGTCGAGCCATACCTGCCAGTGGTATATCTTCTTGTGCCACCATACTCCCTCCTTCGTACGGCTCTGCTGTTCGAGCTGCTTGAAGAAGGTCTGCAGTGCCTTGTCGGAACCCTTGTGAGGCCACAGACGGTTAGCACGCAGGATGAAGCGTGCTGGACGTATGTTGTCGAGGTTGAGGTCCTCGAACTTATAGCCTGTAGTATTACCCTGAGCGTCAATCATCTGTTCCGGATAACGCTTACAGTAGTCAGCGAAGATAGGATTCTGGTATGCAAGGTATGTGTCGAGTATGCCTTCGAGCTCAATGCCCATAACGTATGACCACTTGCCGTTAGGACGCTTCTGCTTGTCGGTGAAGTCGAGGTAAATAGGGTTTGGCACACGCTGCATCTCACTCCATGACATCCACTCAGAGTAATGCTTGAATGGTGTGTCAGAGAGTACGAGCTCTCCATTGATTCGGAGGTTGTCGAAGTGTATGTCGTGAGACATACCAGTCTTGCGAACCTTCTCGTCCTGTACGCCATTGAAGGTACAGTTCTTTACGTTGATGTTGTATATCTGATCCTGATCCTCAAGTCCGTTGAGCAGGATGCCGTACTTGGACTTCTGGCAGGTAACGTTCTCCATATAGACGTTGCGTACGGTAGGTATGTGACCACGCTCTGCCGGTTCCTTTGGCTCATACATAAGGTTGATGCGGAGCACAGCCTCACGGCACTGACCAACCTCGATGTTACGCATATAGACGTTCTCCGTAACACCGCCACGGCATGTATTTGTCTTGATGCGGAGCACACGATCGAGGTTTGGAGAGTCCATCTTACAGTTCTCTGCGAAGACATTACGTACGCCAGCGGAAATTTCAGAGCCTAGTACTACACCGCCATGACCATCCTCCATGGTACAGCCACGCACGATGATGTTCTGTGAAGGTACTGGAGTGCGGCGACCGTCTGCGTTACGACCAGACTTGATGGCGATACAGTCGTCACCGGTATGGAAGATACAGTCCTCGATAAGTACGTCCTCACATGACTCTGGGTCACAGCCGTCACCGTTAGGGCCTTCGTTGATGACCTTCACACGACGAACGGTAATATTCTTGGAGAGGGTAGGGGTAATAACCCAGAATGGTGAGCGGAGCATCGTAACGTCCTCGATGAGGATATTCTTACACTCATAGAAGTTGACGAGCTGTGGACGCATGCCGCAGTTCTTGCCGAATATACGCTCCTCTGTCGGAATGCCATTGTCTGCCATCCACAGTAGTGTCTCACGGCTGGAACGGAAGTCGCCGTTGTCTTTCTTGGTGCGATACTTCTCCGGACCATTATATGGATAGCCGTTCTGTGCCTCAGGGGTCTTGCCCTTCACGAAGCCGAACTTTGCTGCTCCACACCACTGCCACCATGTATCGTTCTCTCCGGCACCGTCGATGGTACCCTCACCAGAGATGGCGATGTTCTCTGCCTGATAGGCATAGATACATGGAGAGTAGTTCATGAGGTCGAGACCTTCCCATCGTGTCTTCACGAGAGGATAGAGTTCCGGCTCATAAGCGAAAAGAATTGTTGCGCCCTTCTCGATGCGCAGGTTCACGTTCGATTGCATACGGATAGCACCAGTGAGGTATGTACCCTGTGCGAGCACTACGGTACCACCGCCCTTTGCAGAACACTTTGCTATTGTCTCATTGATAAGTTTCTGGTTCTCTGCGGCAGTCTTCTTTGCCTTGCCCACCTTATAAACTTTATCCTTGAAGGTTGGCGCCACGATGCGAGCCTCTATCTGTTTGTAGAGTGCCTCGTTCCATCCCTGGGCATTAACAGAGAGAACCAATGTCAGCAAGGTTATTATAGATAATAATTTTTTCATTTGGGTCTTAATAATTTGTTAGTTGTAAGTTGAGAATACAATGGAGAATGAAAAGTGTAAAATGGGAAATGGAAAGTTGTGATTACCTTTGTCAGATACAAAAGATAAACGATAGGTGTTATACCGCTTTATTATTGTCACTATAACTTTATGACAACAACGTCTGATGGTAATCAAAATTCTCCATTTTCCATTTTCAACCTTCCATTTTATTTACTCCTATTCCGGCTTCATGTTGGTGTAAACGGTCTGAACGTCGTCGAACTCCTCGAGCTTTTCTACCATCTTGTCGATAGTGGCACGCTGCTCTTCATCAACATCCTTAAGGTCGTTAGGAATGTATGTGAACTCACCACCGATCTCCTCGAAGCCCTTCTCCTCAAGGAACTTCTGAATCATAGCGTATGACTTAGGATCGCCATAGATAGAGATTGTTGTCTCGTCCTTCTCCTCGTCGTAGTTCTCGTCGAACTCATCGTCAACGTTGAGGTCGATAAGCTCAAGGATGAGGTCGTCCATGTCGAGCCCCTCTGCCTTCTTGAATGTGAACACGCACTTGTGGTCGAAGAGGAATGCGAGGGAACCGGTAGTACCCATGTTGCCGTTGAACTTGTTGAATACAGAACGAACGTCAGCAACGGTACGTGTGGTGTTGTCTGTAAGGGTATCTACGAATACAGCGATGCCGTGAGGGCCGTATCCTTCGTATGTAACCTCCTTGTATGCAGACTTGTCCTTACCCATTGCGTTCTTGATAGCACGCTCGATGTTGTCCTTTGGCATGTTCTCACGCTTACAGGTAGCGATGATGGAACGGAGTGTAGGGTTGTTCTCTGGTTCTGGACCGCCAGCCTGTACAGCGATAGCGATCTGCTTACCCAAACGTGTAAATGTCTTTGCCATGTGGCCCCAACGCTTCATCTTGGTGGCCTTACGATATTCAAATGCTCTTCCCATTGGAAATAAAATTTATAATTAAAATGTTAATGTTTTTTTGTTATTATTTATCTCAGCTCGCAGTTCAGTTGCTTCTTGAGGTTATTGATAAGCTTGTTCATGATAGCCTCAATCTGCTTGTCAGACATAGTCTTCTCCATGTCCTGGAGTGTGAAGTTGACAGCGTATGACTTCTTGCCGGCAGGGAGCTTGTCACCTTCATAGACGTCGAAGAGCTCTACCTTCTTCAGAAGCTTCTTCTCTGTCTGGCGTGCCACCTTCTCAACCTCAGCGAACTCTATGTTAGCATCGAGGAGGAGTGCGAGGTCACGCGAAACGGCAGGATACTTGGGTACCTCAGAGAAGTGTACCTCAGACTTCTTGACTGCATTAGTTGCCTGTGTCCAGTTGATGTCTGCGAAGAATACGTCGCCGTCAATCTGCAGTCCGCAAGCCTTGTTGTTGGTATGCTTCTTTGAAACTATACCCATCTCAACGAGGACCTTGCCAGGACGTGTCTTCATCATGAGACCAGTAGAGAAGAGGTCGTTCTGCGACTTCTCCGTAACGAGAAGTCCATGAGGCATGCCGATACGGCGAAGGATATTGTCAACATGTGCCTTCAGCTCATAGAATGTCATCTCTGCATCCTTGACCATCCAAGAGCCCTCAGTACGCTTACCTGTAAGCCAGATGCCGAGGTGATTCTCCTCTGCGTAAGCCTTCATAGGGTTCTCTGCGTCTGCCTTCTCGTTGAAGTGCTGGTAGCAGTTGCCGAATTCGAAGAAGCGGAGGTTTTGCATACGGCGGTTTGCGTTACGCATGATAGACTCAAGACCTCCGAAGAGGAGTGATTGACGCATAACGTTGAGGTCGCTTGAGAGAGGGTTAACGATAGTCACGAGCTTATCGGCAGGATAGCTCTGGAGCTCTGCGTAGTATGCACCCTTGGTGAGAGAGTTGTTCAGGATCTCGTTGAAGCCAGCACCTACAAGCTGCTCTGCAACAAGGTTCATGAGCTTATGACGCTGATCCTCGAAATCCTTGACGGTGAGTGTTGACTTCAGCTGTGTTGGAATCTCTACATTGTTGTAGCCGTAGATGCGGAGGATGTCCTCAACGACATCGCATGGACGCTGTACGTCAACACGGAATGCCGGAACCTCAATCTGTACGCCCTCAGCATCCTCAGAGAGAATCTTGATATCGAGAGAGGTGAGGATTGACTTGATGGTATCGTTGCCGATCTTCTTGCCGATGAGGTTGTCAACATAAGAGAAATCGAGACGCATCTGTGGGTTCTCAATAGGGTTAGGATATACATCCTTTATCTCCATTGATACCTTTGCACCAGCGAGTTCCTTGCACAGGATAGCAGCCTGCTGGAGTGCATAGATAGTGCCGTTAGGGTCGATGCCGCGCTCGAAACGGAAACTTGCGTCCGTAGAGAGAGCATGACGGCGGGCAGACTTACGGATCCATGTAGGGTGGAAGTAGGCAGATTCCAGAATCACGTTCTTCGTGTTCTCGTATGTGCCGGAACCCTTACCGCCGAAGACACCAGCGATACACATTGGCTCCTCTGTATTGCAGATAGCGAGGTCGTGCTCACCGAGGATGTGCTCCTCACCGTCGAGGGTGATGAACTTCTTGCCATCGTTCTGGTCCTTCACGATGATCTTGTGGCCTGTAACCATGTCTGCATCGAAGCAGTGGAGAGGCTGACCGTAAGCCATCATGATGTAGTTTGTGATGTCCACGATATTATTGATAGGACGGAGGCCGATAACATTGAGCTTGTTCTTGAGCCACTCTGGCGACTCCTTAACCTCGCAGTCTGTTACGCTGACACAAGCATAGCGAGGGCATGCCTCTGTGTTCTGAATCTCTACCTCAACAGGGAGGTCGTTGTTGTCAACAGAGAAAGCAGAGCAGTCAGGACGATGGAGCTTTCCGTCGCCTGGCTTTGCAAGACCGTTGGAGCACATCCATGCGTAGAGGTCGCGTGCTACACCGTAGTGTGAGAGTGCATCAGCACGGTTTGCCGTGATGTCAACCTCAATGAGCCAGTCGCTCTCAAGATTGTAGTACTCTGCTGCTGGTGTACCAACGACAGCATCGTCAGGAAGAACGATGATGCCTGAATGGTCGTTGCCTACGCCGATCTCGTCTTCAGCACAGATCATGCCGCAAGACTCGATGCCACGAAGCTTTGACTTCTTGATCTTGAACTCCTTGTCGCCGTCATAGAGCACGCAGCCAACGTCTGCCACGATAACCTTCTGACCGGCAGCCACGTTTGGAGCACCACAGACAATCTGCGACTTCTCCTCCTTACCCAGATCAACAGTGCAGACAGACATGTGATCTGAATCCGGATGTGGCTCACAGGTGAGAACCTGTCCTACGTAGAGACCCTTAAGACCTCCCTTGATAGTCTGGACTTCTTCGAGTGCGCCAACCTCAAGACCTGTGCTGGTGAGTGCCTTGCACACCTCGTCAGCAGTCATCTCGAAATCAACGTACTCCTTAAGCCATTTGTAAGAAATGTTCATTTTTCTTTCTTGTTTTTATAATTAATTGTTTGTTATTTACATTAGTTTCGCATGCTACACACGTATGCCCACGTATGCGTATGCGATAAAATTTGTGCAAAGTTAATAAAAATAAACGAGAAAAACGAGTCTTTTTAGTTTTTTTATTATATAAAGGCATAAAAAAACGCACCATTCAATAAGAATGATGCGCTTTATGATGTACGCTCGGCATGAGCATTGTCTAACGGGTGCAAGTCCCGAGTGAGCCCT
>CAMADY010000092.1 GCA_945831805.1 uncultured Prevotellaceae bacterium
TTAAACTATTGAGGTTATGTGGCAGAATTTTTTTAATAGCAGTTATGCTCCGATGTCAATCCTTTATGCGATGACGGCTTTGTGTTTATGTTCTATAGTATTGTGGACTTACACTGAGTCGGGTAAGCGTTGGCTGAAGGCTCTTTAAGAATCGTAATGTAACACTGCTCCGCAAGGCTCGCGCTTTGCGGAGCTTTTTTTATTTACAGCGTGTTATGGTGCGGAGTATTTTTTTTGTGTGGTGTGTTATGGAGCGGTGCTTTTTAGTTTATAAAAGGGGTAAAAATGTGCCTTTTTCGGGAAAAAGTTTGGTGGAATGAAGGGAAATGATTAACTTTGCAAAAACATAGATATTATGTAAAGCTAATCAATCTGCAAATCTAACAATATGATAATTATGAAACGAATAGCCTCTCTATTTCTTATGCTTTGCTGCCTGGCAGCTGTCGTGCAGGCACAGGTGACGCTGACCATCAATCCCGACAAACGCGGTGCCGTGATAGGCGACCGCCACTATGGCATCTTCTTCGAAGAAATCAACCATGCCGGCGACGGCGGACTGTACGCCGAGCTCATCCGCAACCGCAGCTTCGAGGACAACAGCTCGCTGGAGTACTGGCAGACATTCGGCGGAGCAAGGCTGCGCCGTTCCACCACGAACCTCCTCAATGATGTTCAGGGCGGCTGCGGAATCATCACCATGCCGGCAAAGATAGGTGCCCTCGTCAACGAAGGCTTCTGGGGCATGAACTTCATCAGCGGTGAGGAATACAAGCTGTCGATGTTCGTTCGCACAGCGTCAGACGTTACCCTCAGGGCTGTCATGCTCAGCGAGAAGGGCAACGAGATAGGCTCCGCAGCGATCAGCGTGAAGGGCAGCGAGGAGTGGCAGAAGGTTCAGGCGACCATCACCCCTACGTCATCCGACGGCAAGGGACGCTTCGCCATCTACAACGCCGGCGCTGACGAGGCAGAGGTAGCCTTCGACGTAGTGAGCCTCTTCCCACCAACCTTCAACGGACGCGAGAACGGTTGCCGCAGAGACCTCGCCGAGATGCTCCTTGCCATGAAGCCATCGTTCATGCGATTCCCTGGCGGCTGCTACATAGAGGGCGAATACAAGAACGGCTCGCAGAACCGCTTTGAGTGGAAGAAGACCATCGGTCCGATAGAGTCGCGCCCCGGTCATCTCAACGTCAACTGGAACTACCGCGTCAGCGACGGCCTTGGCTACCACGAGATGCTGCAGCTCTCGGAGGACCTCGGCGCAGAACCTCTCTTCGTAGTCAACATAGGCCTCGGCCACGGATGGTATCAGCCGTACTATGACATCGACGAATACATACAGGAGGCCCTCGATGCTTTGGAGTATGCCAACGGCGACGCCACTACTAAATACGGCGCCATGCGTATTGCCAACGGACATCCCGCACCGTTCAACCTCCGCCTCATTGAGATAGGCAACGAGAACTACAACTATACGTCGGGTGACAACAGGGACCAGAGCGACCATTACGCCGAACGCTACTATGCCTTCTATCAGGCTATCAGGGCGAAGTACCCTGACGTGACATGCATCGGCAACGTGCAGTCATGGGGTACCGACAATCCTACATGGCGCAACAACTATCCTGTCGATGCCGTTGACGAGCACTACTACCGCAATCCGGGCTGGTTCGTCAACCAATACTCCAAGTACGACAAATACGACCGCGCGACATCTCCTAAGGTATATGCTGGCGAATATGCCGTTACGAGCGACTTCGGCACTACGGGAAACCTCGCGGCAGCACTCGGTGAGGCGGTGTATATGGAGGGCATGGAGAACAACGCTGACCTCTGCATCATGAACTCCTACGCACCTATCTTCGTCAACGAGAACGACCAGAAGTGGATGCCGGACATGATACGCTTCAACTCCTCCGAGGCCTACGGCACACCGTCGTACTACGTGCAGAAGCTCATGCCTAACTATGTAGGCAAGCAGAACGTGAAGTGGACCGAGACGGGCAACTCCATGAGTGAGGGCAAGAACTACGGCGGACTCAGTACGTGGCTCACCTCTGCGGAGTTCTCCAACTACACCGTCACGAGGAGCGATGGAACAGTATATAATGCACCGTTCGACGGCACGGAAGGATGGATAGACAACGGTGGCATCTGGACGGAAGACGGTGGCGTGCTGATACAGCAGAGCACCTCTATGGAAGGTAAGGTATATCTCAACAGTAACTTTGAGCTGGGCGACAGTTATACCATAGAGCTCGATGCCGTGAAGACCGGCGGCAAGGAAGGCTTCCTCATTGCCTTCAACTATAAGGACAAAGACAACTACGTATGGTGGAACCTCGGCGGATGGAACAACTCCAAGCATGCCGTGGAGGTCTGCGAGAATGGTGCCAAGAAGACCGTTGCGGAGAGAAGCGGCTACCTCGTGACCGGACAGACATACCACCTGAAGATTGTTGTTGATGGTGCATACGTGGAGTGTTACCTCGATGGTGAGCTGATGCACAGCTTCAGCGTCCCTGTAAGCCAGCAGCGCAGGGTCTATGTGGCATCAAGCATCAACGACGAGACGGGCAAGCTCTACGTCAAGATGGTCAATCCTAACGGCACGATGAGCAAGACCGACATCGTCCTGCGCAACTATGCTGCCACAAACGGACGACTGATACAGATGAAGAGCGGCAGCAATCTCGACGAGAACACTACCGCCAACAAATACAACGTGGTGCCTACGGAGACTCCGTTCAACTGTTCCGGAAAGAATATCCCGCTCGACATACCACCTTATTCCTTCAACATCCTCGTGCTCGACGTGGAGGAGTCTGCCGATGAGGAGGAGCCTATAGAACCCGGAGCAGACCTCACCTCAGAGATTGCCAATCCGAGTTTCGAGGCAGGCTTGAACGGATGGACCAACGATGGCATGCAGCCCCAGGACAATACGGAGCCCAAGGCACAGAAGGTGGGCAACCTCTACTGCGAGAAGTGGACCGATGCCAACAAGGGCGTCCTGTTGTCTGCCGGAATCAGTCAGACCGTCCAGAACCTTCCCATAGGACTGTATAGGCTCACCGCTGCATGCCATGCCGAGAACCAGCGCACTGGCGCGGAGCCGAAAGGCGTATTCCTATATGCCAACGATGCAGAGGCGGAGGTCAGCGATGCACGGGAATACTCTGTTGACTTCAACGTTCTCGACGGCACTGCGGAGATAGGTTTCAGGGTCGATGGCACCAACTGCAACTGGGTAACGGTGGATAACTTCCGACTGACATATCTCAGTGCCGATGTTGACATTTCTATCTCCAAGGAGAAGCTCGCCAGAGAGATGGCAAGGCTCAGCACCCTGCTCGACACGAAGAAGATACTCCCTGCCGACAGTGTAGCCAAGGCACGCACCGCCATGGCTGCATGGTCTGCTGCAGAAGGTATTGAAGGCATACACTTGGCTATAAAAGAGTGCCAGGCGATGTACGCCGGACTCCTCGCATTCCGCATCACCGTTGACCGTTCCAATGAGGGCTATGCCGGCTATCTCTTCGCATACTTCCCTTCCAACAATAACGAGAACCTCTACTACGCATACTCCGAGGACGGCTTCAACTACACCGTGCTGAACAACGGACAGCGCGTCATGGCGTCAGACACCGTTGCCATAAAGAAGGGCATCCGCGATCCGCACCTCATCAGGGGCGTTGACGGAAAGACGTTCTACATGGTTGCCACTGACATGATGTCTGCTGAGGGCTGGGCAAGCAACCGTGGCATCGTGATGTACAAGAGCCAGGACCTCATTCACTGGACACACTCCACCGTGCACTTCCCTACACGATTCCCTAACGGATGGTCAAGCGTTACGCGTGTGTGGGCACCGGAGATAATATGGGATCCGGAATATGTCAATGCTGATGGCTCGAAGGGTCGCTACATGATCTACTTCTCACTGCTGACGAGCGACGACGGTACGTGCAATTATGATAAGGTGTATTACTGCTATGCCAACGACGACTTCACCGACCTGCTCGACTATCCGCAGTTCTTCTACGACCGCGGTTCCTCTACCATCGATGCCGACATCGTATATGACGAGGGCGACCAGCTCTACCACATGATCTACAAGAACGAAGGTTCCGGCGGCATCATGCACGTTACGGCAGAGACGCTCACGCCGAAGGACGGCATGGAGCCGGGCAGCCAGTGGAGCAGGCCTACGGGCTTTGTGCAGCAGACGAGCGTTGCCGTTGAGGGCGGCGGCATCTTCCGCACCATCGCCGACAATCAGTGGGTGGTGATGTACGACTGCTATGGCAGCGGATACTACCAGTTCTGCACTACGACGGACTGGAAGAAATACACTCTCCGTGCGCAGACCACTATGAGCGGCATGTTCACACCGCGCCATGGCTCCGTCACTCCTATCACGCCTTGCGAGTTCAACACGCTGCTCGACGCATTCCCTACCGCAGGACTCAGCAAGTACCTCGTCGGCGATGTCAACAGCGACGGTGTCGTTGACATGCGGGATGCCGTGATGACAACGGACCGGTTCCTCGGAAAACCCGTCGGGAATTTCAACAGAAGGGTGGCTGATGCCAATAACGACCGCACCATTTCCATCTCCGATTCAAACGCTATTGTAAATATCAGATAGTCAGTATGTTGCAAATGGCGTTGCAAAAGCTGTCCAATTACACCGTAAAAGCATAGCGATTACACTGTAATCAGATAGAGATTACGAGGTAAAAGCATAGCTATTGCGACGCCATTGCATACATACATCAAAATAAGCACAAACAAATAGAAAACTCTATGATGAAAAAACTAACAAAACAACTGCTTCTGGCAGGGGCGATGCTCCTCTCCTGCCATGCTGCCACGGCGCAGCAACTAACCATCGGTGGGGCGGGGTGGGGCTCGCTGCCTTACCAGAATCCGCAGCTCTCTGCTGAGCAGCGTGCCGAAGACCTCATTTCGCGCCTTACCCTCGAAGAGAAGGCTAAGCTGATGCTCGACCAGTCGGAGGCTATTCCACGATTGGGCATTCCGAAGTTCCAGTGGTGGAACGAGGCGCTCCATGGCGTGGGACGAAATGGTTTCACCACCGTCTTCCCTATAACGATGGCGATGGCGGCTTCGTGGAACGATGCATTATTATATAAGGTGTTCGATGCTGTCAGCGATGAGGCACGCGTGAAGTACTATCAGGCGAAGCGCACCGGCGACATCAAGCGCTACCAGGGACTCTCCTTCTGGACTCCAAACGTCAACATCTTCCGCGATCCACGATGGGGTAGGGGACAGGAGACCTACGGCGAAGACCCATACCTCACCGAAAGGATGGGACTCGCGGCGGTTGATGGATTGCAGGGAGCCCCCCACCAACTCCCCCGAGGGGGAGAGTCTTTAAATGGTAATGGCTCGCTCAATAATTTTGGTAATTCAGAAAGCCTCCCCTCGGGGAGGTTTGGTGGGGGCTACAAATTGTTAGCCTGCGCCAAGCACTATGCCGTACACTCCGGTCCGGAATGGAACCGCCACAGCTTCAACATAGAGAACCTTCCGGAGCGTGACCTCTGGGAGACATACCTGCCTGCCTTCAAGTCGCTCGTGCAGAAGGGCAACGTGGCAGAGGTGATGTGCGCATACCAGGCCATCGACGGTGAGCCTTGCTGCGGACAGACACGCTACCTGCAGCAGATACTCCGCAACGAATGGGGCTTCAAGGGTATCGTGGTCTCTGACTGCGGTGCCATCCGCGACTTCCACCAGAAGGGCTGCCACGAGGTTACGAAGAATGCGCAGGAGTCTGCCGCAAAGGCTGTTCTCGCCGGAACGGACAACAACTGCGGCTCTGTATATAAGTCTATACCGAAGGCTGTCAAGGAGGGCAAGCTGAAGGAGTCTGACATCGACGTATCGCTCAAGCGCCTCCTCGTTGGTCGCTTCATGCTCGGTGAACTCGATCCCGACAATCTCTCGCCATGGTCAAAGATTCCGGAGTCCGTGCTTTGCTCAAAGGAGCATAAGGACCTGGCATACAGGATGGCGCAGCAGTCAATAGTATTGTTGCAGAATAAGAATAACATTCTTCCGCTCAGGAAGAATGGCTCCCTCCCAACTGGGGAGGGCGGGGGGAGAGGCCTCGCTGTTATCGGCCCTAACGCCAACGACTCCGTCATGCAGTGGGGTAACTACAATGGCTATCCTACGCAGACCGTTACTATCCTTCAGGGTATTCAAAAGAAGTATCCGCAAGCGAAGTATGTCAGCGGTGCCGGTTGGGTAAACAACAGCGTGCCTGTAAGCCATTTCCCGGAGATATTCACGGCAGACGGTCAGCAGGGTATGCTGGCGGAATACTGGAACGATACGAACCTTGGACAGTCTGTTGGTAATCAAACACCCTCCCCACGGGGAGGGCAGGGTGGGGGCTCCACTGCACCCGTTGCTACGAAGCGCTTCACCACCTCCATCTACCAGAACAACGGTGGCGCAACGGTGTTCGCACCGGGTGTGGAACTCGAGAACTTCTCCGCTCGCTATACCGGCATACTGCGTCCGAAGGCTGACGGCAAGCTGAGGTTCAGCGTGGAGGGCGACGAGGGTATGCGTCTCATCATCAACGGCGACACCATCTACAACCGCTTCTTCCAGGCTCACGGCGTGCAGAAGCGCAACAACGACATAAAGGTCAAGGCTGGCGAGGAATACAACATACAGATAGACTACCTGCAGCTCTCCGGCATGGCGCACTTCCAGTTCGACATAACGCATCAGACGGAACTCACGCAGGAGTCGCTCCTTGCGCAGCTGAAGGATGCCGAGACCGTAATCTTCGTCGGTGGCATATCTCCACGCCTTGAGGGTGAGGAGATGAAGGTCGATGCAAAGGGCTTCAAGGGCGGCGACCGTACGGACATCGAGCTCCCTGACGCTCAGCGTAACCTCCTGAAGGCTATCCACGATGCCGGAAAGAAGGTAATCTTCGTAAACTGCTCAGGCTCTGCCATCGCTCTCGTGCCGGAACTGGAGACCTGCGACGCCATCCTTCAGGCATGGTACCCGGGAGAGCGTGGCGGCGATGCCGTTGCCGACGTACTCTTCGGTGACTATAACCCAAGCGGAAAGCTGCCTGTCACGTTCTACAAGAGCGTCAACGACCTGCCGGATTTCTTCGACTACACCATGACGGGTAAGTCTGCCGACGGTAAGAACAGCGGTCGCACATACCGCTACTTCACCGGCGAGCCACTCTTCCCATTCGGCTATGGCCTTTCATACACCACCTTCGAGAAGTCGAAGCCGAAGGTGAAGAAGTCTGCCGACCGCTGCACCGTCACGCTGAACGTGAAGAACAGCGGCACGATGGATGGCGACGAGGTAGTTCAGGTGTATCTCCGCAATCCTAAGGACACCGACGGACCTCTGAAGATGCTCCGTGCCTTCGAGCGTGTATCGCTGAAGGCTGGCGAGACAAAGACCGTATCCATAGACCTCACCGGCGATCAGCTCCTCTGGTGGGACAAGCAGAGCAACACCATGCAGCCGCTCGCTCCTAAAGCCTACGAAGTCATTGTGCAGTGATGTGGTGGTTTGGTTATTAACTCCGAGTTTTGCAGCTGTTTGTACTATCAATAGTATAAAAGTTGTTAAATATCGG
>CAMADY010000093.1 GCA_945831805.1 uncultured Prevotellaceae bacterium
AGGTCGGAAAACGAAAGTAGGAAGAAAACTACTTCGTTTTCCTCCTACTCGATTTCTTTCTGTGTGATATAGCTTCGTGAATCAGTCTTCGTAGTCGGCCTTGCGTTTGGGGTTCATAGGGAACCAACCCTTCTTGACACGCTGTTTCTGTTCGAAGATTTCGAGGATGCTCCATAGGCATGAGCAGCCTATGACACCGAGAATGTTGCTGAGAATCTGATCCTCTACTGTAAGGGATGTTCCAATAAAGAGTATGCCGACAATGAGGAATACATACCAGCAACGTGTGCCGAAGTAATACTCCGACTTTATGACGATGGGATGGAATGTTCCGATGATAAAGAATGTGGCGATGGCTATGATTAGTCCTATGTAATTCATTTCTTTTCTTGTTGAGGGAAGACGGAAGCGCCGCCTTCAACTATACTTGGATGGGATAGAGAGAAGGCGGAAGCACTGTCTTTCTAATTGTGTTAAAGGTCTTCGATGCTGAGGATGCCGTTGGTGACGCAGTGGATGATGATGTCGGCGAGGGAACGTGCACGAAGCTTCTCCATTATATTCTTGCGGTGGGAGATTATGGTGGATAGACTGACGTTGAGTTTGTCTGCTACTTCCTTATTGATATAGCCCTTGCATAGGAGCACTGCCACCTCCGTCTCGCGTGGTGAAAGCAGTGCAGCGCTGGAATTGGATTTCATCATCGCTATGCTGTTTGAGTGTCCCCGATGCTGCAGTGCCATGATGCCCTTAACGAGTTTCTTCACGTTCTGGCAGACATTTAGCGTGAAGACATCCTTGATAGCCATGTCACCGTTGACGAGGACGATGGCACGCTTATGGTTTTCCTGAAAATACTGCATATTCTCGAAATATATGCGTGATGCAACGAAGATGTGCGCTATGCGTTGGTCTTCGTATGCCTGCAGCTCCTTGATGGAGTTGAACACTACTATGTCTGCCATCGGCAGCATGTCGCTGAGAAGCTGCTGCAAGCCCAGGCACGTCAGTGTGTTTGAATCGAGAATCGCCATGCGCACCTGTGGCATGCCCTGCATTGTAGAGGGCATACCATGATGCGGCGGCATGTTATTGTTTGGTGAAATCATTGTTAGATTACGCCTATTATTTCTTTGAGATCCTTAATATTATGGCTGTCGAGCCACTCGTTGATACCATCTCTAACCTTTATGGTTACTGCAGGGTCGAGGAAGTTTGCTGTTCCTATCTCAATGGCAGAAGCACCCGCCATGAAGAACTCTATGGCATCCTTTGCGTTGCAGATGCCGCCAAGTCCGATAACGGGAATTTTCACAGCCTTTGAAACCTGATTTACCATGCGTACTGCAACCGGCTTAACGGCAGGACCCGAGAGGCCGCCCGTACCGATGGAGAGTAATGGCTTGCGACGCTCTATGTCTATCGCCATGCCCATGAGGGTGTTGATGAGAGATACGCTGTCGGCACCCTCAGCCTCTACTGCACGTGCTATCTCCGTAACATCCGTTACGTTTGGCGATAGCTTCACGATGAGAGTCTTGTCGTAGCGTTTGCGAACCTCGCGCACTACACTGGCTGCACCTTCCGTTGTGGTGCCGAATGCCATGCCGCCATGCTTTACGTTAGGACATGAGATGTTTAGCTCGATAGCAGGAATCTTATCCAGCTCATTGACACGTGCAGCACACTCGCCATAGTCCTCCACGCATGAGCCGCTGACATTGACGATCATGTTGGTGTCGATATCCTTGATTGTAGGATAGATATTGTTGCAGAAGTAGTCAACACCCTTGTTCTGCAGGCCTACGCAGTTGAGCATGCCGCTTGGAGTCTCGTGCATACGAGGATAGTCGTTGCCCTCACGATGGTTGAGGGTAGTGCCCTTAACGATTATGCCACCAATCTGGTCGAGTGGTACGAAGTCCTGAAACTCCACACCGTAACCGAATGTTCCTGATGCGGTCATCACTGGGTTCTTCATCTCCAGCTGACCAATCTTTACTTGTATGTTTGCCATCTTTTACCAGTTCAATCTTTTAGCGTTAATAACCGGACCTTCCGTACAGATGCAGATGTTGCCCTTGTCGTTGGTCTTTTCTACACAGCAGAGGCATGCACCAAGTCCGCACGCCATCTTGTTCTCAAGGCTCACCTCGCACTCCGTCTGTGACTGTTCCGCGAACTTAGCCACGGCAACCATCATAGGCTTTGGGCCGCAGGTAGAGATGAGGTCGAACTTCTCCTGCTGGAGGATGGAATGGTTCGTAACGAATCCCTTTTCGCCCTCAGAAGCATCCTCAGTGGTGATGAACACCCTGCCTACAGCCTTGAATGCGTCAATCATGAGCAGGTCCTTTGCAGAGCGTGCGCCAAGGAGGAATGTAGGCTCAGCGCCCATCTCCTTGATCTTCTTGCCAAGGTAGAGTAGGGGAGCAACACCTACGCCACCACCAACAAGCAGGTGCTTCTTCGTTGCGTCCTGAGGCATGGTGAAGCCATTGCCGAGAGGCAGCATGACGTTCAGCGCATCGCCCTCGCGGAGCATTGACATGTGGCGTGTACCCTCGCCGACTACAGCCACGAGGAGGTGGAGTTCGTTGAGAGCATAATCTACGTTGTTGATGGAGATGGGACGGCGGAGAAAGGTCTGAGGGGAATCAGCTACCTGTACCTCTACGAACTGTCCTGGGAGCATCTCTGGCAATGGCTCAGAGTGCGTAAGCTTCAACAGCACATACTTCTCGTTGATGTGCTCTACTGACTTTACTGTTAGGTCAAGACAATACTTCTTCATTGTTTTATATGTTTTTTAGTAATTCTATGATAAGCTGCCATACCTTCTCTACCGTAGGTATGAGGAGTCGCTCGTCTGGTGAGTGCACGCCACGCATGGTAGGACCGACGGACAGCATGTCGAGCTGTGGGTACTTCTCTGAGAATAGTCCGCACTCAAGGCCAGCGTGAATGCCGATGACGGTAGGTTCTGTGTTGAAGAGTGAACGGTAGCACTGCTGTGCCGTCTGGTGGAGGTGGCTGTTTGGGTTCATCTTCCATGCCGGATAGCCGTCGTTGTGGATTATCTCATCGGCACCGGCGAGTTCGAAGACAGCACTTACGGTGTTTACCATGTTCTCAAGGTTGCTCATCACGTTGGAGCGCTGGCTGCATACGATAGTGCACTTGTCGGCGGTGGTTACGACAGAGGCTGTGTTAGAGGATGTCTCTGTGATGTCGCCGAGGCTCTTGTCCTGACAGACGCTGAATACTCCGTTGTGGACAGCCTGCAGGGACATGATGATACGTCGGCTGACATCCTGCGGGATGACAGGTTCTGCCTCGGTGCTCTCCATGTGCCAAACCATGGAAGGTTCTGTTACGATGAACTCCTCCTCGACCTCAGAGCAGAAGATGTTCCAGTCAACGCGTACGGTCTCCTTCTCCTTGAAAGGTACAGCAAAGACGATGCTGCCATCGCGAGGAATGGCATTGTGGAGCTTGCCGCTATTGAACTGTGCAAGTGCAAGCGGCATCTTCTGTTGCTCAAGATATAGGAATCGTGCGAGTATCTTAAGTGCATTAGCACGCTTCTTGTTGATATCGTCACCGGAATGACCTCCCGTAAGTCCCTTTAGTGATGCCTTCATGAAGAACATTCCCTCAGGTGCTGACACCTTATTATATATATAGGATGCTGTCGTCGTCTTTCCGCCAGCGCATGATACGTAGAAGAGTCCCTCGTCCTCAGAGTCAAGGTTGAGGAGCATCGTGCCAGTAAGCATGTCGCCCTCAAGACCATGCGCACCGGTAAGCCCCGTCTCTTCGTCAACGGTGAAGAGGCACTCTATCGGTCCGTGCTCAATGTCGTTTGCGTCGAGGAGAGCCAGCTGCATAGCACAGCCGATGCCATCGTCAGCACCCAGCGTTGTGCCCTCGGCCTTAAGCCATTCACCATCGATGTATGTCTTGATGGGGTCGTTGAGGAAGTCTATCTCATGATCGACAAGCTTATCACAAACCATATCCATGTGACTCTGGAAGATAAGCACAGGCTTCTCCTCCATGCCAGCGGTGGCTTTCTTGCGGATAACGATGTTGCCGGTAGCGTCTTTACGGACTTCCAGATTGCGCTCTTCTGCAAAACGAAGAAGGTACGCCTGCATCTTCTCTTCGTGCTTCGATGGACGTGGAATATTGTTTATTTCACCGAAGAAACGGAAGACACTTTCTGGTTTTAAGTCTTTTTTTGTCATAATTTAGTATTTTTTATATATGTAAATAGCGCTGATTTCAGAATTTATGATTAACTTTGCAGCAAGTTTGCAACATATTCTGCAAAAATTACGTTGCAAAGTTAATAAAAATACTGAAAATAAACAAATAATATACATAGAAATGACAAAGAAAAACTTCTTTTTGGCAATTGCTGTAGCAGCAACAGCCTCTGTTATGTTCACATCATGTGACAATTCTCCTAAGTCAGAAGAACCGGCAACAGCCAACACTGTAGCTCCAAAGGAACTCAAGATTGCCTATGTAGAGGTTGACTCGCTGATGAGCCAGTATGAGTACTGTAAGGAGTATTCCCTCATTCTTGAGAAGAAGAGTCAGAACATTCAGAGCACCCTCCAGCAGAAGGGACAGGCTCTTCAGTCAGCAGCAGCAAATTTTCAGCAGAAGCTTCAGCAGAACGCTTACACCCGTGAGCAGGCAGAGCAGATTCAGGCTGGCCTTCAGAAGCAGAATGCAGACCTTGAGGCTCTTCAGCAGCGTCTCGGTGCAGAGTTCCAGGAGGAGACAAACAAGTTTAACGTTGCTCTCCATGACTCGCTGCAGCATTATCTCGCCAAGTACAACAAGGACAAGAAATATACTATGATCCTTTCAAAGTCTGGCGACAACATTCTCTATGCAGACAAGGGCATTGATATCACAAACGAGATTATTGCCGGTCTTAACAAGGCATACAAGAAGGGTTCTGTAAAGCCTGCTGCAAAGAAGAACGACAAGAAGTAATTGGCGGTTGTACGGTTGTACGGTTGTACGGTTAATCGGTTTGTCGGTTAATCGGTTAATCGGTTGTTCGGTTTGTCGGTTAATCGGTTGTTCGGTTAATCGTTTAGTTGTTTGCTAAAATGAAAGAGATACGTTGGGGATTCGTAGGATGCGGTGAGGTCACTGAATATAAGAGTGGTCCAGCCTTCAATCAGGTTGAGGGCTCCAGCATCGTGGCAGTGATGAGCCGTAATGCAGACAGGGCGCGATCATACGCAGAGCGTCATGGTGTGCCTAAATGGTACACTGATGCTCAGGCGTTGATAGACGATCCGGATGTCAATGCGGTATATATTGCAACGCCACCATCAAGCCATGCTACATACGCTATAATGGCAATGCGTGCCGGAAAGCCAGTCTATGTGGAGAAGCCGATGGCAGCATCTTACGATGACTGCGCACGCATAAACCGTGTGTCGCAAGAGACCCATGTACCTTGTTTCGTCGCTTACTATAGAAGGTATCTACCATATTTCCAGAAGGTAAAGGAACTGCTGGATAACGGAAGCATCGGCAAACCGCTGAATGTACAGATACGTTTTGCGTGTCCTCCGCGAGAAGTTGACTACAATGCGCCAGAGGCACGACCGTGGCGCATACAACCGGACATAGCCGGAGGTGGATATTTCTATGATCTCGCACCTCATCAGCTTGACTTGCTGCAACAGTTCTTTGGAGTCATAGTGAAGGCGCATGGCTATTCTGCCAACCTCGCCGGGCTCTATCAGGCGGAAGACTCTGTTAGTGCCTGCTTCAGATTCGAGAATGGTCTGCCGGGAAGTGGTTCATGGTGTTTTGCCGGTCATGAGTCGGCACGTGAGGACTGCATAGAGATAATAGGTACGGAGGGCATTCTATGCTTCTCGGTATTCGACTACAATCCGATACGTCTCCATACGTCCGAAGGTATTCAGGAGATAATAATTGAGAATCCGAAATACGTGCAGCAACCACTTATTCAAGCTGTTGTTGAAACATTGCAGGGACGTGGCGACTGCCAGTGTACGGCTCTCAGCGCTACACCTACCAACTGGGCGCTTGACTATATCCTTGCAAAGTTCTAAAGTCATGAAGCAGACGCTTCTGTCAGCGTAAGGCATCTTAATGAAAAAGAACATATTCATACTATTCATAATATGCATCTTCACACTCACTGTATCGGCACAAAACGATACAGTGAGTGTTGCTGATAGTATGACGACCGTGCAGGAACCATATACGTATGATGCAAAGGAGGTTCTGAGAAGAGATACCGTTATTAAGAAACAGTCGTGGCTGAAGCGTGCTTACTACTTTGCTGACCGGATTCTTTCGCCACCGCGTGATCCCAACTATATAGACGTGCAGACATATAACTGGCAGGCTATGGTTCAGGTAACGACACGCTTTGAACTCTTCAATATCAGTGCCGGTGACGAACTGCAGTTGAGCGCGATGCCTGAGTGGCGCACACGCATTGGACCGTTCTTCGGTTGGCGATTCCTCTTTCTTGGTTACAACATAGATATCAAGTCGCTCTTTATGAGTGGTGATGACATGGATTTGGGCGGTTCTGTATATAGCTCAGCCTTTGGACTCGACCTTTTTTATCGACGTGTAGGTGGACTGTACAAGGTCCGGAAACTGAAATACAAGGGTTTTGATATGACGGATAATCTGAGAGGCGTCGGGTTTGATGGTGTGAACGTAGGCATGACGAGAGTAAGTTTCTACTATGTGTGCAATTACAGGCATTACAGTCATCAGGCGGCTTTCAGTCAGACGAACAGACAGCTGAAATCTGCCGGTTCACTGCTTCTCGGTGCGCAGTATGCTCATAATAGGGTGACTTTTGATTGGGAAAAGCTGTCGCATCTTGTAAACACTAGATATGGCGACAACACGATGGCACCTCCAAGCTACAGTAATATGAAGAATAATGAATATTCGCTAACCTGTGGATATGGATATAACTGGGTGTTTTCCAAGAACTGGCTGGCAGCAGGAGAGTTGACAGGTGCCTTTGGTTATCTCGTTCAGAAGGAGAAGACGGAATATGTCAATAGTAACTCACGCCCAGGCGACTTCTTCAAAACCATAGAGGATTTCGGACGTAAGAATATCGCCTTCAATGGTAACCTGCGCTTCTCCGTTATCTGGAACAACGGTCCGTGGTTTGCTGGTACACAGAGTATTATGTTCTATTACCAATATGGCAACGGACGTATGATGTCGAGAAATCTTCTCGGATGTTTCTATGTCTATGTGGGCTGTAACTTCTGATGAGATGTTTTTCGGTGGAAGCAAGGAAAGGTCCTCTGCGAAAACAGAAACGCTTTTCTGTGAAACGAAATGCTTCTCCACTAAAACATAGACGAATATCAAAAAAACAACAAAAAGTTCTGTTGTTACGGATTTTTTTTGTACCTTTGCAAAA
>CAMADY010000094.1 GCA_945831805.1 uncultured Prevotellaceae bacterium
AAAGTTTGCGTATATGAGAAAAATTGTGTAACTTTGCACTCAGAAATTCGCAAGCGACCGCGAGCCAGCTTTGCTGACACTCGCTATTTCTTTCGTGTGAGGATGCTTCGCACGTTGCATCGAAAATATGAAGACTATGCAAAATATAACAGATATCATAACAAAAACGGTTGACGAGCTTTCTTCGCCAGAGAGCGTGAAGGGCTTGTTCCATCAGGTGCACGACAATGTGCCGTTGCCTTCAAATGATGCCCTCACCGAGATTGTGCAGCTGGCGCGAGGCATACTGTTTCCAGGATATTTCGGTCAGTCGAAGGTGACGCAGGACACGATGAAATATCACATCGGCGTGGCACTGGAGCGCTTCTCGCGACTGATGAAGAAGCAGATTATCGCAGGCCTCTGCTTCGGAATAGAGGACGATGAGCAGATTTCCATCGAGGAGATACGCCAGAAGGCGAAGGATATTACGGCAGAGGTGGTCAGCCGCATGCCGAAGATACGTGCCGTTCTCGCAACGGATGTGGAGGCGGCATTCAACGGCGACCCGGCAGCGACGTGCTTCGGTGAGATCATCAGCTGCTATCCCGTCATACGTACCCTTACGAACTACCGTCTGGCACATGAGCTGCATGTCCTCGGCGTGCCTCTCATACCTCGAATGATCAGTGAGCTGGCGCACTCCGAGACGGGCATAGATATTCACCCCGCTGCAGAGATAGGCCACCACTTCACCATCGACCATGGAACGGGCGTCGTTATTGGTGCTACGTGTATCATTGGCAACAACGTGAAGCTCTATCAGGGTGTGACGCTCGGAGCACTCTCGTTCCCTCTCGATGAAGATGGTAACCCTATCAAGGGCATCCCTCGCCATCCTATCCTCCGCGACGACGTCATCGTGTATAGTAACGCCACCGTACTGGGCCGTATCACCATCGGTAAGGGCAGCGTGATAGGCGCCAACGAATGGGTTACGACAGACGTGGAGCCAGGCGGACGCAAGGTGCGCAGGAAGTTCCGCGATGAGGAGTACCGGTAAAGTGGAAAATGAAAAGTGGAAGATGGGAAATTTTTCGACGGTGTACTTTACGGTGATTCGCAAGATTTAAAATCAAGAAAACAGAAAAACAAGATAAAAGATTTAATGGAATTTGAAATGATTGCCAAGACCTTCATGGGTCTGGAAGATGTGCTGGCACAGGAGCTGACAGAGCTCGGGGCCAACAATGTGGAGAAGGGCAGACGAATGGTGTCGTTCTCCGGTGACAAGGAAATGATGTACCGTGCAAACTTCTCGCTGCGTACTGCGATACGCATCCTGAAGCCTATCGCCAACTTCGAGGCGAAGAGCGCAGACGAGATGTACGATCAGATACAGAAGATTGACTGGAGCGAATACATCCTCGACGGAAAGACGTTTACAGTTGACAGCGTGGTGTATTCCGAGGGTTTCACGAACTCACGCTTCGTGACATACAAGGTTAAGGATGCCATCGTGGATCAGTTCCGCGAGAAGACGGGCAGGCGACCAAACATCTCCGTCAGCGACCCTGACGTGCGTCTCAACGTACACGTTGCAGACAAGAAGGACGAGGACGGTCGCGTAATATGCACCGAGGCAACGCTCTCACTCGACTCCTCTGGTGAGTCGCTCCACAAGCGTGGTTATCGTCAGGAGCAGGTGGAGGCACCGCTCAACGAGGTTCTCGCTGCCGGTATGATAATGATGACGGGATGGAAGGGTGAGACGGACTTCATCGACCCTATGTGCGGTAGTGGCACGCTGCCTATCGAGGCTGCTCTGATAGCACAGAACATCGCACCGGGTGTCTTTCGCAAGGAGTATGCCTTCGAAAAGTGGCCAGACTTCGATGCCGACCTCTTCGACTCCATCTATAACGACGACAGCAAGGAGCGTGAGTTTACACACCACATCTTCGGCTACGATATTGACTACAAGGCCGTAAACATGGCAACGAACAATGTCAAGGCAGCTGGCGTAAGCAGCATTGTCACCATAGCACAGCAGGACTTTGCGGACATGGACACCGCCAAGTGGCGTAAGGAGAACGACATTCCGGAGGAGCAGTATCCTATCATAGTAACCAACCCTCCATACGGTGAGCGTATCTCTACGATGAACCTCCTCGACACCTACAAGATGATCGGCAACCGATTCAAGAACGCCTTTAAGGGCAGCGAGGCATGGGTGCTCTCGTACAAGGAGGAGTGTTTCCACGCCATAGGCCTCAAGCCTTCGCTGAAGGTGTCTCTCTATAATGGTTCCCTTGAGTGCGAGTTCCGCAAGTACATGATGTTTGCCGGCAACTTCAAGGACTTCCGCGAAGAAGGTGGCACAGTTAAGACTGAAGAGGAGAAACAGAAGATGGCAGAGAAGCGCCGCTCATGGCAGAAGCGCGACTACGACAAGCAGCAGGAGGAACAAATCAGCAACGAAGCGGCAGACATCCTCTCCTTCCGTTTCCGCTCCCTCGATCGTGACCGCCGTCCGTTCGGTAAGCACCGTGACGAGGATGGAAAGCGCAAGTCGTTCGGTCGCCGTGCGGGAGAGGGTTATAAGGGTAAGCGCCGTGAATTCAATGATGACGAAAAACCGTTCCGCAAGGGTGGCTTCCGCAAGGATGGTGACAAGCCTTTCCGCAAGAGAGAGACAAGGGAGGACAGACAGCATGACCGCAAAAAGTTCTTTAAGCGCGACGAGGATTAAGTTCTTGGCGATTTTGCTTGCAGCATTTCCGTTGAAATCCGTTTTAATGGCTATGTTGCTTGCGGTGTTACCACATGCGTTGACTATGGCACAAGAAAAACTTTTCACACTCGAAGACCTCAACTTTGGAGGAAGAAACTACCACGCCATGACGCCAGAACGGCGTTATTACACGTGGTGGGGAAATGCCCTCATGTCTCTTGACGTATTCGGGGTGAAGCTGCTTTCCGAGGATAGTGATGCCAAGTTCACTGCAAAGAAAAGTTCCAAGGTCTGTGATAGCTCAGCAGAATCACTCTTCACCCTTGATGATGTGCAATTGGTATTGTCCAAGGATGATGACAGCGCAGTAGGCATCAACCTTCTCAGCACCACCTTCCCGTACGCCGATGAGCCATTGGCACTCATCAGTGCTCCGAAGAAGCTCATGCTCTATGACTTCCGTAAGAAGAAGATTGTGTGGAGTCAGGAGAAGAAAGGTTCTTTGGAATGGAACGCGAAGAGCCGTACCGATGCTTTCCTCAAGGACAGCAACCTATGGCTTAGACTCTCTGACGGCACGGAGCGCCAGCTGACCTCCGACGGCTCACGCGAGATTGTCTATGGACAGTCGGTGCATCGCAATGAGTTCGGCATAGAGAAAGGCACGTTCTGGTCGCCAGACGGCACGAAGCTCGCCTTTTACCGCATGGATCAGTCAATGGTGACAGATTATCCGCAGGTAAACACCTTCACGCGAGTCGCTACCCACGAACCCGACAAATACCCTATGGCGGGCATGGCATCGCACAAGGTGACAATCGGTGTTCATGACATCAAAGCCGACAGGACGACATACCTCAATGTAGGTGATCCTACGGACAGATACTTCACCAATATACAATGGTCGCCAGACAGCAAGAGCATCTATCTCTTCGAGTTAAACCGCGATCAGAACAAGGCAACGCTCGACTGCTATGATGCCCTTACGGGTGAGAAGCAGAGTACGCTTTACACCGAGACGGACGAGAAGTATGTAGAACCTCTGCATCCTATTGCTTTCCTTCCATGGGATAGCAATAAGTTCTTGCTGTTCAGTCAGAAGGATGGTTTTATGAGACTTTTCCTTTATGATACCGAAGGCAACTTCATACGTGTCGTAACAGGTACTGACTATGATCAGCAAAATGCCAGCTATGCCAAGCAGAACAATGCCAACGGCAAGCAGAATGATGGCAAGCTAATAACGAACAAGGATTACATTGTACGTGACATCCTCGGCTTCAACAGCAAGACAAAGAGCGTCATCGTTAAGGCGAATGTCAAGGAGTGTACATCGATGAACCTCTGCTCGTTCTCCATCGATGGCAAAGAGATGCAGGTGCTTGGTGCTACATACGGTGTCTGTGACGGTAAGCTCTCTGACGATGGCTCTTACCTTATCAACACCTTCTCGAACCCTGATGTTCCGCGTGGCTATCAGCTGGTATGCATCGATAGGCAGAACTATTCTGAGAAGATGCTGTTCACGGCAAAGAATCCATGGGAAGGTTATGCCTTACCACACATATCGAAGGGGAATACAACTGCTGCTGATGGCATTACGAACCTAAAATATCGTGAGGTGTTGCCGCCTGACTTCGACCCGAAGAAGAAATACCCTGCGGTGCTGTACGTCTATGGCGGTCCTCATGCGCATCTCGTCAACGACTCATGGAACTTCGCTGCACGATCATGGGAGATCTATATGGCGCAGAAGGGTTACATCGTCTATGTCCTCGACAGCCGTGGCTCAGAGAACCGTGGCAAGGAATTTGAGCAGGTGACGTTCCGTCAGCTCGGTCAGGAGGAGATGAAGGACCAGATGAAGTTCGTGGAGGAGTTCTCTGCATTGCCGTATGTTGACAAGAGCCGCCTCGGCGTTCACGGATGGAGCTATGGCGGCTACATGACCATCTCGCTGATGACAAACTATCCGGATGTCTTCAAGGCAGGCGTGGCAGGAGGTCCTGTCATCGACTGGAAATGGTATGAGGTGATGTACGGAGAGCGTTACATGGACACGCCGGGGCAGAATCCGGAAGGTTACACCAAGACATCGCTGCTTAGAAAGGCAAAAGACCTGAACGGAAGGTTGCAGATAATAATAGGTGCCAACGACCCCGTGGTGGTGCCACAGCATGCTCTGGGATTCATCAATGCCTGTAATGAAGCCGGCACGCAACCTGATTTCTACATCTACCCGGGTGAGGAGCATAACATGCGTGGACATCTGTCGGTGCATCTGCATGAGAGAATAACGAGATATTTCGATGATTTCCTGAAATAACAAAATAATAACAATAACAGCCGGATAATCCCTCCATAAACAATCCGGCTACCTCTCTAATATAGAGGGTAGGGGGGGGAGATACTTATGAATATTCTACTTTTAGGCTCAGGAGGCCGCGAGCATGCTTTGGCATGGAAGATTGCACAGAGTGCGAAGTGTGAGACATTGTACATTGCTCCAGGTAATGCCGGAACAGACGGCGTTGGTGGCAAGGGTGTCAACGTAGCAATGAAGGCAGACGACTTCGAAGCTATCAAGCAGTTCATCGTTGAGAAGAACGTGCAGATGGTCGTTGTAGGTCCTGAGGATCCATTGGTGAAGGGTATCTACGACAACCTCGGCAAGGACGAGCGTACGAAGAACGTTCCTGTCATAGGACCTTCAAAGGCTGGCGCCGTGATGGAGGGTTCCAAGGACTTCGCCAAGGCATTCATGAAGCGTCATAACATTCCTACCGCTGCTTACGAGACATTTGACGGCGAGCACCTCGAAGAGGGCTTGAAGTTCCTTGAGACACTCGAAGCACCTTACGTATTGAAGGCTGACGGTCTCTGCGCAGGTAAGGGTGTACTCATCCTCGACACTCTCGAAGAGGCAAAGAAGGAGCTCCGCGAGATGCTCGGAGGTATGTTCGGCAATGCAAGCTCACGCGTGGTCATTGAGGAGTTCCTCTCTGGCATAGAGTGCTCTGTCTTCGTGCTCACAGACGGCAAGAACTACAAGATTCTGCCTGAGGCAAAGGACTACAAGCGTATCGGTGAGGGCGACACAGGTCTTAACACCGGTGGCATGGGAAGCGTTACACCTGTTCCATTTGCTACGAAGGAGTGGATGCAGAAGGTAGAGGAGCGCATCATAAAGCCTACCGTTGACGGCCTTGCTGAGGAGAATATTTGCTACAAGGGTTTCATATTCTTCGGCCTTATCAACGTGAAGGGCGAGCCAATGGTCATCGAGTACAACTGCCGCATGGGTGACCCAGAGACAGAGTCGGTGATGCTGCGTATCAAGTCGGATCTCGTTGACCTCCTTGAAGGCGTTGCTGAGGGCAATCTCGATACGAAGCAGATAGAGTTCGACCCACGCAGTGCTGTCTGCGTGATGATGGTTAGCGGTGGTTATCCTGGCGACTACAAGAAGGGATTCCCAATCACCGGCATCGAGGACGTCGAGGGTTCCATCGTGTTCCACTCAGGTACAGCGATGAAGGACGGTCAGGTTGTTACGGCCGGAGGTCGCGTAATCTGCGTCAGCTCATACGGTGCCAATAAGGAAGAGGCTCTGAGAAAGTCTTTCCTGGAGGCCGAGAAGATCAAGTTTGAGGGTAAGTACAACCGCCGCGACATCGGTCAGGATCTGTAAAATTCACTTTCCTACAAAATAAGTATGGTGAATTTAAAGATGTTTTTGCCGCGAAAGAAGCGGAAGAGATACGACATCGGGGAGATGCAGAAATGGGCATACCTCGCAGGACTTGCGGTAGGTGCGGCAACGCTCTACTGGATATATCTCTTCGTGCTCATCGTTCCGGCAATGAAGACGGTGACAGGGCCAGACAAACCGTTCAAGGTGACGATGGCTCTCGTCTTCGGTATCATAACACCGTTCTGGCTATACTTGCCTTATTACCTCTACACCACATTCCTGACAACGGATTTGTAGGCATTAAGTCAACAAGCCGTTAAGTCATAAAGGAGTTCAACCGCATAATTTTGGAAGGTGGGACTGCCCCCAATTCCCAAACCACACAACCGCTTAACCGGTGGGAAAAGGGGCTGCCCCCAATTCCCACAACCATACAAACGTGTAACTATGTTAGATTTTCTCATACAGTTCGGCCCATGGGGCATGTTGCTTTCAGCATTCCTCGCCGGTAGCTTCTTACCATTCTCCAGCGAGGCGGTGATGCTTGGCTTGCTGGCGGCAGGATGCGATGCGTGGGAGCTGATAATCTTCGGCACCATTGGCAACGTCCTCGGCAGTGTCTTCAACTACGGCGTGGGAAGGCTCGGCAAGGTCGAGTGGTTTGAGAAGTATCTGCATGTGAAGCCGGAACAGATGGACAAGGCGCGACGCTTCGTGCGAGGCAGGGGAGCCTACATGGGCTTCTTCGCTTTCATTCCGCTGCTTGGCTCTGCCATTACGATACTTCTCGGTTTGATGAGGGCGAACATAGTAATAACGTTCCTCTCGATAACGGTAGGCAAGGTGCTGAGATACATAGTCCTGATCTACGGTGCTTTCCTAGTAGAATGGCTGGTGAAGCTGGTAAGCTAAAAGTGAGGAGGTCTTCCTATAAATATCCTAGGTAACCTTGGGCTTCCTATAGTTTCTTAGAAC
>CAMADY010000095.1 GCA_945831805.1 uncultured Prevotellaceae bacterium
AATTAAGAATTTTATGCCAATACCACAACATTACATACCATCTTTTATGCTTATTTAACATTTTGGAAATGTTTCGCAGATTTATTTTCAACGAATTGCATTTTTCTTTGAATTTTTCTCCTTATTTATATTGTAGTATCATTTTTTTTATGTACCTTTGCAACGAAATTAACAAAGAATACGTATTTAGAATAATTATTATGAATCTGGATTTGCTTACCGCCATCTCTCCTATTGATGGCCGTTACCGTGGAAAGACTGCCGAGTTGGCTCGTTATTTTTCCGAGTATGCACTCATCAAGTATCGTGTTAGAGTAGAGATTGAATACTTCATCACACTCTGTGAACTCCCTTTGCCACAGTTGAAGGACTTCGATCGGAAGCTCTTCCCTACCCTTCGCGCCATCTACGAGAACTTCTCTGAGGAGGATGCTCAGCGCGTGAAGGATATCGAGAAGGTTACGAACCACGATGTGAAGGCCGTGGAGTACTTCATCAAGGAGCAGCTCGACAAGCTTGAGAAGGAGCAGCTCGGTGAGGGTTACTTCGAGCAGAGCCGTGAGTTCATACACTTCGGTCTCACCTCACAGGACATCAACAACACCAGCGTGCCTCTCTCTGTAAAGGACGCACTCGCAGAGGTCTTCATCCCACAGGTGGAGGAGCTCATCCAGCAGCTCGCCGACTACGCAGAGGAGTGGAAGGACGTTCCGATGCTCGCCAAGACACACGGTCAGCCTGCTTCGCCTACACGCCTCGGCAAGGAGATCATGGTCTTCGTATATCGTCTGCAGGAGCAGCTCGACACACTGAAGGCTTGCAAATACACCGCAAAGTTCGGTGGTGCTACAGGTAACTACAACGCTCACCGCGTGGCTTACCCACAGTATGACTGGAAGGAGTTCGGCAACAGGTTCGTAAGCGAGAAGCTCGGACTGCAGCGTGAGCAATATACCACACAGATATCAAACTACGACCATCTCGGCTCTATCTTCGATGCCATCCGTCGTATCAACACAATCATCATAGACCTCGACCGCGACTTCTGGATGTATATCTCTATGGAGTACTTCAAGCAGAAGATCAAGGCTGGCGAGGTTGGCTCCAGCGCTATGCCACACAAGGTGAACCCTATCGACTACGAGAACTCTGAGGGTAACCTCGGCATCGCTAACGCCATTCTTCAGTTCCTCGCACAGAAGCTTCCTGTAAGCCGTCTGCAGCGTGACCTCACCGACTCTACCGTACTCCGCAACATCGGTGTGCCTCTCGGTCACAGCGTCATCGCTATACAGAGCACGCTCAAGGGTCTTCGCAAGCTCATCCTCAACGAGGAGGCACTGCAGAAGGATCTCGACAACACATGGGCTGTCGTGGCAGAGGCTATTCAGACAATCCTCCGCCGTGAGGCGTACCCACACCCATACGAGGCACTGAAGGCCCTCACACGTACCAACAAGCACATGGACGAGGAGACCATCCACGAGTTCATACAGACTCTTGAGGTTAGTGATGCCGTGAAGGCAGAGCTGATGAACATCACTCCAAGCAACTATACGGGTATTTAACGGTTTTACGGTTAAGACGGTTAAAGCGGTTTTACGGTTAAGACGGTTAAAGCGGTTTTACGGTTAAGACGGTTAAAACGGTTTTACGGTTAAGACGGTTAAAGCGGTTTTGCGGTTTAGCAGTTAAATACTAAGATGAAGAAGGTTGGCCGTGAGGCATACACCTTATTATATATATAAAGAACAACAAAAACAACAACAAATCCAACAAAGTACAAGACAATGATGGAAACAGAGAACAACATTCAGGAGCAAGGCTCTGCTAATGTAAACAATGAGTCAGCCCGTGAGGGTGGTTATCAGTCACGCCAGCCACGTCAGCGCGTGCGCATCACATCACAGCGTGCATCATACGGTGCACCAAGCCACAGAGACAACGAGGGAGGTTTCCTTCCTGAAGGTTTCGGTGCAGGCTTAGGCAACCGCAGCAATGACGGCGAGCGTCCACAGCGCAACAACTACAGCAACCGTGGCAACTACGGTCAGCAGCGTGGCGGTGGTTACGGTCAGCAGCGCGGCGGTTATCAGCAGCGTGGTGGCGGCTATGGTCAGCAGGGCGGTTACGGACAGCGCTCTTATCGTCAGTATGATGACAATGAGGGCATGGAGAACTATGAAGGCGGCTACGGCCAGCAGCGTGGCGGCTATGGTCAGCAGCGTGGTGGCGGCTATGGTCAGCAGCGCGGCGGCGGTTACGGTCAGCAGCGCGGCGGCGGTTACGGTCAGCAGCGCGGTGACGGTTACGGTCAGCAGCGTGGCGGCGGCTACGGTCAGCAGCGTGGCGGCTACGGTCAGCAGCGCGGCGGCGGTTACGGTCAGCAGCGTGGTGGCGGTTACAAACAGCGTCAGCGTACCCCAGGCTATGATCCACAGGCCAAGTATTCAATGAAGAAGCGTATCGAATATAACGAGAACAACATAGACCCAACACAGCCAGTACGTCTCAACAAGTTCCTCGCAAATGCAGGTGTCTGCTCACGCCGTGAGGCTGACGACTTCATCGAGGCAGGTGTAGTAACCGTTAACGGTCAGGTAGTTACAGAGCTCGGCACAAAGATCATGCGTACCGATGAGGTTCGCTTCCACGACCAGCCTGTATCTCTCGAGAAGAAGGTTTACGTTCTCCTCAACAAGCCAAAGGACTACGTTACTACAAGCGACGACCCACAGCAGCGCAAGACCGTAATGGACCTCGTGCAGGGTGCTTGCCCAGAGCGTATCTACCCAGTAGGACG
The DNA here is from genome assembly GCA_945831805.1 of uncultured Prevotellaceae bacterium. GTDB lineage: Bacteria > Bacteroidota > Bacteroidia > Bacteroidales > Bacteroidaceae > Prevotella. The sequence continues at coordinate 2,804 of CAMADY010000095.1, forward strand.
TCTCGACCGTAACACAACGGGTGTGCTTCTCCTCACCAACGATGGCGACCTCGCTTCGAAGCTTACTCACCCTAAGTTCCTGAAGAAGAAGGTATATCACGTATATCTCGACAAGAACGTTACAGCACACGACCTCCAGCAGATTGCAGAGGGTCTGGAGCTTGAGGACGGTATGATCAAGGCTGACGCCATCGAGTATGCTCACGCTACCGACAAGAAGCAGGTAGGCATCGAGATCCACTCCGGCAAGAACCGTATCGTACGCCGTATCTTCGAGCACCTCGGCTATCGTGTCACAAAGCTCGACCGCGTACAGTTCGCCGGTCTTACAAAGAAGAATCTCCGTCGCGGTGACTGGCGCTTCCTCACAGAGAAGGAAGTTGACATGCTGCGCATGGGAGCGTTTGAATAATCAGACCCACCCCTACCCCTCCCGTTATCAGGGAGGGGCGATAATATGTATCTGCGGGGTGGAAAAGAACATTATATTTTTAACAAATTAAAAACTCTACACTCTCCCAAGAGTATAAAAGCATTCTTGCTCCCCCTCCCTGATAACGGGAGGGGGCATGGGGGGAGGGTCCTATGAGAACAAAAGTTATTGACGCCTTGCAGTCAACAGACTACGGCAAGGACATCACGATAAAGGGCTGGGTACGTACCCACCGCTCTTCAAAGGCAGTAGATTTCATCGCCGTCAACGATGGCTCTACCATCAAGAACATCCAGATTGTCGTTGACAACGGCGTTGTTGACGAGGAGACACTGAAGCAGGTTACAACCGGTTCATGCATCTGCGTAGAGGGCACTCTCGTAGAGAGCCCTGCACAGGGACAGGCATCAGAGGTAAGCTGTAAGTCACTCGTGGTCTATGGCGGCTGCGGCGCTGACTACCCAATGCAGAAGAAGGGTCAGAGCTTCGAGTACATGCGTCAGTATGCACACCTCCGCCTCCGCACCAACACCTTCGGTGCCGTAATGCGCATACGCCACAACATGGCGATGGCTATCCACACCTATTTCCACGAGCACGGATACTTCTACTTCCACACACCACTGATCACCGCGTCAGACTGTGAGGGAGCAGGCCAGATGTTCCAGGTGACGACGAAGAACCTCTATAACCTCAAGAAGGACAAGGAGGGCAAGATTGACTATTCCGACGACTTCTTCGGCAAGCAGACATCCCTCACCGTATCAGGACAGCTCGAGGGCGAGCTCGGTGCAACTGCACTCGGTGCCATCTACACCTTCGGTCCGACCTTCCGTGCAGAGAACTCCAACACCCCACGCCACCTCGCTGAGTTCTGGATGATAGAACCAGAGATAGCCTTCATGGACCTCCCTGAGCTGATGGACCTCGAAGAGGACTTTATCAAGTACTGCGTGAAGTGGGCTCTCGACAACTGTAAGGACGACCTTGAGTTCCTCAACAAGATGATCGACAAGGGTCTCATAGAGCGTCTGCAGGGCATCCTCGCCTCAGACTTCGTACGTCTCCCATACACCGAGGGCATCAGGATTCTCCAGGAGGCAATAGCAAAGGGCAAGAAGTTCGAGTTCCCATGCGAGTGGGGCGACGACCTCGCTTCCGAGCACGAGCGCTACCTCGTTGAGGAGTACTTCAAGAAGCCTGTCATCATGACGAACTATCCAAAGGCCATCAAGGCATTCTACATGAAGATCGACGCAGAGGAGAGCGGCTACAACGGCAAGAGCGGTCAGACCGTTCAGGGCACCGACGTACTCTTCCCACAGATCGGCGAGATCATCGGCGGCTCTGTCCGTGAGGAGTCCTACGACCTTCTGATGAACGAAATCACCGCCCGCAACATCCCAATGAAGGACATGCAGTGGTACCTCGACACACGTAAGTACGGTTCATGCCCACACGCAGGCTTCGGTCTCGGCTTCGAGCGTCTCATCCTCTTCGTTACAGGCATGCAGAACATCCGCGACGTGATACCATTCCCACGCACACCGAACAACGCTGAGTTCTAAGAAACTCCTTCATGTTCCATAAGTTCTTCGAACCTCTGAAACACAAGAAGTCACAACAACTATCAGATTACCCTCCAATAGCTATGCTTTTACCGAGTAATAACTATCATATTACCGACTAAAAGCATAGCTATTACTATATAAAAGCATAGCTATTACAACATCGCCACACACTCCATACAAAGATTTCTCAAAAAAAGTGACAAAGTGTCAACATTCTTCACAAATCACTGACTACTAACCATTAACACGTTGACACTTCGGTTCAAGAAGTGTCAACAAAGTGTCAACGAAGTGACAACACATTCCTACTGAACTTTCCCCTACTCCGGAAACTGCACTTCGTCATCAACAATGGGGAAATACGTGCAGTTATAGTCGAAGGCGAGATACTTCCTCATAGGCTTCCCAGGCTCGTCCGTACCGAGAATAAGCACACCGATGTCGTCTCCCAGATGCACGTCGCCATTGATCCTTTCCCTGTCAATCCTGAAATACTTGTCTTCAATAAGGTCGAAGCCTACCTCTTCCTTAGGGTTTAACGCAATGTCCTGAACGAGGATATGATCCTGAGCCACGGCATACACCGACTGACTCATAACATATGACGTGCCGGGGAAGGCATTGGAGTATTTATCTGTCAGCTGCCAACCGATGCCGGTCCGTTGGAAGGTCTTCGCAAAGAAGGCATAGTGTGGGTGTGTTGTAGGCAGACGCTGAAGACTCAGCCTGCGGAACTCCTTCGCCCAGTCATCCGTTAGCCCCACAGGTGTCATGGTGTTGAGCAACAGCTTTTGTGCATAACCATTCCTGTCATATTCCGCCGTCCATGATATAACAGAGCAGCAATCAGTGAAGTCCCCCTCTACCAGTGAAGTGATGAATTTAGGATGCAGCACCCTGCCAATGTTCATTCCCAACTCCGAACCAGGGAACATGGTGTATTTCGTGTATGTCCGCTTGCTTGCATCACACTTCACCATGTAGTAGGCATTGCCAACGAAGTGGAAATACCAGAATTCATGCTCAACCTTCTCGTTCCACCATAGCACGGGTGTCTCATTGTCTTTAGCATCAGACAGAGAATCATCTATATCCACCCCTTTAATCTGCACACAGTTACTCGCCACGGTTCTGGATAAGTCCATGGAGAACGTAAGGCACGCTATCTTACAGAACTTATACATCACCGCTACGGCAGCCATCCTGTCGTCAAGCCTATACGGAGTATTCACAAGCATCTGGTAGTAATCCGCGTTCACGCTCAGCACGCAGTCCTCCCTTGTTACATAATCCACGATGAAGGAACGCATCACCTCCAGTGGTGCTGCCGTTGACATTCCCCTGCCGGAATAAGGAGGCAATACACCCAAAGCCAACAGCACCACCAACCTCAGGTCAGCCTTGTTCTTCAGGGCATCATACCATTGCTCATCCCACTGCGTCTCCCTGTCATCCTCAAAAGGTGTGTCTGTGAATATCACGAAGTCGAGCATGGCATACAGCTTCGACAATGTCTCCGAAGCCCTCTGTCTGAGAAACCCCTGCAGCCTCTCCTTATAATATATGGACGTGCGCCTGTATCGGCAGAGAATCTCTTCCAACCCGAGCAGTCCCTCCGTCTCTCTCTCCACGATGCTATCCAGCTGATGGAAGATAGCGCACACGCTGAAATCCGACAACAGCTTAAGCTTACTGACAGAATTCTTCGACAGGTCACGGTCTATCAACCTTCCAAACTCCTCCTTCGACGGAGCCATAAGGTTAGTCCTGCCGACAGCCATCAGCATATCCTTCATCTGCTCTACATATTCCGGATCGTAGGTGTATGTCATAGTTTCTATTCTCTTGCAAAAGGTATGGTGATACCTTTTACGCATTAAATCAATGTTAGTCGTTGCAAAAGTAATAAAATTCCTTCACACCGCCAAATCTTTTCCGTAATTTTGCAGCAGTAAAACAAAATAACACAATATAGAACTATGTTAAGAGGAATAACAACATTCAAGTGCGACGAGTGCAGCCACACCTTCAAAGGTCCCGACATGGAATGGTGTGCCACCGTCTTCACAGCCCCACTCCAATGCCCCAACTGCGGCAGCTGGCACACCGCCCCCCGTGGTTTCTTCGGCATCATCAACCCTATATACAAAGGTATATGGAAGAGCATAGACGAGGTAACTATTCAGGTCGTTACTTCCATACGGCTTTGCACCACCATGTGGATGGTGA
>CAMADY010000096.1 GCA_945831805.1 uncultured Prevotellaceae bacterium
CTCACTCGGGACTTGCACCCGTTAGACAATGCTCATGCCGAGCGTACATCAAAAACTACACACTTTGCATAAAAATGTGCGAAAAGTTTGGAGGAATAAAAAAAAAGTAGTAACTTTGCACCGTCAAAATGCACACAGAGGAATAGGTGTGCATCGTATTTTTCGAAAAAAGAGCAAAGAAATAAGAAATGTCAATAATAAAGACACGACAGATACTCATCGATGTGGCACGCCAGCTGTTTGCAAAGAACGGCATCGAAAAGACCACGATGAACGACATCGCCACTGCCTCCGGAAAAGGCAGACGCACCCTCTACACCTATTTCTCACGCAAGGAGGACATCTACTCTGCCGTCATCGAGTCTGAGTTGGAGCGTCTCTCCGACAAACTCGACGAGGTGGCGAGCCTCAAGATGCGCCCACAGGAGAAGATTGTGGAACTTATCTATACGCACCTCAGCCAGATCAGGGAGACGGTCGTCAGGAACGGCAACCTCAGAGCAGAGTTCTTCCGTAACATCTGGACGGTGGAGCAGGTGCGCAAGAAGTTCGACGCCGACGAGATAGCACTCTTCCATAAGGTATATACTGAAGGTAAGGCAGAGGGTGAGTTCGACATCGACAACGTAGAGCTCGTGGCATCCATCACACACTACTGTATCAAGGGTCTTGAGGTACCTTACATCTACGGTCGTCTCGGCAAGGGGCTAACCGACGATGCCTCACGACCGCTCGTAGCCAAGGTGGTATATGGAGCGCTGAGGAAGTCGGGATTATAAGCCGCCCATCAAGGAAGGTTCTCCCGAACACATGGACCATAGGTCCCGTGGAAAAGACTATTTATCGAAAAAAATCAACAATAAAAACAATAACAAAAAGAACAATGGGATTATTAACAGGTAAGACAGCACTCGTAACAGGTGCTGCACGTGGTATCGGCAAGGCTGTTGCCATGAAGTTTGCTCAGGAAGGTGCTAACATCGCATTCACCGACCTCGTACTCAACGACGAGATGGCTGCTGGCCTTGAGGCTACACGCAAGGAGATAGAGGCTCTCGGCGTGAAGTGTCTCGCTTACGCTGGCAACGCTGCTGACTTCGCTGAGACAGAGGCTGTTGTAGCAAAGATAAAGGAGGACTTCGGTTCTATCGACGTTCTCGTAAACAACGCAGGTATCACAAAGGACGGACTCATGCTCCGCATGTCTGAGGCTCAGTGGGACGCTGTTCTCAACGTAAACCTAAAGTCTGCCTTCAACTTCATCCACGCTTGTGCTCCTATCATGCTCCGTCAGCGTGGCGGTTCCATCATCAACATGTCTTCCGTTGTAGGTGTTCACGGCAACGCAGGCCAGTGTAACTACTCTGCTTCAAAGGCTGGTATGATTGGCCTTGCAAAGTCTATCGCACAGGAGCTCGGCCCTAAGGGTGTTCGTGCCAACGCTGTAGCACCGGGCTTCATCGAGACAGCCATGACAGCACAGCTTCCAGAGGAAATCCGTAAGGACTGGATGAAGAAGATTCCACTCCGTCGTGGTGGTCAGGTAGAGGACATCGCCAACGTATGTCTCTTCCTCGCTTCTGACATGTCAAGCTATGTTAGCGGACAGGTCATCCAGATCGACGGCGGAATGAATATGTAATAATGGAAGTACTTTATGAAGACAACCACGTCATCGTGGTAAACAAAAAAAGCGGGGAGATCGTTCAGGGCGACAAGACTGGCGATGTCCCCCTTTCCGACATTGTCAAGGCGTGGATAAAGGAGAAATATCAGAAGCCCGGCAATGTGTTCCTCGGGGTGGTACACAGGCTTGACAGACCCGTTCAGGGAGTCGTCGTCTTTGCTAAGACCTCGAAGGCCCTATCAAGGCTCAACGACATGTTCCGTACCTCCGACGTCCACAAGACCTACTGGGCTCTCACCAAGAACTGCCCGCGCCAGATGGAGGGAACGCTCGAACACTGGCTCGTCAGGAACGAGAAGCAGAACAAGTCGTACGCCTACGACCGTGAGCGACCTAATGCCAAGAAGGCTCTGCTGCACTATAAGGTAATAGGCAGGAGCGACAGATACACACTCATCGAGGTGCAGCTCATGACGGGCCGCCACCATCAGATACGCTGTCAGCTCGCATCGATGGGATGCCCTATCAAGGGCGACCTAAAGTACGGTGCCGACCGTAGCAATCCTGACGGTAGCATTTCGCTACTGGCACGAAAGGTGGAGTTCATACACCCCGTCTCAAAGAAACCTATCAGCGTCGTAGCACCTCTGCCGGACGATAATCTTTGGAAAAGTTTTGAAAAAAACGGCAAATAATTTTGCGATAACAAAACTTTTTTGTAATTTTGCAAGCGGTACATGACATCACGTCTGTGCCGCTTTAATTTTAACAAGGTATTATAAACTAACCCAAAATACTTAAATCACTATGGATATAGAATTCGTAAGAAGCAGATTTATCAAGCATTTCGATGGTCAGACAGGTAACATCTACCACTCACCAGGACGTATCAACCTCATCGGCGAGCATACCGACTATAACGGAGGCTACGTATTCCCTGGCGCCGTCGATACTGGCGTGATGGCAGAGATTCGCCCTAACGGCACCAATACCGTTGACGCATACTCCATCGACCTCAAGGACCGTGTGCAGTTCGACGTTAACGACCCGGCAGGTCCTAAGGCTACATGGGCTCGCTTCATCTACGGCATGGTACGTGAGTTCAAGGAGCTCGGCGTTGACGTAAAGGGTTTCAACATCGCATTCGCTGGCGACGTTCCTCTCGGTGCAGGAATGTCATCAAGCGCTGCCATGGAGTCATGCTTCGGATGCGCTCTCAACGACCTCTTTGCAAACAACAAGATATCAAAGTGGGACATCGTTCTCGCCGGTCAGGCTACAGAGCATAAGTACATCGGCTGCAACTGCGGCATCATGGATCAGTTTGCAAGCGTCTTCGGACAGGAGGGAAAGCTCATGCGCCTCGACTGCAGAAGCCGTGAATTCGAGTACTTCCCATTCGAGACCAACGACTATAAGCTCGTACTCGTCAACACATGCGTAAAGCACGAGCTCGCCGGCTCTCCATACAACGACCGCCGCAACTCCTGCGAGAACGTTGCGAAGGCAGTGCAGCAGATACACCCTGATCGCACCATCGAGACTCTCCGCGACTGCTCCTGGGACGACCTCAAGAAGGTTCAGGACAAGGTAAGTGCAGAGGACATGCAGCGTGCAACATTCGTACTCGGTGAGAAGGACCGTGTGCTTGCTGTCTGCGACGCACTCATCAAGGGCGACTTCGAAGAGGTCGGCAAGCAGATGTACCTCACACACGAAGGTCTTTCAAAGGACTACGAGGTATCATGCGAGGAGCTCGACTTCCTAAACGACGTAGCAAAGGAGTGCGGCGTAACAGGCTCACGCATGATGGGTGGCGGCTTCGGAGGCTGTACCATCAACCTTGTGAAGAACGACCTCTACGACACCTTCGTGAACACTGCCAAGGAGAAGTTCGCAGCAAAGTACGGTCACGAGCCAAAGGTCTATGACGTCGTAATCGGAAACGGTTCACGCAAGATCTGCTAAAAAGAACAGTTCCCTCAACCGTCAAACCTACAAACCTTCAAACCCCAAAACCGCAAAACCCACCAATGCAATCCTCCTCCCTTTATATGCAGCATCTCCGCAGCCTTCTCCTCATGGAATACAAGGCGGAGAAAGAGGAGTTTCGTGTGCAGTCAGAGAAGATGAGCATAGAGCGGAAGAAGCGGAGGGGTATCTGCTGGTTTCCTGTAAAAGTCGGACGTTCGTACTACAACTCTCTCAACCAGCTCGTCATCGAGATTCACAACAGCGCCACAGAGACTGCCACTGACGAAAACTCCACCGATGCCGACACCGAGGACACGCTTTTCGAGTACGGCAAGCCGGTTCAGTTCTTCGTGCCGCAGAAAGAGGGTAAGGTAAAGTACGTCACATGCCAGTCAACCATCAGTTTCGTCGATGGAGACAGGATGGTGGTCAGCGTACCATCATCGCAGCACGTACTTGAGTTGGAACGACTTACGAACGAGGGACTTGGCGTACAGTTATATTTTGATGAAACAAGTTACAAGACGATGCTCCATGCCCTTGATGATGTCACCAATGGCAAGGGGCATCGCCTTGTTGAATTACGGGAGATCTTCTCCGGCAACCAGCCTCCACGGAAACTCACCATGCAGTCAATGTCCTTCCCTTGGCTCAACAAGACTCAGGAGAAGGCCGTCAACGAGGTGCTGTGGGCTAAGGACGTAGCCATCGTCCATGGACCTCCGGGGACAGGCAAGACCACCACTCTCGTAGAAGCCATCTATGAGACACTGCGCCGTGAGACGCAGGTCATGGTCTGCGCACAGAGCAACATGGCGGTGGATTGGATTTCGGAGAAGCTCGTGGACCACGGAGTGCCCGTACTGCGTATCGGCAACCCCTCCAGAGTCAACGACAAGATGCTCTCCTTCACCTACGAGAGACAGTTCGAGTCGCACCCCGACTACCCTGAGCTATGGGCTGTCCGCAAGAGCATACGCCAGGTACATGCCGAGCGCAAGAAAGGCGAGAAGACGCATCAGAAGATAGCACGACTGCGAGAGAGGGCTCAGGAACTTGAGATGCGCATCAACCAAAGCCTCTTCTCTGACGCAAGAGTTATAGCATGCACACTCGTCGGAGCGGCAAACAAGATTCTCGTAGGACAGAAATACTCCACACTCTTCATCGATGAAGCCGCACAGGCATTAGAGCCGGCCTGCTGGATAGCCATCCGCAAGGCAGGACGCGTAGTCCTCGCTGGAGACCATCAGCAGCTGCCTCCAACCATAAAATGCTTCGAGGCAATGAAGCAGGGACTCGGCAAGACGCTCATGGAGCGCATTGTCGAGAATCAACCCTCCGCCGTAACACTCCTCGGAGTACAATACCGCATGAACGAAGCCATCATGAAGTTCTCGTCAGACTGGTTCTATGACGGAAAGCTACTCTCCGATGCCAGCGTGCAGCACCGCTCCGTCCTTGACTACGAGAAGCCAATCGTCTGGATCAACAGCGAAGAGCCGGAGCAGTTCGTTGGCGAAAGCCATGGGCGCATCAACAAGGCAGAGGCAGAACTCCTGCTCCTCCACCTACAAGGCTACATCAACAAGATTGGTGTCAGCCGATTCCTCGAAGAGAGTATCGACGTCGGCATCATATCCCCCTACCGTGTGCAGACGCAGTATATACGCCAGCAGATACGCCGCAGAGAGGAGTTCCGAAAGGTGCGCCATCTCATCTCCGTAAACACCGTCGATGGATTCCAGGGACAAGAGCGCGACATCATACTCATCTCCCTCGTCCGCAGCAACGAGCATGGGCAGATAGGATTCCTATCAGACCTCCGACGCATGAACGTGGCAATGACCAGGGCACGCATGAAACTGCTCATCTTCGGCAACTCCACGACACTCGCCCACTCCGCCTTCTACCGCAAGTTACTCTCATACATAGAGACGGTGTGAGCGGTTTGGAGGTTTTAAGGTTATACGGTTTGACGGTTCTGAGGTTTTATGGGGTTATGGTTATACGGGATGGCTTTCTAGTTACTAAACGATTGATATAAGTTAAAATTCTTTAACACAATATCATGTTTTGGACTTTTTCCTTTGCTAACTCACGAAAAATTAGTACCTTTGCATCCGCATTTTAAATATTAACTCCGCACGCCTATCTTCGGCGTTGCATAAAACAACAAAAAACAGAAATGAAAAAAGATCTTCATCCAGAAAATTATCGTCCTGTAGTATTCAAGGATATGTCTAACGGCGATATGTTCCTCACACGTTCTACATGTAAGACTAACGACACTGTAGAGTTCGAGGGCGAGACATACCCAGTAGTAAAGGTCGAAATCTCAAGCACTTCTCACCCATTCTACACAGGTAAGAGCAAGCTCGTTGATACAGCAGGTCGCGTTGACCGCTTCATGAACCGCTACGGTAACCTCAAGAAGTAATCAACCTCCTTCTGGTAACAGATTAACAGAAAATATAAGCGCAAGCATTGTAGTTGCATATACAATAGCTTGCGCTTTCATTTTCCTATAACATCAAACCAACAGCTATACCACAATACCGTAAAACCGCAAAACCACCATGCAGGAAATCTTCAGCAGAGTAGAACTGCTCTTCGACAAGGAGGGCCTCCAGCGCATACAGTCCCGACGCATCATACTCTTCGGAGTCGGAGGTGTCGGATCATGGTGTGCAGAAAGCCTTGTGCGCACAGGCATCACGAACCTCACCATCGTTGATTTCGACGATGTCAACCCCTCCAACATCAACCGACAGCTCATGGCAACAACCAGGACCATCGGTATGCCGAAGGTCGAAGCACTACGCGAGAGGCTCCTTGAGATAAACCCCAACGCACACATCACTGCCATCTGCGAAGTCTATTCCGAAGCAACAAATCATCTATTCAACCTCTCCCAATACCATTACATCATCGACTGCATCGACTCACTAAAAGACAAGATGACACTTCTCCACCATGCCACTGCAACCCCTGCAAAGGTATTCAGCAGTATGGGCGCAGCACTAAAGGTTGACCCTACACAGATAAAGGTAGCGGAACTATGGAAGGTGCGTGGATGTCCACTCGGCGCTGCACTCCGCAAGAAGATGAAGCAGAAGCACATCCTTCCAGCACAGAAGGTAATGTGCGTCTATTCCGAGGAACTCCTACAGAACAAAGGACAGAAGGGGCCATCGGAGATAGAGGAGAACTCCCCTATCAAGAAGGTACAGACCAACGGTTCCCTATCCCACATCACCGGAATCTTTGGCTTCACTATTGCCGGTATGATCATCCATGACATCGTAATGGATGAAGAAGCTGCAGATAATTGACTTTTATAGAACCCACCTAAAATGATTTCATGTGAATGAAAAGCTTATGGCAACTATATCAATAACTTGGAT
>CAMADY010000097.1 GCA_945831805.1 uncultured Prevotellaceae bacterium
GGTTTACTCGCAAGTTCGCGGCACAAAGCATCCCATTCGTCAATCACAAAAACAAATTTCGTACCTGTGTACTTTGCAATTTTCATCAATGCAGGCATCAATTTCGTATGTTCTGCAATTTTCGCTTCTGGAAACTCATCTATCAGCTCGGCTTTAATATCTTCCTGCATGTATTTCACGATGTTATCATCGCCTCTATATTCACTGACGAAATTAGTTACATCAACATTGATGACATGATATTTATTCAGATGCTCATTGTATGATGGGTCTTTTGCTATTGCAAATTTATTAAACAAATCAGAAGAGTCGCATGATTTGTCATAATATGCACACAACATATTTGCCGCAATGGATTTACCAAAACGGCGAGGGCGTGTAACACAAGTTAAACGGTTGCCTGTGTTCAATGTGGAATTGATATATGCTATCATCACGGTTTTATCAATGTATTCACCATTAGTATAATCAGTGAATCCAACATTTCCTTTATTTATATATAAACCCATAATGCTGATGCTCTTTGTGACGATATGCAAATGAAGAAACTGCGCTTTCTTTTAGTTGCTACGCTTTCTATTTGGGATTATGACGTGAATAACTATTCCACTCTTGTGATTTTTATTTTATTTCTTCTTGAGATAGGTTTTGAGGAGGAAGTAGATGAGGGCTAGGATTACCAGGGCGATGATGATGAACTTGATGTATTCGCTGTACTCCTCTATCTTTGCGTCGAGCTGGTCGGCAGGGACGATGGAGTGGAGATACCATCCGAGTCCGGCGAGGATGATGTTCCAGAGGCCTGCACCGATGGTGGTGAAGAGGAGGAACCGCCAGTAGTTCATCTTTGCTAGTCCGGCAGGGATGGAGATGAGGTGGCGTATGCCTGGAACGAGGCGACCGCTGATGGTTGCCACCATGCCGTGGTTGTCGAAGTATTTCTCGGACTTCTCTACCTTCTCCTGGTTGAGGAGGCACATCTTGCCCCATTTGGAGTTTGCGAACTTATAGATGATGGGACGGCCGAGGTAGTAGCCTGCGATGTAGTTGATGGTGGCTCCGCAGTCGGCTCCGATGGTTGCGTATAGTATGACGAGCCATATGTTCATGGCTCCGCCTGCTGCATGGTATGCGGCTGGTGATACTACGAGCTCTGAGGGTACTGGTATTACGGTGCTCTCAAGGAGCATGAGGAAGAATACTGTTCCGTAGTTGAGGTTTTCAAGGAGGGTGTTGAGTAGTTCCATCATGTTGGTTTTATGGTTTTACGGTTTTACGGTTTTGGGGTTTTACGGTTTTGGGGTTTTATGGTTTTGGGGTTTTACGGTTTTGGGGTTTTACGGTTTTTGGGTTTTGGGGTTTTGGGGTTTTACGGTTTTGGGGTTTTGGGGTTTTACGGTTTTATGGTTTTACGGTTGTTTGTCGTCTTTTAGCCACTCTGAGGGGTCTTTGCCTTTGGGGAAGAAGTCGGCGAGGAATACGGCGGCGTCCATGGGTGAGTGGGCTATTGCCATACGGGCGTACTTCTTGAAGTCGTCGGGTTTCTGCATGTGGTGGCAGAGGGCGGCATAGAGTGCGAAGGTCTCCGGGGGACATTCGTTGATGAGCTCCGGCTCGTCCTCCAGTCCTTCGATGAGTGGTCCCATAAGCTTCCATGCTGCGGGTATGATGCCGAACTCATAGAAGATGGCAGACACCTGCACCATGGCTGAGATGTCGTAGTTGCTGTTCTGCAGGGCGTTGCCGAAGTGCGTCAGTGCCTCCTTCAGGTTGTTCGACTCCAGTGAGACGGCACCTCTGATGATGCCAATCTCTGACTCGGACATTCCGAGCTCTGCCATGGCGTCGCAATAGCCCATCGCCTCGTCGTAGTTTCCGAGACGTGCTGCTGCCGAGGCGCAGATGCGTAGTGCCTCGCGCTGGTTCTGCTCCGGCATGAGCATCATGTTCTTGCGCATCGCCATGAGGTGGCCGTAGCCCTCCTCGTTCTTGTTCTGGTTGCAGAGGATGGTGCCGAGGAGCAGTTCTGCCGTCGGTTCCTCGGGACAGTATTCGAGGTATTTCTCGAAATATGCCTTTGCCTCCTCCTGCTTGTTGAGGGCGTAGAGGCAGTTGCCCATGGCGAGGTGTGCGTCGGGTATGCTGGAGTTTATCGCCATGATATACTCTGCACACTGCATAGCGTCGTTGAAATGTGACAGCCGGAAGTGTGCATCGCATAGCTGCAGCCACGACGGAATGCTGTAGGCGTTGATGTCCAGAACCTTGTTCCATAGGACTATAGCCTCCTCGTAGTCTTCGTGTGCCATGGCGATATGTGCCTTCACCTCCCAATATTCTATGAGGTAACCTCCCGTGGGGATGTCTGTTCGCTTAATCCATTCGTCTGCGAGGTCTGGCGCATCGTGGTCGATATAGAATGCCGCCACGTCGATGGCGAAGTTGATGTCGTCGGGTTCTTCGTCGAGGTCATCATAGTTGTTTGCGGCCTCCTGATATTCCCTGAACTTCCGCTTCAGATAGTCATCGCACTCCTGCTCCCTGCTGTCGATGAAGAGCAGCTCCGCCTTGAGGTATATGGCGTCGATGTTATCCTCCTTCTCCTGCACCCTGTCGTAGAGCTGGCGTGCCGTCTCAGGATCATCGTTATCAATGAGTGCCATACGAGCCTTGAAGAGCAGCGCCGGATCTTCGTCGGGGTAGAGGTCGAGACAGTAGTCTGCTGCCTCCTCCGCCTTGTCGAATGCACCGTTCATGTGGTAGTATTCGGCAATGTCGATGATATCCTCGGGCTCCATATAGACAGACGTTCCGTGGGCTGCCGCATCCTCATAGGCTTGCAGCAACTCACGGAATTCTGATGACTCTATATATTTCTGAAACTCGTCTTTTGGCATTACTTCTTCCAGGTGTCCTTCAGACCTACGGTCTTGTTGAAGATGAGGTGGTCCGGTGTGGAGTCGTAGTCAGGAGTGTAGTATCCGATGCGCTGGAACTGCAGGTAGTCGAGCGGCTTGCGTGTTGCACACCACTTCTCTACGTACGCCTTCCTGATTTCGAGTGACTCAGGGTTGATGAACTTGCGCATATCCTCTACGTCGATGCGGTCCTTACCCTGCTCCTTGGAGTATGCAGAAACCTCATCGCGTGGGTTCTCTACCATCCACAGACGGTCGTAGTTGCGTACCTCAGCCTCAAGGCAGTGGTTGCAGCTTACCCAGTGGATCGTCTTGCCCTTGATCTTCATGTTGCAGTTAGCCTCGCCGGTCTTTGTCTCCGGTATGAGCTCTGCATAGATCTCGGTGATATTGCCGTCGGCATCCTTCTTGCAGCAGTTCTCCTCCGGACACTGTATGATGTATGAGTTCTTGAGGCGCACCTGCTTGCCGGGACCGAGACGGAAGAACTTCTTCGGAGCATCCTCCATGAAGTCATCGCGCTCTATCCACAGCTCACGGCTGCACTCTATCTCGTGGGTTCCGTCAGCCTCGTTCTCTGGGTTGTTGATGGCGGTGTATGTCTCCACGGCACCCTCTGGGAAGTTCGTTATGATAAGCTTTACAGGGTCGATGACTGCACTGACACGCTGTGCACGCTTGTTGAGATCCTCGCGTACGGCACTCTCGAAGAGTGACATCTGGTTGAGGGCGTCGAACTTGGTGTAGCCAATCTTGTCGATGAACGACTTGATGCCTTCAGGACTGTAGCCACGACGGCGGAAGGCGCTGATGGTAGGCATGCGAGGGTCGTCCCATCCGTTTACAACTCCCTCCTTGACGAGAATCAGAAGATTACGCTTCGAGAGGAGTATGTGCGTGAGGTTCAGCTTGTTGAACTCTGTCTGCTCAGGACGGTAGTCGTTGATGGTCCAGTTCTCGGAAGGGTTGAGCTCTGGATGCTTGCCCAGTTCGTGGTCAACCTCCTTCGCCCAATCGACGAAGAGGTTGTAGAGTGGGCGATGGCTCTCAAACTCAAGTGTGCAGAGAGAATGTGTTACGCCCTCCCAATAGTCGCACTGACCGTGGGTGTAGTCGTACATAGGATATGCGTTCCACTTGTTTCCGGCACGCCAGTGAGGCATGTTGAGCACACGGTACATGATAGGATCGCGGAAGTGCATGTTGTCTGATGCCATGTCGATTTTGGCACGGAGCACCATCTTACCCGGCTCCATGTTGCCGGAGTTCATCTCCTCGAAGAGCTTGAGGCTCTCCTCAACGGGACGGTCGCGGAATGGTGAGTTCTGACCAGGCTGCGTAGGAGTACCCTTCTGAGCTGCAATCTGTTCTGCCGTCTGCTCATCGACGTATGCCTTGCCGCGCTTGATGAGCTCCACGGCGAGATCCCAGAGCTGCTGGAAGTAGTCGGAAGCATAGAGGATGTCGCCCCACTTGAAGCCGAGCCACTCGATATCGCGCTTGATGGCGTTGACGTATTCTATGTCCTCCTTCTGAGGGTTGGTATCGTCGAGACGCAGGTTGCAGACGCCGTTGTACTTCTCTGCAACGCCGAAGTCGAGGGCTATAGCCTTGGCATGACCGATGTGCAGATAGCCGTTAGGCTCCGGTGGGAAGCGTGTCTGCACCTTACCACCGTTCTTGCCTTCTGCGAGGTCTGCCTCAATCTTCTGTTCGATAAAATTCAGAGACTTCTTCTCTTCTGTCTCCATCGTTTCTGTTGTATTCATATAGTTTTTTTCTGGTTTTTTCTAGGTGTTTGCGGGGAAAATCTGTTCTAGTTTCTGTTCGCGGTGCTGCAGCCTTACCTCCACGCCGAACTTCTTGCTGATGTGTTCTGCCAGATGCTGTGCGGAATAGACGGAGCGATGCTGTCCTCCGGTACATCCGAATGAGAACATCAGTGATGTGAATCCGCGCTGTATGTAGCGTGCTACGTGTGCGTCAGCAAGCTTATAAACGGAGTCGAGGAAGGTGAGTATCTCTCCATCGTCCTCAAGGAATCGTATGACGGGTTCGTCAACGCCCGTAAGCTTCTTGTATGGCTCGTAGCGACCGGGGTTATGGGTGCTGCGGCAGTCGAAGACGTAGCCACCGCCATTGCCTGACTCGTCCTGCGGGATGCCCTTGTGGTAGGAGAAGGAATAGACCTTCACGACGAGTGGTCCCTTGCCGTCGTACTTCGAGAATGTAGCCTTACCATCCTGAGGCTTAGCGCTGTACGGATTGTTGTCGGTGGTCTTGTAGCCATCCTTTCTCTCTACTGGCTTCTCCTCCTCAACAGCGAACTGCGGCATCTCGGTGAGTCGCTTGAGCATGTCAACGAGGTAAGGGTAGGGAAAGTCGTTCCCCTTCAGCAGTTCACGCAGGTTCTGCATGGCAGGTGGTATGCTCTCGATGAAGTGTGCCTTACGCTCGAAGTACCCCCTGAAGCCGTATGCTCCGAGTACCTGCAGCGTGCGGAAGAGCACGAAGAGCTGAAGTTTCTCGTTGAATGCCTTGAAGGACGGAACCTCCGTGTATTGCTTCAGAGCCTCGTAGTACTCCTTAATGAGGTCGTTGCGGAGGCTCTTGCTATAGTGTGCCGATGCCTGCCAGAGGAATGACGCCACGTCATAGTAGTATGGTCCTTTTCTTCCGCCTTGGAAATCAATGAAGTACGGCACGAGCTCCGAGTCTTCCTTCTCCGGGTCTTCCTTCACGAGCATTACGTTGCGCGCCTGGAAGTCACGATAGAGGAAGGAGTCCACCTGTTCGTGGTGCGTGGCAGAGGCTTCCCCCTCGTGGGACGGAAGTGGTGCTAAGTCCTTCGCCATCAGACGGAAGTTCGCCTCAAGTTTCAGTTCATGGAAGTCCAGTCCGGTGGCTTTGAGGAAGCAGTATTTGAAGTAGTTGAGGTCGAAGAGAACGCCCTCCTGATCGAACTCCGGCTGCGGATAGCATACAGAGAAGTCCAAACCTCTCGCACCACGAATCTGCATGTTCGGCAGCTGGCGTATGGTCTTCATCAGCAGTGCTTTCTCCTTCATGTTGTATCTGCCA
Source organism: uncultured Prevotellaceae bacterium (assembly GCA_945831805.1). Classification (GTDB taxonomy): domain Bacteria; phylum Bacteroidota; class Bacteroidia; order Bacteroidales; family Bacteroidaceae; genus Prevotella. The sequence goes on from CAMADY010000097.1 coordinate 6,000, forward strand.
CCGGCATTGCGTCCGCCTTTGATGGCATCGAAGAGGGATATCTGTCCGAGGTCTTCCTGTATGTAGCGCATCTCGTCGTCCGACTGCGTAAGTACATGAGGTACAGGCAGCTTGCGTTTTTCGAAATGCTTTGCAAGAGAAAGGAACGCATGGTTCTCCTCGCGTGATGTTCCGATGCATCCAATGACGGTCTTGCCGTCAGCCTCCGTGATACGATAATATTCGCGGTTGCTGCCGGCACCGGGTAGCTTCTCCATCTTCTGTGGTTCCGCACCCTTCCATTCTGTATATAGGTTCTTGAGAATCTGCATTGAGAGTTATCAAACTTTGTTGATACGATGTCTATATCAGTCCTTCGATAGTGTAGTCTTCCAGTCTGCCGTTGACGAGGCATACAGCTTCGACCTTTGACTTCAGGCAGAGCTTATTGTCTGATGCACGATAGATGTCCTGCAGGAAGATGTAGCGTATGCCCTCCTTTTTTACCTCTATACGTACGATGTATTCGTCGCGGCTCTTCAGTGGTGTCTTGAAGCGCATCTCTATTCCGGAAACGACGCAGTCAACACCTTTGTCGTGGAGCTCCGTGAAGCTTATTCCCTTTGATAGAAGGAACTCATGGCGTGCGTGCTCCAGATAGTGCTGGTAGTTGCTGTTGTTGACAATTCCCTGAACGTCAAGCTCGTAGTCGCGCACCTTGTCTTTATGTTCGAATATATATTCCATCTTCAACTATAAACTATTATTAACCCTTAACCCTTAACCTTTAACCCTTAACCTTTAACCTTTAACCCTTAACCCTTAACCCTTAACCCTTAACCCTTAACCCTTAACCCTTAACCCTTAACC
>CAMADY010000098.1 GCA_945831805.1 uncultured Prevotellaceae bacterium
ATTCTCAGCAAGGAATTTCTCACCGGCCTCCTTGGCTACCTTGCCCAGCTCTGCAGCCTTGGCGCGCTGCTGTTTCTCCTGTTCAGCAAAGAACTGCTGTACAATCTCCTGTGCCTCTGCGGCAGTCATCTGTGTCTTCTCTGCAATGCTGTCCTTGATTGCCTGAGCAAAATCATCAATGTTCAGTGCCTCTGCACCCATGCTCTTAAGCTGGCTGCCAATGCCCAGTCCAAGGGCATAACTTGTCTTGTCCATTTCTTACGTTTTTATTGTTTATATTTTTGTTTTTGTTATTCTATCTGTCATTGCTTTTTTGCAATATCGCATGACTCCCCGCTCCTCTTTTCAAAAGAGAAGAAGCCATAATTGACGCAAAATTAAACAAAAGTTCGCACATAACGACACCTTTCTATGCTAAAATATGTTAAGACGGCACTTTGTTTTGCAAAAACACACTTTTATCATAATCTATATCAAGAAAAATGCCTACCTTTGCAACTTGTAAACTGTACCCTTGATATAAATAAGGTATAAGTTGCACAAAAATAGTGTTTCAATATTGCGCATTGAAACATCATCGAAACATCCAACATAAAAAATAAAACGGCTATGGAGAAAACAAAAAAGAGAATTGTCTTCCTCACCGGAGCAGGAATGTCCGTTGAGAGTGGTCTGTCAACCTTCCGCGATGCAGGAGGACTGTGGGACAACTACCCCGTAGAGCGTGTCGCTACACATGAAGGATGGGAGGCTGACCCTAACTATGTCAACGCCTTCTACAACATGCTGCGCACAAAGTACAAGGACGTGCAGCCATGCGAGGGTCACAAGCTCATCGCAGAACTTGAGAAGGACTATGACGTCGTTGTCGTAACGCAGAATGTCGATGCACTGCATGAGGCTGCCGGCTCCACAAACGTCATTCACCTCCATGGCGAGATGATGAAGATGTGCTCCAGCAGAGATGTTGACAACCCACGATTCCACGTTGCACTGCCTCACGAAGGCTTCGGAGAGACTGGTCTTGAGGTTCCTGCCAACGAGAAGGCGGGCGACGGTTCACTCCTACGTCCGTACATCGTATTCTTCGGAGAGAACGTACCGAACATGTACGATGCTGCTGCTGTATCACAGACGGCAGACATCTTCGTCGTCATAGGCACATCCCTCAACGTCTATCCTGCTGCCGGACTGGTGCAGTATGCACCACGAACCGCACCAATATACCTCATTGACCCTAAGCCCGTTGCTGCGAAGGCGAACATCACACATCTCCAGTGCGGCGCCAGCGAGGGAATGAGGCAGCTTATAGAAATCCTAAAGAAATAAGTGTTCCAAAGTTTCGCTTTGGAATTCCGATCACCATTCCCATGGTTTCCGTGGGACTCCTAAAACAAAAGATTCAATGAAGATACTCATCATGAACGGCCCGAACCTCAATCTCCTCGGAGTGCGAGAGCCAGGCATCTACGGCGACAGCTCCTTCGAGAGCTACCTCCCTACCCTTCGTCAGCGTTACCCACAGATAGAGCTTGAATACTACCAGAGCAACATCGAGGGCGAGATGATCAACAAACTACAGGAAGTAGGCTTCACTTACGACGGCGTAGTGCTCAACGCTGGTGCATACACCCACACCTCCGTGGCACTCCACGACTGCATCCGCTCACTCCGCTGCCCTGTCATAGAGGTTCACATCAGCAATGTCCACACACGCGAGGAGTTCCGCCACCACTCTTACCTCTCACCTGCATGCAAGGGTGTCATCTGTGGCTTCGGACTCGACAGCTACCGCCTTGGCATTGAAGCACTTGTAGAGGCTGCGAAGTAAGATGAAAAGCAAGACACAGAACCCCAACCACACCACCCTCGACGGCAACGACCTGCTCGACAAGTACGTCATTGACCACAGCGATCCGGAACCGGACTATCTCTACCGGCTCTGGCGTGCCACCAATGTCTTCATGCTACACGGCAGAATGGCATCAGGAAGGCTGCAGGGACGACTCCTCAAGATGTTCGTGCAGATGGTGCGCCCAGAGCGCATCGTGGAGGTTGGCACATTCTCTGGCTACTCCGCACTCTGCATGGCAGAAGGTCTCGCCGCAAACAACTACGGACACCTTTACACCTTCGAGATAAACGACGAGCAGGAACCCTTCACACGTCCATGGCTTGAGAACTCCCCATGGGCCGACCGCATCACCTTCATCATAGGCAACGCCATCGAGAAGCTCCCCGAAACAGCAAAAAAAATAGCTGCTGCCACAAACCACCACCCATCACCCAATACCCAATACCCAACACCCAACACCCAACACCCAACACCCCCCGTCTTCGACATGGCATTCCTCGACGGCGACAAGCGTACATACATCGAGACCTACGATGCCCTACTCCCCCTCATGCACCCCGGCGGCTTCATCCTCGCCGACAACACCCTTTGGGACGGACACGTCATAGACCCCGCCTACGACCGCGACAACCAGACCGTCGGCATACGGCAGTTCAACGATTACATTGCCAGCGACACACGCGTATCCAAGGTTATACTACCCCTACGCGACGGACTCACCATCCTCCGCGTCAACTAAGGAATCTCCGTCGCATGCGACGATCTACCCTCCGCATCAACAGACAAAACTAACGAAAACTAACATAAAAAAAATAATATGAAGAATCCATGGACATGGGTGCCTACCCTGTACTTCGCTGAAGGAATACCATACGTTGCAGTGATGACGATAGCCCTCATACTATATAAGCAGCTGGGACTATCTAACGCCGAGATAACCTTCTATACCTCATGGCTTTACCTGCCGTGGGTGATAAAGCCGCTATGGAGCCCTTTCGTGGATATCATAAAGACAAAACGCTGGTGGATCACCACCATGCAGCTACTTATCGGAGCAGCATTCGGAGGCGTTGCGTTCACCATTCCCACAAGCTTCTGGCTACAGGGAACGCTCTGCTTCTTCTGGCTAATGGCATTCTCAAGTGCCACCCACGACATAGCTGCCGACGGCTTCTACATGCTCGGGCTATCGCAGCACGACCAGACGTGGTTTGTAGGCATACGCTCCACATTCTACCGACTCGCAAACATCTTCGGACAGGGCATCCTGGTCATGATTGCCGGTAACCTGCAGGTCATCTTCCGCAACAGCATAGCATACTCATGGAGCCTGCTCTTCTACGGATGTACGGGAATGTTCATTGCGTTGTGGCTGTGGCATGCCTACGTACTGCCAAAGCCGGCAGAAGACCGCCCACACGATGACATCAAGCCTAGCGTCATCTTCCAGGACTTCCTCGGAAGTATCAAGACATTCTTCCAAAAAGAGCAGGTCGTAATAGGACTCCTCTTCATGCTCTTCTACCGCATGCCGGAAGGCCTGCTGGCAAAGGTCTCTGCACTCTTCCTCATCGACGCAGCACACAACGGCGGCCTCGGGCTCTCCCCTCAGGAGTACGGCTTCGTGCAGGGAACGGTCGGTGTCATTGGCCTTACACTCGGAGGCATCATCGGCGGTATGCTTGCAAGCCGCGACGGCCTGAAGAAGTGGCTATGGCCGATGGTATGCGCCATAACGCTTCCGGACATTGTCTATGTATATCTCGCCTACGACCTGCCGTCAAGCCTCTCTATCATCAACGTCTGCATCTTCATAGAGCAGTTCGGCTACGGATTCGGATTCACCGCCTACATGCTGTACCTTATTTACTACAGCCGCGGTGCATACAAGACGTCACACTACGCACTATGCACATGCTTCATGGCACTATCCATGATGATTCCGGGACTCTTCGCCGGAGCCTTACAGGAGTTCACCGGCTACCGAACCTTCTTCATCATCGTCATGGCACTATGTGCCGTAACATTCCTCGTTGCATCACTCCTGAAGATCAATCCAGAGTTCGGCAAGAAGGACTCCGAATAACCCCCTTATAACATACAGATACACAGACATTTGCAATAACTATCCAATTACACTGTAATAACTATCTAATTACCTCGTAATCTCTATCTGATTACAAGGTAAAAGCATAGCTATTACAGTGTAATAGTTTTATGGTGTCTATTTCAGACTATTTTCTACCCTCTAAAACAAGTTGTTTACCTCTTGCGTGAGAGCTTCGGAATGCGGATTACGGTGAAGCTGTAAGCCGGCATCTGATATGCAAGGGTGTAGGCTACGTCGATGGTGCTACTGACAGGTGCGAGGTTTTTAGCATTGTATGCGCCTGAGAGGCACTGCACCTTGGCTGTCTTGCCATAGCCCATAATATCACCGAGGGCAACGTTAAGGGTGGTTGGCTGCGGAAGGGCATTGACGAGTTTGAGGATGATGTCGCCGGTTTCCTTATCCACAACGACGGAGTGTGCAATGCGCTTCTCAACCTCGGCAGAGGCGATGGCGTTGATGTCGCGGCCACGGTCGTTCTTCTCACGCTGGAAGGTGACGGTGCGGTCGGCATAGACATACTCATCGCCGGCATTCTGGCCGCTGAGTGCCTGCACCCAATAGTTGCAGGTAGGGTCAATCTTGGTGTTGTTGAAATAGATGAGGTCTGGATTCCACTGCGTATGACCGTACTTCGCAAGCAGAGGGGCGTAGCTCGACATGCTGACAACGTCACCGTTGCGCTCAAGGGTTGTTACGTGGATAGCCTCTGCAAGGGCATTCTCAAGGGTATTGCCACGTGATGCCCACTCACCGAGATAGACCTTTGTGCCGGTGCGTGAGTAGTTGTCATAGTAGTCCTGATGGTTGATGTACCAGCCTGGGTTGACATAGTAGTGCTCATCTACGAGGTCGAGGTTCTTCTCCTTGGCGAGCTGCCAGCCGTATTCGTAGTCTGAGCCCTCGAAGAATGGTCCTACGGTTCCTACGATGGTTATCTCCGGATGCTTCGCCTTCACGCCTTCCTCAAGGAACTTGAAACGCTCTACGAAGATATCGCTGATGAGGTCTTCGTTACCGATGCCGAGATACTTGAGGTTGAAAGGCTTTGGATGACCTGCCTTGGCACGCATCTGTGCGAGTTTGGAGGTCTTTGCATCGCCGTTAGCCCACTCTATGAGGTCGAGGAGTTCCTGGAGGTATGACTCCATGGTGAGCTGTTTGCCGTTGTATGTATAAGGTGATGGCTTGCCATTGAGGTCTTTCTCGAATGGCAGACCGCCCTGCTGTCCGTGTCCGCCCTTCCAGCTGTTCTGACATGGCACGCCTGCAGCAAGTACCGGCAATGGCTCTGCACCTATGTCCTCACAGAACTGGAAGTACTCAAAGAATCCAAGTCCGCGCGACTGATGGTAGTGCCAGATGTTGAAGTCCGACTGACGATCCCACAGGTCACCGACGGTAGCCTGCCAGTGGTAGATGTTGTCGATGCCCTGACCGTGTGACGCACAGCCACCAGGGAAGCGCACGAACTGCGGTTTGATGTCTGCCAGCACTTGTGCGAGATCCTTGCGGAGACCGTTCTTGCGACCCTTGAAAGTATCCTGAGGGAAGAGTGACACGAAGTCGATGGCGAGTTCGCCTGCAGCGAGTGGCTCAATGACGAGCTGTGCCTTCTCTGCGTCAGCTGTTGGCACAAGGACAGCCTTGTACTGTTTCCAAGCGTCAGTGCTCTTTACAACGGTCGTAGCAAGTGTCTTGTCGCCGTCAACGAGGCTTACGCGTACTGATGACTTGCCACGGAGGAAGAGCGAGAGGTCGTATTTTGCTTTTGCCTTCAAAGCGATGCCGTCCCATCCCTCGTTGACGAGCTTTGCATCGCCAGGCTTTATGACCTTGAGAAGGAGGTTGTTGGCATTATTCTGGCTTATTGGATTATCCTTGACAACCTTCGATGTGCAACCGTTTCCCACTACCTTCCATGCGGTCATGCTGTTCCACCTGTCGTGATCTGCGGCGGTATATTCGAAGTCACGGTTCTGTATGAGTTCCGCATAGAGTCCGCCGTCAGCAGAGTAGTTGATGTCCTCAAAGAAGATGCCATAGAGCATCGGCGAGATTGCCTTGCGCTTGTCTGCGTCATTGAGGTTCAGCGATAGGTTGAGCTGCATACCTGAGAGATTGGCATAGCGGCGTGCGTCATCGCGCATAGACTCGTTTTCGAGCTCACTGCGACGGTTGGCTGCAAGGACTTTATCCTTCAGAGCCTTGATGACACTGTATGGTGCGATGGTGATGTTATCCTTCTTGGACTTCAACTCTGTCTTCTTTGCTTCAAGGGCAGCCTTGTCACGAAGTGAAGGATAGGCCTGTGGCTTCCACACCCAAAGGTCTGCGGTCTCTGTGGTGGCATAGTGAAGTACATCCTCATTGACATACCACTCGGCGTAGAACTTGCCGCTCTTATTGCAATAGTTAAGAACAGGAGCAAACATCTTCTTCTGGCTGCCCCATGCGCCGAAGTCGCTTGATACAAGCTGACGGTCGATATTGAACCACGTCTTCTTGTCAACGGAATACTTCACATAGAGTCCGCCACCAGGATTCTGCTGATAGCACTTCACATAAACACTGTCTGGGTCTGCTGCGTGCAGAGCCATGGCGATAGTCATCAAGAGGGAAAGGAGAAGGGTTTTCTTCATAATCATTAGTAGAGTTAGTAAGATAGAATTATTAGTTTCTGAAACTTATATAATTCGGCATTGCAATAATTGAAATGCCTCATAAGTTTAATTAAAAGTTGCAAGTAAATTGATTTAATCGAGTAGGAGGAAAACGAAGTAGTTTTCTTCCTACTTTCGTTTTCCGACCT
>CAMADY010000099.1 GCA_945831805.1 uncultured Prevotellaceae bacterium
ATCCACGCTATTCCAGGCTTCGCACGCTTCTATCGCCACGTCCTCGTTGGTAAGCGTTTCCCACACCATGGCGCATACGCATTCGAGCACTGTGGAAAGGTTCTCTTCGAGGCTCTCAAGATGCTCGGCGTAGAGGATATCAACACTCCTTTCCCAGCTGGTCAGCTCTACCCAGGTGAGAATCCTTTCGCTATCTAATTTGATTCATACACTATTTTAATTATAGAGATTTTGCAGGTGAGTTTCCTATGGGGGACACACTTGCAAAATTCTTGCGATATTTTATTAACTAACACATTTAAAGACTTAAATTACTATGACAACAAAGTATTCTGGAACACAGACAGAGAAGAATCTTCTCGCTGCTTTTGCTGGTGAGAGCCAGGCACGTAACAAATACACCTATTTCGCTTCGCGTGCGAAGAAGGATGGCTTCGAGCAGATTGCTGCTATCTTCCAGCACACCGCTGACAATGAGAAGGAGCATGCAAAGATGTGGTTCAAAGAACTCCACAACGGTATGCCATCAACCCCTGATAACCTCAAGGATGCTGCTGATGGTGAGAACTATGAATGGACAGACATGTACGAGGGCTTCGCAAAGACTGCTGAGGCAGAGGGCTTCACAGAGCTTGCAGAGAAGTTCCGCCTCGTTGCTGCTATCGAGAAGCGTCATGAGGAGCGCTATCGTGCCCTTCTGAAGAACATAGAGACCGCTGAGGTCTTCAAGAAGTCAGAGGTTAAGGTTTGGGAGTGCCGTAACTGCGGTCACATCGTAGTTGGTACCGAGGCACCTGAAATCTGTCCTACATGCGCTCATCCTCAGGCTTACTTCGAGGTATGTGCTGACAACTATTAAGAACATCGCAAGCTATTGCCTAAAGACAATGCGGACAATCCTATAGAGAATATGGACAATCCTATAAATAATATGGGCATTGGCTTATAGTCCTACATACACAATTCGACGGTTGTTCCCGTGAAAAGGAGCAACCGTCAAATTTTCTGAACTATCTATGCAAGAATTCAAGACAGCGTTAAAACTCTCTTTACCTGTCCTCGGAGCCTATTGGTTTCTGGGCATCACCTATGGTCTGCTGGCCTCCAGCATGGGCTATCCTGTATGGGTAACACTATCCATGGCACTCCTCGTCTATAGCGGCTCTGCGGAGTTCATTGCACTGACGATGCTGTGCGTTGCGTTCAATCCGTTGGCGGCAATAGGTATGGCACTGATGGTGGGAGCTCGCCATCTGTTCTACGGTATCTCCATGCTTGACAGATACCAGGGCGCAGGATTGTGGAGGAAACCGCTGCTGATATTCTGGCTTACCGACGAAACCTTCGCCATCAACTATGCGAACGGAGGCAACTACAGCCAGCAACTATGGGTGTCGATGCTTGACTATCAGTATTGGATAACAGGAGGAGTGATGGGGTATCTCATAGGAAGCTCCATGGGTGAGGAACTGATGCAGTGGTTCTAAGGTCTCGACTTTGTCGTTACTGCCATGTTCGTAGCCATTTTCATGGATGACTTCATGCGCAACAAGGGTGCTCACATGAGTGCGTGGCTTGGCATCGGATCTGCTACCCTCTGTCTCATGGTCTTCGGTGAAAGTCAGTTCATCATACTACCTTCCTCTCCGGCAACCACGGAGTGCCGCAGTTGCTTGGCATACTCGCATGCATCCTCCTGCACCTGTGGCGCAATAACATGCTGTTGACCATCGCTGGCGGTACTCTTTTCTACATGCTGCTGGTGCATCTGCTATAGCGTCAACCCACATCTCGGCAGACTTCAAATACACCTCGGAGACTTCTATGAGCACACTTCTGCAAGCCCTCTAAGAATACATCTTGGCAGCTTTTTGGTGCATCAGCTTCACCTCGTCGATAAGCGATTGTGGCGACAGAACCTTCAGCCATGTGCCTCTTGATAGGATATAGCCTATGAAGTCCGAGGTAGGGCGCATAAAGATCTCGTAGTCAACATATCCGTCACCTTCGCCAATCCTCTTCTGCGACTGGTGTACGGGTAGATCTTCCATGTAGTGCTTCTCGTTTCCCAAGGCACGCAGCACTATGCGTTGCGACGGTTTGCGTTCATCTCTCATCACGCCGAAGCAATCCTCAAAATAATCCTTCGGAGTGAAGTCATCGGGTATTCTGTATTTCTCCTCCGTAATAACCACCTTTCCGATGCGGTCAAAGGAGAACAGCCTGTGCCCGTCCTTGGTATTTGCCATGATGTACCATCTGCGCTTATGCAGTTTCAGAAAGTACGGCTCTATCACTCGTTCCGAACTCTCTGTCGAACCATATTTCTTATAGCTGATTACAACCCTCAGGTTTTCTTTCATCGACTCTACGAGTTTCTCCAGATGGCTCACCTCTGGTATCGACTCCATGAAGATACGGTTCTGTATCGACATGCTCTCCGTGATGATATTGTTGACGGAGAGCGTAGAGAGCAGCCAGTTCTGTACGGAGTCCTCCTTCAGCACACTACTGTTCTTTATGTAGTATCTGTAGCCCTTCCCCGTCTCCACTATAAGGCCGAACATATACTCTATATCATTAAGGTGCCTGCGGAACGTATTGCGATTGAACTCTATGCCGTCGCTCATGTCCGTCTTCACCCACTCCTTGTTTATATCAGCAAGCGTAATGCCGTTAGAGTGGTAAATCTTATTGATAATCCAAATGTATTGTCTGAAAAGTATCGAAGTCTTCATATATTGTCAGGCCAAAAGTTAAGGTATCAATCATATAACGTGATTGTTACCGTATTATTGCTGATAGTAGGCGAAAAATCCGTTTGCCACTCTCACCTATGCAGTTGAAGATACTTCGATATTGTGAAAAATAATAAAAAATGCATTGATTTAGATAAAAAATGAGGGTTTGATGTTTTGTGGGTATATTTATTAAATAATTTTTTGTACCTTTGCATAACAAAATCCATAACGTAATACTACTAAGAAGTAAGAATATGACACAAAACGAGTTTAACAATATCAACTGGCATCGTGGAAATGTTGCCAAGTTGCAGAATGGTAAGGAGTATCTCGTAAAAGGCACCAAGGGTCACGGACGCTTCCTGCTGCTCTATTCCCATGAGTACGAGAAATGTTTTGTTGCCGACTACAGAATTGTGGATTGTCGCACTTCAGACTACGAGGAGCCTGAGGAGGTCTATCAGGAGATGAAGCGCCAGAAGCAGGCTGAGGCAGAGGCAAGGCGTGAGGCAGAAAGGCAGGAATATCTCCGTGCTAAGGCAGAGCGCAAGCAGAGAAATATCGAGGAGCAGGAGCGCATTCATCAGGAGGCCCTGGCACGCAAGGCTGCGAAGAAGGCTCAGCTTCAGGCAGCACAGAAGACCGATGCCCAAAAGAAGGCAGAGGAAACTCCAAAGAAGCGAGTACGCCAGCGTGTCAGGATTCCTGTAACGACAATTGTAAGGGAGAAAGTTTCCATTTTCAAGAAAAAGTAATTCGTTACGAAGAAGCCGAAGGTGTGTTCGTTCGTGAACATCAGAAAGAACAGAATCAAATATGGCAAACCGGTTTGACGTGGGAGATGAGAGTCGCCGCAGCCTTCCTTGCTGCCCTGTATCTGAATATGTAGCTACCGAAACCCCGTTTAACTTTTATTTTTATAAAACATGATACGGCGGAACACACGTTGACGGTTTTTATTTTATGTAATTTTGCAGTCATGAAGGTAACATCTATCATAGAGAATACGAGCAGCAAGGGGCTGCATGTGGAGCATGGACTTAGCTTGTATATCGAGACAGAGAGAGGCGAGAGGGTCCTGTTCGACATGGGACTCAGCGGTATGTTCGCACGTAATGCGGAGATGCTGGGACTGAGTATTTCCGATGTAGATGTGGCGGTTGTCTCTCATGGGCACTATGATCACGGTGGTGGGTTGAGGACGTTCCTCACAGAGAACGGCAAGGCGAATGTCTATGTCCATAGGGATGCCTTCCAGCCGCACTACTCGCTTAGGGAGTCGGGGCTGCGGTTTATCGGCATCGAGGAAGAGTGGTCGAGATTTGAGCGCCTGGTGTTCTGCGATGGACGGAGGGATATCAACCCGCACATGACGCTCTTTGCCGACGTGCATGGGGATTGTTGCTATCCTACGGGCAACAGGCTTCTCTTCGGTCCTATGCAAACGGAGCCCGATGACTTCCGCCATGAGCAGAGCCTGCTGATAGAGGAGGAAGGAAAGCTGGTCCTCTTTGCCGGCTGTGCGCATCGTGGCATAGTGAACATACTGCGGAGGGCAGAGGAAGTGGCAGGAAAGGCGCCGACGCATGTCTTTGCCGGTATGCACCTCGTAAAGAGTGGGTTGAGCGAGAGCGAGGAAGAGAGGTTCGTAGAGAGTCTTGCCTCGGAACTGATGAGGTACGAGGGCATAATGTTCTACACCATGCACTGCACAGGCGAGCCGCAGTACAGAAGGCTGAAATCGCTGATGGGAACGCAGATAGAGTATCTTGCGTGCGGCGATAGCGTGGAGGTGTAAAAACTTTACTTAGAGTAAGCCATGTGAAGACCATGATCCTGATCCTTGTGATATACCATGAGGTACGCCTACAGTTTCATACAGGATTTCTATGTCCTGGAATATCCTGAGTTATGTAATGTCATTGCCATAACGAAGGATGGCAAGTTCCTGATGGAGCGTCAGTATCGCCATGCACAAGTTATAACCATCGACGAGGTGACTATCTATGTAAAATAAACCAAAAAGAGAATAAACAATGAAAAGACTGTATTTGACAATGCTCGCTGTTATTTGCGCCTTGCAAATGATGGCTGATTACAACGTTAAGGATTTTGGAGCAAAGGGCGATGGCACTACACTTGATTCTCCTGCCATCAATGCAGCAATAGAAGAGGCATTGAAGAAAGCAGACGAGCGCCCTATGGTTGTTCTGGATGATGTGATGAATGACAAACTGCAGTATATCACAGGACCAAACGGTAAGATTATACGAAAGAAATAATCCCGATGAAACACATTTTTATTACTTTGTAGAAACAGAAAAATGATAAAGATAGCAATACCAACCAGAGATAGTGTCGTTGATGACCATTTCGGACATTGCGACCACTATACGGTTTTCTCTGTTGATGACCCTTCGACTGACTCAGGGCAGGCTCCAAACGTTATCGGCTCAGAACGTCTCGATTCACCACAAGGATGTGGATGTAAGTCTAACATTGCTTCCGTAATGCAAGAGATGGGAATCACCATCATGCTTGCTGGCAACATGGGCATGGGAGCTTTCAACAAACTCACGATGCACGGCATAAGCGTTGTACGTGGTTGTCATGGCAACATAGAAGATGTTTTGAGGGCATACCTTGATGGCTCAATAGCTGATTCTGCTGAGTCATGCAGCCACCATGATTGCGCAGAACTGATGGAGCAGCGAGAGCAGAGTGGAGCTTGCTCCAACTATGCCGAGTCGCGACAGAAGAAGGCTGAAGGCCAACATGAGGAAAAGCCTGTTTTCATAATTCCTCAAATTTAAGATGACTCGCATAGAACAAGAAAAGACAACCGTCAGGCAGATGGTAGAGATTTACTGCCATGGGAAGAAGCATACTCCATCGACAAGCTCAGGAAGCGGAAAAGGTCTTTGCGAAGAGTGCTCCACCTTACTTGACTATGCCTATCAGCGTCTTGATCATTGTAAATTCTTGAACGAGTCAAGCGGCAAAGCCGAGCGCGGTCAAAAGAAACCGACTTGCAAGAAGTGCCCTATCCATTGCTATAAGCCGGACATGAAGGAAAAGATGCGTGAAGCGATGCGCTATGCAGGTCCTCGCATGATGTGGTATCATCCTATTGCTGCCATCAGGCATATAATCAGAGAATTATAATATATGAATCCTCCAAGAATAGATACATCCACAAGAGAAGAACCCTTCGACTCCGCTCAGGACAGGCTGGCATACGTCCGTGAGAAATGGGAATGTATGCATAACTGCGAGTTGTGTGGTAAATGCCACATCCTCAAAGGTCGTGATGCAGAAACTCTCTATGCTGATTATATAGAAGGAAAAAGATCATACATAGATATAACATTAGAACTGAGAGAGCAGTGAGAGCAGAGCCAAACTCGCTTGTGCTATGCCGAGTCGCGACCGAAGAAGATTATAGGTAGGTTCTATTAATTCATAAATTCGAGTGGAAGCCGTTCCGCTAGAGTCAATCTTTCGGAATCAGTCACTCATCAGAGGACTTCGGCTGTCGATAGC
>CAMADY010000100.1 GCA_945831805.1 uncultured Prevotellaceae bacterium
ACTGTGAAAATGATAATGGCCATTTGAATGGGCTGCAAGTAAAAATTAACAGACAATAAAAAACAACAAGAATATGGCAGATAGATTATACATCTTCGACACCACTCTGAGAGATGGTGAGCAGGTTCCAGGATGCCAGCTGAATACAGTAGAAAAGATTCAGGTGGCAAAGCAGCTGGAGCAGTTAGGTGTTGACGTCATAGAGGCTGGTTTCCCTATCAGCTCTCCGGGTGACTTCAACTCAGTTATTGAAATCAGTAAGGCAGTGACATGGCCTACAATCTGCGCACTCACACGTGCCGTGGAGAAGGACATCGACTGTGCAGCAGAGGCTCTGCAGTATGCTAAGCACAAGCGTATCCACACAGGTATCGGCACTTCGCCTTCACACATCAAGTACAAGTTCAACTCTACTCCTGAGGAGATCATCGAGCGCGCTGTTGCTGCCGTGAAGTATGCAAAGAAGTACGTGGAGGACGTAGAGTTCTACGCTGAGGACGCTGGCCGTACCGACAACGAGTACCTCGCTCGCGTTATCGAAGCTGTTACGAAGGCTGGTGCTACGGTTTGTAACATCCCTGACACTACAGGCTTCCGCGTGCCTAACGAGTACCAGGAGAAGATACAGTACCTCTATGAGCACGTCGATGCTTTCGCGGCAGGCAAGTCTATACTCTCTACCCACTGCCACAACGACCTCGGCATGGCAACGGCAAATACCGTAGCTGGTGTACTGGGCGGTGCACGTCAGGTGGAGGTAACAATCAACGGTATCGGTGAGCGTGCCGGCAACACGTCTCTCGAAGAGGTGGCTATGATCTTCAAGCTCCACCCAGAGTACAACATCGAGACGAACATCAACACACAGAAGATATACCCTACTTCACGCATGGTAAGCTCCCTGATGAACATGCCGGTGCAGCCAAACAAGGCTATCGTAGGTAAGAACGCCTTTGCACACTCTTCAGGCATCCACCAGGACGGCGTACTGAAGAACTCTCAGACATACGAGATCATGGATCCTAAGGAGGTTGGTATTGAGGAGGCATCTATCGTACTGACAGCACGCTCTGGTCGCGCAGCACTGAAGCACCGTCTGCACATCAACGGCGTTGAGGTGGAGGGCGAGAAGCTCGACAAGCTCTATCAGGAGTTCCTCGTGTTGGCAGACAAGAAGAAGGAGGTGACAGACGATGACATCCTCGTTCTCGCTGGTGCCGACCGTTCGGAGGCTAACGCCATCAAGCTCGACTTCCTGCAGGTTTGCACTGGTCTCGACAAGAATGCAAAGTGCGTGGCTTCACTCGGTCTCGACATCTCTGGTCAGAAGTTCGAGGCATGCTCTACGGGCAACGGTCCTGTCGATGCTGCCATCAAGGCCCTGAAGAAGATCATCCTCAAGGAGATGACACTGAAGGAGTTCACCATACAGGCTATCTCAAAGGGTTCCGACGACCTCGGAAAGGTACACATGCAGGTGGAGTACGACGGACATGTTTACTATGGCTTCGGCGCAGACACCGACGTAGTAAAGGCTTCATGCGAAGCATACATCGACGCCATCAACAAGTTTAAGAATTAACATAGGAAATCCTAGAAAAACCTAGGAATACCTAGGAAATCCTAGGAAATCCTAGAACAAAACAAAAACAACAAGAATATGAACACTTTATTTGACAAAATCTGGGACGCTCACGTTATTCAGAACGTCGAGGACGGACCTACACAACTTTATATCGATCGCCTCTACGCACACGAGGTGACATCACCACAGGCTTTCGACACACTCCGCGACAAGGGCATCAAGGCCTTCCGAGCTGACCACGTCATCGCTATGCCTGACCACAACACTCCTTCTGACCAGCAGGAGGTCATCAACGACCCTATCGGCAAGAAGCAGGTGGACACTCTCGCTGCTAACTGCGCTGAGTTCGGCATCAAGCACTTCGCCATGGGCACAAAGGACAACGGTATCATCCATGTCGTTGGTCCTGAGAAGGCACTCTCTCTCCCTGGCATGACAATCGTTTGCGGTGACTCACACACATCTACTCACGGTGCTGTTGGCGCCATCGCTATGGGTATCGGCACATCAGAGGTTGCTCAGGTGCTTGCTTCTCAGTGCATCCTCCAGTCAAAGCCAAAGACAATGCGCATCAACATCGAGGGTGAGCTGCCAAAGGGCACTACCGCTAAGGACGTGGCTCTCTACATCATGGCACAGATGACTACATCTGGCGCTACCGGCTATGCAGTAGAGTACGCTGGTTCCGTTATCCGCAACATGTCTATGGAAGGTCGTCTGACACTCTCTAACCTCTCTATCGAGATGGGTTCACGTGCCGGCATCATCGCTCCTGACGAGACAACATTCGCTTACCTCAAGGGACGTGAGTACGCTCCTAAGGGTGCTGAGTGGGACAAGGCAGTAGAGTACTGGAAGACTCTGAAGTCTGACGACGACGCTGTCTTCGACAAGGAAGTGACATACCGCGCTGAGGACATCGCTCCACGCATCACCTACGGAACAAACCCTGGTGCCGGCATTGCCATCGACGGCACTATCCCTACATACGACTCTGTATCTGCCGACGAGGCTGCACAGCTCAAGGCACAGCTTGACTACATGCAGTTTGAGCCTGGACAGAAGCTTGAGGGAACACCTGTTGACTACTGCTTCCTTGGTGCTTGTACCAACGGACGTATCGAGGACTTCCGCGCCTTCGCCTCTGTTGTCAAGGGCAAGAAGAAGGCTGAGAACGTTGTCGCATGGCTCGTACCTGGCTCATGGCTCGTACGTCAGCAGATCATCGACGAGGGCATCGACAAGATTCTTGAAGAGGCTGGCTTCGAGCTCCGTCTCCCATCATGCTCCGCTTGTCTCGCAATGAACCCTGACAAGATTCCTGCTGGCAAGCTCGCCATCTCTACTTCAAACCGTAACTTCGTAGGTCGTCAGGGACCTGGCGCACGCACTGTGCTCGCTTCTCCTCTGACAGTAGCAGCATCTGCTATCACAGGTGTCATCACCGACCCACGAAAGCTCTAAAGCCCCACCTAAATCCTCCCTAGGGAGGACTTCTTTCGATTACATTTTTTTTAATTAAAGCTTTTAACCCTCCAGAAGTAATAAAATAAAAGCCTCCCCTCGGGGAGGTTGGAGGGGGCTAATTATGAACAAGAAATTCAACATCATAAAGTCAACCTGCCTTCCAATAGCAATTGACAACAACAATACAGATAACATCATCCCTGCACGCTATCTCGCTTTCACCACACGTGACCCAAAGTTCTATGGCGATGCCTTCATGCACGACATCCGCTATAACGCAAACAACGAGCCTGTTGCTGACTTCGTAATGAACAAGGCACCATTCAACGAGACTCCTGCTGAGGGCGTTCGTGAGATCATCATCGGTGGTAAGAACTGGGGATCCGGTTCTTCTCGTGAGCATGCTGCATGGGCTATTGCAGGATATGGCATCCGCGTTGTCATCTCTTCAAGCTTCGCTGACATTCACCGCAATAACCTCTTGAACTGCTTCGTGTTACCTGTTATCGTTACACCAGAGTTCCAGGCAGAGCTCTTCGCTACTGTTGACAAGGATCCTAACGCTATCGTTACCGTTGACCTCCCTAACCAGACAGTGACAAACGAGGCTACGGGCAAGTCTGAGAAGTTCGATATCAACGGCTACAAGAAGTACTGTCTCATGAATGGTCTCGACGACATCGACTTCCTTCTTGAGAACCAGGACAAGATCGTTGCTTGGGAAAACAAGTAAATCCACACATTATTTATATATGGATAAAATAGAAAACAAATACTACTCTGTCTCATTCAAGCTCTACACAATCAAGGATGGTGGCGAGAAGGAGTTCCAGGACGAAGCATCTGAGAACGATCCCTTCACACTCATCAGCGGCTTGAGCACCACTACCATTCCTGGTTTCGACAAGGAAATCATGAAGTATGGCAATGGTGATGAGTTTGAATTCACCGTACCTTGCGCTGACGCATACGGCGATTACAACCCAGAGATGGTCATACAGTTGGACAAGCCAGAAGGTAACGAAGCTCAGGTTCAGGTTGGTGCTATCGTGCCACTGCAGAACGACAACGGACAGCGTTTCATGGGACACATCACTGCCATTGAGGGCAACAAGGTCACCATAGACCTCAACCATCCGCTCGCAGGTTCAGACCTCTTCATCACAGGAAAGGTTCTCGACTGCCATGAGGCAACAAACGAGGAAATCCAGCAGATGATCAACATGCTCTCGGGCGGTTGTCACGGAGGATGTGGAGGTTGCGGAGGCGGAAGCTGTGGAGGCAACTGTGGTAGTGATTGCGGTGGTGACTGTGGTGGCGACTGCAACTGCGGAAAGTAGCCCCTCCTAAATCCTCCCGAGGGAGGACTTCTTTCAATTACATTTTTTATTTTAATGAACACTTTCGGAAAACTTTTCACTATAACGAGCTTCGGAGAGAGCCATGGAGCTGCTGTAGGAGGAGTCATCGATGGAATGCCGGCTGGCATTGAGGTCGATATGGACTTCATACAGAGTGAGCTGGCACGTCGCCGTCCAGGTCAGAGTAAGATTACGACATCACGTAACGAGGCTGACCAGGTGGAGATTCTATCCGGCGTCTTCGAAGGCAAGACGACGGGATGTCCTATAGGCTTCATGGTGCGCAACACCAACCAGCACTCACAGGACTACGAGAACATGCGATGCCTCTTCCGTCCTTCACATGCCGACTTCACTTACCACGAGAAGTACGGCGTGAGAGACCACAGAGGTGGCGGACGATCCTCTGCCCGCATCACAATCAGCCGATGCGTGGCTGGTGCCTTCGCAAAGCTTGCTCTCAAGCAGCTCGGCATCGACATCCAGGCTTACACCTCGCAGGTAGGCAACATCGCTCTCGACCTCGACTACAAAAAGTACAACCTCTCACTGACAGAGACGAACACCGTACGTTGTCCGGATCCAGAGAAGGCGAAGGAGATGGAGGAGCTGATAATGCAGATAAAGGGTGAGGGCGACACTATCGGCGGCACCATTACCTGCGTCATAAAGGGTTGTCCAGTGGGACTCGGCGAGCCGGAGTTCGGTAAGCTGCATCAGTCACTTGGCTCTGCAATGCTAAGCATCAACGCCGTAAAGGGTTTCGAATATGGAATGGGATTCAATGGGCTTAGACTGAAGGGTTCCGAACAGAACGATCTCTTCGTGGCTGGTGAGCCAGGAGCAACGGCAGAACGCTTCGGAGCTTTGAAGACAAACAACAGCGGTGGCATACAGGGTGGCATCAGCAATGGTGAGGACATCTATTTCCGTGTGGCTTTCAAGCCTGTGGCAACACAGCTGAGGGAGCAGCCGACGATAGACCTCGAAGGCAATCCTACCGTACTGAAAGCGAAAGGTCGTCACGATCCATGCGTACTGCCTCGTGCGGTACCTATCGTAGAGGCAATGGCTGCAATAACAATCCTCGACCATTACCTCATCAGCAAGACCACAAAGCTCTAAACATAACCTGTAGGCAAACCATCATTAAACTAAAAATCCTATAGCATGTAACAAAGCCATAACGATTTTCAGTTGCAAGACAATAAAGACAGAACCATGTAGAGCAACATTCCCCGCTCTGCATGGTTCTTTCATTTTCCACATTCCACCTAATAAACAATATGAAACACTTAACAACACTCATCACTACCCTACTCCTCTCCCTTATCACCACCCAAATGTCAGCTGACACTGGCGGAACGTATCAACTGGTAACAGATCCCAACGACTTTCAAGAAGGAGATGTTATCGTTATTGCATCGTACGATGAGAATAATTGCATTGTTGTAATGACTGAGCCCAATGCAAGAAACGAATTTGCATCATACAAATTAGGTGAAACTCCTAAAGCGACTATAAACGGAATAAATGTTGAAATGCCAGGATTTATAAGTATTCCAACAGTTAACACTTCCTCTTATCCTATAGAACTCAGAGTCTATTCCTTTAACGAAAGCAATCATTACCTTACAATAAAGAACTCTTCCAATACTTCTTTTCTAAATTTGAATAGCAACGATTTGGAATGGAACAACAAGGATAGTTATAATTGGGATTCTGCTTACAACAGTGATAATTTATATAGTCACCTTAACGGAGTAAAGCTTGGTACC
>CAMADY010000101.1 GCA_945831805.1 uncultured Prevotellaceae bacterium
CGGAAAACGAAAGTAGGAAGAAAACTACTTCGTTTTCCTCCTACTCGATTATATACATTGCTTAAACTCCCTACGAAGGCAAGCATTGCATACACATTATTTATATATAAAAAAGGTAAAAAACAAAATAAACACGACAAATCACATTATGAAATTAAACATCGCAGTTCTGGCTGGTGACGGCATCGGACCAGAAATCATGGAACAGGGTGTGGCTGTAATGTCTGCCGTAGCAGAGAAGTTCGGTCACAAGGTATCATACAAGGAGGCTCTCTGTGGTGCTCACGCTATCGACGAGGTAGGCGACCCATTCCCAGAGGAGACCTATCAGATTTGTGAGGCTGCCGACGCTGTTCTCTTCGCATCTGTTGGCGATCCAAAGTTCGACAACGACCCATCGGCAAAGGTGCGTCCTGAGCAGGGACTCCTCGCTATGCGCAAGAAGCTCGGACTCTTCGCTAACATCCGTCCTGTTACTACATTCGACTGCCTCGTCCACAAGTCACCACTCAAGGACGAGATTGTTAAGGGTGCCGACTTTATCTGCATCCGCGAGCTCACCGGTGGCATGTACTTCGGAAAGAAGCAGGAGCCAACCATGAACGCTGAGATTGGTGAGGAGGACGCACTCGACACCAACTACTACTCACGTCACGAAGTAGAGCGCATCCTCAAGGTTGCATATCAGTATGCTCGTCAGCGCCGCAACCACCTAACCGTTGTCGATAAGGCTAACGTGCTCGCTTCTTCACGCCTCTGGCGTAAGATTGCGCAGGAGATAGCACCTCAGTACCCAGACGTTGAGACAGACTTCATGTACGTTGACAACGCTGCTATGCGCATGATTCAGGATCCTAAGTTCTTCGACGTTATGGTAACGGAGAACACCTTCGGCGACATCCTCACCGACGAGGGCTCTTGCATCACCGGTTCTATGGGTCTCCTCCCATCAGCATCAACAGGTTCTTCTACACCTGTCTTCGAGCCTATCCACGGCTCATGGCCTCAGGGTAAGGGTCTCAACATTGCTAACCCACTCGCACAGATCCTCTCTGTTGCTATGCTCTACGAGTACTTCGACCTCAAGGAAGAAGGCGCACTCATCCGCAAGGCTGTTGACGCATCGCTCGACCAGAACGTACGCACACCAGAGATTCAGGTAGAGGGTGGTGCTAAGTACGGCACAAAGGAAGTTGGCGCATGGATCGTTGACTTCATCAAGAACGCATAAGAGGGAATAGGGGGCAGCCCCCTTTCCCCAACCCACGTCTTACATTTTTGTAACAGTTATTATGTTACAATCAAAAAAATGGGAATAGAGGTCTCAACCCTATTCCCATTTTATCGTTAAATCGAAAAATCGTTAGTTAGAATAACCGAAAACCGTTAAACCTAATAACCTCTAACCCTTAATCTCATCAATCACGATCTCTTCGCCAAGTTTCACGGAGTCAGATAGAATCTTCTCGCAGATAGCATCCTCGATATACGTCTGGATGGCGCGCTTCAGAGGCCTGGCACCAAACTGCACATCGTAGCCCTTCTTCGCAAGCTCCGTCTTCACATCGTCGGTGATGGTCAGACGATAGCCAAGATCTTCCGTGCGCTTATACACGCCCTTCAGCTCCAGATTCACAATCTTGCGGATAGCATCGAGGTCAAGCTGGTCGAACGTGATGATCTCATCCAGACGGTTCAGAAACTCCGGCGCAAACTGCTTGCTCAGACTCTTCTGAATGATGGAGCGAGCGTACTCCTTATCCTTCTCGTTCATGGCGATGCCGGTGCCGTTGGCAGCATTGAAGCCTACGCCATGCGCAAACTCCTTCAGCTGACGCGTACCAGCGTTCGACGTCATGATGATTACCGTATTGCGGAAGTCTATCAAGCGGCCGTTGCCATCTGTTAATCTGCCTTCATCAAGCACCTGCAGCAACATGTTGAAGACCTTTGGATTAGCCTTCTCTATCTCGTCGAGAAGCACGATGGAGTATGGCTTTCTGCGAACCTTCTCCGTCAGCTGACCACCCTCTTCGTAGCCTACGTATCCTGGAGGCGCACCAACGAGGCGTGAGGTATTGAATGCTTCGGAGTATTCGCTCATGTCGATGCGTATCAGCGAATCGGCACTACCGAACATCTCCTCCGCAAGCTTCTTCGCGAGATACGTCTTTCCGACACCCGTAGGACCAAGGAACATGAACACGCCGATAGGGTGGTTAGGGTCGTGCAGGCCAACGCGGTTGCGCTGAATGGCACGCACCATCTTCTCGATAGCCTTGTCCTGTGCCACTACCGCACCCTTCAGGTTGCTCTCCATAGAGCGCAGACGCATGCCCTCGCTCTCTGCCACACGCTGAACCGGGATGCCGGTCATCATTGCCACCACGTCTGCCACGTCGTCAGTAGATACCGACTGACGGTCGCCCGTATTGCCGTTCTCCCATTTATGCATCAGCACCGCAAGCTCCTCTTCAAGCTTCGTCTGGCGGTCGCGGTAGTTTGCAGCAAGCTCAAACTGCTGGTCGGCAACGGCCTTCAGCTTCTTCTGCTTCATCTCCTTCACCTGATCCTCTATTGCCGTAATGTCCTCCGGCACATCAGCATGATGCAGGTGCAGACGCGCACCAACCTCGTCCATTGCGTCGATAGCCTTGTCGGGGAATGCCCTGTCTGTCACATAGCGCTGTGTCAGTTTGACGCATGCCGTGATGGCTTCCTCCGTATATTCCACGTGGTGGAACTGCTCGTAGCGCTCTTTTATATTAGAGAGAATCTGCATCGTCTCTTCCGGCGACGAAGGCTCCACGATGATCTTCTGGAAACGGCGCTCCAGGGCACCATCCTTCTCTACCGTCTTGCGGTATTCGTCGAGCGTCGTAGCGCCGATGCACTGCACCACACCACGAGCCAGCGCCGGCTTCAGCATGTTCGCCGCATCCATCGAACCCGATGCGTTGCCCGCACCGATGATGGTGTGTATCTCGTCGATGAAGATTATGATGTCCGGATTCTGTTCAAGCTCCTTGATGAGGTTCTTTATGCGCTCCTCAAACTGACCGCGATATTTCGTGCCGGCCACCATACTCGCCATGTCGAGCGAGACGAGGCGCTTGTTGTGAAGCACTGGAGAAGTGCGATGCGACGCTATCATCTGCGCCAAACCCTCCACGATAGCACTCTTGCCGACACCCGGCTCGCCGATCAGTATAGGGTTGTTCTTCTTTCTGCGACAAAGAATCTCCTGCAGGCGCATTATCTCCTTCTCACGACCCACAACCGGATCGAGCTTACCCTCCTCGGCTGCTGCCGTGAGGTCGATGGCGAAATTGTCTATCACCGGAGTCTTGCCACCAGCCTTCGCCTTAGGCTTCTCCTCCGTCTTCGTAGTGTCAGACTTAGGGTCGAGCGTATCGTCAAAATCGTCGTCAGAAAGGTCCATCCCGTCCGTCGTCTCCCTTGCCGTGCCGTTAGCCGCCGATGTCTTCATACCATTATTGGCAGAATCGTCCGATGCACTATCAATAAATTGTGACACATTGTCATACGTCAGGTTATTGTTCTCAAGAATCGAGCGCGCCTGATTATTGTTCACGTCATGCAGGATGGCGAGCAGCAGATGCTCTATCTGCACCGTATCCTTATGCGCCATGCGAGCCTCAAGAGCCGCCAGACGCATCAGTTTGTTCGTAGCATCGTCAAGGTCGAGATTAGCCAGATCAGCATCCTCCACCGAATCCGAAACAGGCAGCGGCTGAGTAGTGTCAACATCCTTAAGTAGCTGATTCTCACAATCAAGCGTGATGTCAGTCTTGCTAACATGCAGCTCATCCATTATTCTATCTGCAATAGTATTCCTACGTTTCAGGATAGCCATCAGCAGGTGTTCCGGGCGCACCGAGTGGCTACGATGTCTGCGAGCCTCCCGCCTTCCCTCATCCAATATCGATGTTATATTTTCCGAATAATTATTATGCACAGTCTTTTCTTTATTTTGTTTTGTGACAACCTAACGACAAATACTGTGCCACAAGGTTATCTGTACTTCTCTGAATAAAGTATTAATTCTTGTCAACTTATTTCAGTTAAAGTTACATTGCATCTTTGACCGCTCGCAATAGCTATGCTTTTACCCTGTAATAGCTATGCTTTTACATTGCAATAGCTATGCTTTTACATTATAATATGATAACTATTGCAGCACCCCCACTTTTTCGGCGTGAAAAACAAATTTTCAGCAGAACCTACATACCTTCACCAATACCTCCGAACCCCAAGCATTTACTAAGGGGTTCAGGGGTGTATGTTTGTCGGAAAACCTACACCCAACCATTACCCAACCATCACCCCGATATTTTGTGGGTATCAGTCAACAAAACGTCGCATCACTCCCGAAAATAGTTGCGAAGAAATTTGGTGGTTTCAGATTTTATTTGTAACTTTGCAAACGCATTCAGAGGGAATGCTCATCTTTATAGGATATGAGCAAGACGGCTGCTTAGCTATCAACGACCGAAAGGCGCCTGGTCGGAAGGATACAGCCCCGTCCAATGGGAACAGTCTAAAGATGAAAAACACTAATCTTTTATTAACTTATCTGTTATGCAAAATTCTGTAATGGGCATTGCCCAGGACGGCTTGTCGGCTGTCAACATGTTTCAGCCATCACTTCTGGCTGAGGATTTTCTGGAACAACACTATGTGTTCCGCCGCAATGTACTCCGTGGTCAGGTGGAGTACCGAAGAATCGAGGAGGACGAATCTCTCTTCCGACCTCTCACGCAAGAGGCTCTCAACAGCATCTTCCTTGCGTCGAAACGTGCTCTGGGTGAGGACGTTGACATTCGCTCGGACATCAAGATGATAGTGGATTCGGAGGAGCCGGAGAACTACAACCCCGTGGAGCAGTGGCTCTCGGCACTGCCTGCATGGGATGGTGAGGACAGGGTAATGGACTTCTGGCGTCGCATACCAGGGCTCTCCGTCGAACAGGTGTATCTCTTGAGCATCTGGCATCGCTCCTGCGTCGTGCACTGGCTCGGCATGGACAGGGAGCACGCCAACGAGTGCGTACCTCTTCTTATTGGCGATCAGGGATGCGGCAAGAGTACCTTCTGTCTGCGATTGCTGCCACAGCATCTGCGCACCTACTACATGGATCACTTTAACCTCGTTAACAAGTTCGACAAGGAGATGGCACTCAGCAACTCCCTCCTCATCTGTCTCGATGAGATGGATCAGTACAAGACTGGTCAGATGGCGGAGCTGAAACAGGCCCTCTCGAAGGTCTGCATTAACGGTAGGCGCATCTACGGCAGAACCATCGATATGCGCAAGCGTTTCGCTTCGTTCATTGCCACCACGAACAATCGCCACCCCCTCTGCGACCCTACCGGCTCACGACGCTACATCTGTCTGGAAGTGCCTAAGGGACAACAGATTGACAACCTCACTGCCATCGACTACGACCAGCTCTATGCGCAGCTTGTCCATGAGGTAACGACGCTCCAACAGCGTTCGTGGTTCACCCGCGAAGAGACGATACGCCTTCAGGAACTCAATGCGTCATACGAGAAGGCGATAGACCTCCAGCAGATGCTCACCATGTTCTTCTCCGTCCCCGACACGAAAGACGCCTCCGAGCGCGTCAGCATACAGCAGATACGCCAGACGCTGAAAGAGGAGTTTCCGAACATCCCTGAGGCGACGCTCTCCTCTGAGCGTATCGGCAGAGCCATGCGTTCCCTCTCCTTCGAGAGCCAGCGAGGCAAAAAGGGCATGTACTATATGGTAGCATTCCGCAAAGCTGCCTGATGTAGGTTGAAGGCTTGCGTCACCAGCTTTTCTGTTGTCTGATGGAGATTTAAGGCTTGCGTCA
>CAMADY010000102.1 GCA_945831805.1 uncultured Prevotellaceae bacterium
TAGGGCTCACTCGGGACTTGCACCCGTTAGACAATGCTCATGCCGAGCGTACATCGAAGAAGGCTCTCGGCGAGCTCAACGAGCTGGTGCTGAAAGCCTACGAGCGTGGAGAACAGGTGTATGTGCAGATTATCCCCACCCCCTGCCCCCCTCAATCGTCTTTGCACCCCCTCCGACTCCCCCGTCTCGCGGGGGAGGGCAACCCCGCCCTTTCCAGAATTAGAAGCGGTAGCTGAGGGTGGCGTTGAGCTGGTGGCGGTTGTTCTTTACGGTTGAAGGGGTGCCATAGAGGGTGGTTGGAACGTAGGTCTCTGAACCGATCTCTGGGTTCTGGTTGTAGCGTTCGTGTTTACCCTTGTTGCTGTTGATGTATGTGTCGATTGTCGTTGACTCAAACGGATGGTAGTCGCCCTTCTGTGTAGCATACTGATACGAGAGGTCGAGGTTTACGTGGTTTGAGAGTGCGAATCCGAGACCGAATGTGACGCGGTTTGTAGCCTTCCAGTTGATGTAGTCGTAGGTGGTGTAGTAGTTTCCTACGCTTCCGTAGTCGAGGCTTGGGTCAATCCTGAGGTCCTTTGAGCCGTTCTCGTTGTATATAGGGCTCTGGTAGTTGTATCCGAGTCGGAGTGCTACGGTAGGAACGGGCTTGTATTCTGCACCGAGCTTTATGAGGTGTACGCCCTTGAGTGATGCCTTGGTATTGTCGTTCATTGCGCGGTCAACGGTAGAGTTGTTGTACTGAGAAGAGTACTCCCATACTCCGTCGAAGGTCTCGATGTAGTACTCTCCGTTACTGATGCGGTTAGAGATGGTGCCGTAGTCAGAGTATTCGTATGTGAGTCCTACTGCGATATTGTCGCCAACGGTAGTTCCGAGCGATGTACCGAACTTCCATGGTGTTGACATGTTGTACTTATAAGAGAAGCCAACGGGGCGTACTTCCTGATTGATGCCGTAGTAGTCGGTGTATGCGCTTGCAGACATAGAGCCCTCGCAGCTGAGCGAGTACCATGTAGGGGTGTTGAGGTAGAGTCCGATTCTGAATGGATCTTCTTCGAACGGACGGTAGATGATACCTGCCTTGACGTTGATGCCTGAACCTGAGATTCGGCGATAGCTGTCGAAGTACATGTCGCCAGCGTCTGTTCCCTCTGCATCGGAGATAATCTCATCGTACACCGTGGTGCTCTTGTAGCGGATGTCCTTGAGTCCGATGGTAACACCCCAGAAGAGCCTGTTCTTGCTGTTTCCGCTGAGGTTGAAGTCGAAGTCGTTGACGTAACCGCTGTTCTCGATGTTCGTAGCGTATGCGTTGGAACCGAGGTAACCGTCGTAGTACCATATCTCACCGTTGTTATCTAACATACGCACGAGCGAAGAGTTGAGCACGTTGTCTATGACATTGTCCATGAGGCTGGTATGGTATGTTCGTGGGTCTCTCTCCTTTGCGAGGTCGAAGTCCGAACCGCCTATCCATCTTGCGAGTCCCATGAATGCGCGCTTGCTTATGGAAGCATCGCTGAGACGGTTTGTGGCTGTTATGACCTGGTTGAAGTTACGGCTGCGGTGGTAGTTGATGCCCATGTTGAGGAATGAGTTCTGACCCGTCTGTGTGGAATAAACGAATCCAATCTGGTTGAAGTCTGCGTTTGTCGCCTTGCCGTTTCTGTACTTCAGTCCGAGCGATGCAGGGTCGTCGCCGCTCTGTGCCGTTAGTCCTGCAGAGATGCCCATCCATGAGCGGCGTATCATTCCGACGCCCGCAGGGTTAGTGTTCATCGTTGTGATGTCGGCACCGAGTGCTTCGAGTGCGCCACCCATTCCGATGTATCTTGCTGTACCGTTGAGGTCTGTTGTTGACAGCTGTGCGTTATCGTAGGTCTCCTGTGCCATTACCGGCAGAGCGAGTGCTGCCATACCTATTATAATGTATTTCTTCATTTTTTTTGGGTGTTGGGTATTGGGTGTTTGGGGGTTATCTTCTTGCTCCGCCTCGTGATGCTGTAGGTGAGAAGCCACCGCCGCCTCGTGATGCTCCACTGCTGAAGCCGCCGCCGCGTGAGGCTCCGCCACCGAAGCTTGATGAGCGTGAGCTGCTTGGATTGCGCTGCTCGTAGGATGAGAATCCGCGGTTGCCTGAGGTTACGTTGCCCGGACGTGTTGCCGTATCGTAGGTGCGACGCTGTGATGTAGAGGTGCTTGTGCCACGCTGACCGTAAGTAGAGGTGTTGGTGCCGCGCTGACCGAAGGTTCGACCAGATGCGTTGGTGTATCGACTTCCGGCAGACCATCTGTTGCTGTTTACTCCACCGCGGCTGAAGGTGCTGTAGTAGCGGCCTCCGCGGTCGTATCCTCTGCTGATGTAGCCGTGGTGACCAATGTAGCCGTGATGTCCGATGTAGCCATGGTGTGCGTAGTATGGACGGCTCCAGTAGCCACCCCATGCATAGCCCCATCCGATGCTCCATCCTCCGAAGCCGACGCCCCATCCGACATAGACACCCGGACGGTACCATGGGTCATACCAGTAGCTGCTGTAATAACGTGTGCGGTACCATGGGTAGTAGAAGGAGTCATAGTACCATGGGTCGTAGTACCAAGGATCGTTGTTGATGATGAGCGTGACGTTGTTGTAGCCGTCGTACTTCTTCATCTTCATGGCGTACTCGTAGTCTTCCTTTGACACGAGTATTGATTCCGACTCCTCCTGATGCTGGCGTTCGAGACTCTCGGCGTACTCCTTGTTGAAGCGGTCGCGACGGTTGTACTCGTCAATGCTGCGCATGGAGCCGCTGTAGTCTGACGGGTTGAAGTCCTGCGAGTCTTTTGCCGACGGTGACGTATATGCAGAGCGCGAACGGCTTGAGGATGCGCCGGTGGACTTTGTCAGCGCATCGATGGATACGCTGTTCTTGTTCTTTGTCGAGCCGAAGTACATATCGTCCTGCGCCATAGCAAAGGCGGTGCAGGAAAGTGCTATTGCTGCTGTCAGAAAGTATCTTTTCATAAGCTTCGTTTTTGTTGATTTTCGTGCGTTATTTTGTTTGATGGTGCAAAATTAACGCTTTTTTCACTGCAAATATACGGAAAAACCCTAACATATAGTAGGGATATTCCCTTTTTTTTGTAACTTTGCATCAAATTTTAACATTAAAAGGCAAAAATAGCATGAAATACCTGTTGACAGACTTCCATTTTACGTGTAAAGACGAGGAATTGCTTCAGCCCTGCCGTGAGCTTCTTGCCGACGGTTGCGGCGAGTGCGGCTACGAGAGTTTTGAGGACACCGAGGACGGCATCATAGGCTACATCCAGCAGGATATGTATTCGGAGATGGCCCTGCGCGAAGTCATCGAGAACTTCCCTATCGAGGGTGTCACGATAATCTACTCCACGGAGGAGATTCCCGACCAGGACTGGAACGCAGCATGGGAGGCTGAGGGCTTCGAGCCTATCAACGTCAGCGGCAGGGTTACGATCTACGACGTGCGCCACACGGAGGATCCAGACGCCTTCAGCACTCCTATAAATATTGGTATATGCGCGAGCAACGCCTTCGGTACGGGCACCCACGAGACGACACGCATGATAGTGGCAACACTACTTCAGCTGCCGCTTGAGGGCAAGCGCATCCTCGACTGCGGCTGCGGCACGGGCATACTTGCCATCACAGCCCTGAAATGTGGTGCGCGTGAGGCTGTGGGCTACGACATCGACGAGTGGAGCTCGGAGAATGCGAAGCACAATGGCGAACTGAATGGAGTGGGGGAGCAGCTTGACGTACTGCTTGGCAACAGCAGCGTGCTGTCGCATGTGGATGGTCTGTTTGATGTGGTTCTGGCAAACATCAACCGTAACATCCTGCTTGAGGATATGGAGCATTTCGTCAGCGTGATGGCTTCTGACGCAACGCTGATACTTAGCGGATTCTATGAGGAGGATGCTCCGCTACTGATAGAGAAGGCAGCATCGCTTGGTCTGCATGAGGTTGACAGAAAGACAGACAACAACTGGTGCTGCGTGAAGTTGAGGGGTGAGAGTTAAGGTTTAAGGGTTAAAGGTTAAGGGTTAAAGGTTAAGGGTTAAAGGTTAAGGGTTAAAGGTTAAAGGTTAAGGGTTAAAGGTTAAGGGTTAAGGGTTAAAGGTTTAAGGGACAAAGCCTTTTTATTTACATAAAGGCTAATGCTTCGAGTTTGTTCTTTAATTCTGGCATCAATGATTTGCGTATGGAGAGTGTTATGGAACAGGAGGTCTGGAAGTCTTGCGCCACGATGCGCGGCTGCATGTCCTTGACTATCTTCATCACCTGGTTCATCTGCGGATAAGAAAAGTTGTAGGTTATCTGCTCCTCTACCTGACGCTCTTCGAAGATAGCATTGACGAGTGCATCCTGCGACGCCTCACGGTAAGCTACGATGAGTCCACCGGTGCCGAGGTTGACGCCGCCGTAGTATCTGATAACGAAAATGACGATGTCTGTAACGTTTGCACTGAGCATAGCGCCGAGGATAGGTTTTCCAGCAGTACTTGAAGGTTCGCCATCGTCGTTGGCACGGAATTCTGCACCGTCAGGTCCGAGACGATAGGCGTAGCATACGTGTCGTGCATCGTAATATTTCTTACGGTATTGCTGCTGCAATTCCTTCACCTCGTCTGCGGTCGTGACGTGGTGAGCGAAGGCATAGAACTTGCTTCGCTTCTCGGTGTAGTAGCCCTCCGCTACATTAGATATGGTGGTGTAAACGTCTTCCAATGTTAACTTAACTTATTCTGTATGAATTTGTTGATGGCTTTAACGTGCTTTACTGGGTGCTTTACCTCATCGCGGACGGTGTTGAGGTCCTTGAAGAGCTGGTTAAAGGCGTTCTGCACGCTGTTAGGCTGTCGGCGCTTCTTGTCGGCATAAGGGTTGACGATGATGCGTATAGCCTTGCTATGCAACGAGATATGCAGTTCGGCATCAGTCTCTACAGGATCGCCATCGAAGTGTATGACGCCCGGCTTTGAGCGCATGATGCGGATGTCCTTCGCCTTGAAACATTTTATCTTAGAGGACTTGTTGAGCGTCTTGTTCATCATATCGAGACCTACCTGTGCCGCCTCAAACATGTCGAACGGTTCCATGATGACAACGTCTAGGTATCCGTCGGACATGGAAGCCTGTGGTGCAATGTAGGCATCGTTGCCATACTGCGACGCGTTTGCCACGGATATGAGAAACGCCTTGTATGGTTCTGCCTCATTGCCGTCGAGCGTCACCTCGTAGGTCTCAGGTTTGTACTTTAGGCCTTCGAGGAGTACGTTCTCGATGTACGTCATAGGTCCGCGCTTACCTGCCTTGGCGAACTTCTGGCTGATGAAGGCATCGAAGCCCATGCCACATGTGCAGAAGAAGGGGTGGTTGTTGATGTCTCCGTAGTCGAGTGTGTGGATGTGTGCCTCGTTGATGATTTCGAGTGCACCCTTGATATTCATTGGCAGCATCAGGTGTCGCGCCAGTCCGTTGCCCGACCCGCACGGTATGATACCCAGCGCCGTCTCTGTGTTGACAATTCCGCTGGCAACTTCGTTGACGGTACCATCGCCTCCCACCGCCACCACGATGTATGCTCCACTCTCAGCATATTGGCGTGCCAACTCGTTGGCGTGGCCGGCATACTCGGTATATACTATGGTGACATCGAATAAATCCTTCGAGATGTACTTGTCTATAAGCTGCGGAACCGCTTGTTTGCTGCCTGTTCCAGAGATTGGGTTTATTATGAATATGATGCTCTTCTTAATTACCATTGTTATATATATATATACAATATTAGGTACAAAATTATATAAAAACGCAGAATTATC
>CAMADY010000103.1 GCA_945831805.1 uncultured Prevotellaceae bacterium
GGTCGGAAAACGAAAGTAGGAAGAAAACTACTTCGTTTTCCTCCTACTCGATTATTTTCTAATACAAGTGTGAACATCGCTTTTTCAGATTCAAGTAACCTGCGAATAATAATGAAACGTTTTTGCCTCATAATAATGATGTTCTTGATGCTTGGTTCCGCTTTCGCACAGATGAAGTGGAACTCGGCCTATCAGGCGTATATTGATCGTTATAAGGATATTGCCATTGAGCAGATGATGCTTCATCGTATTCCTGCGTCTATAACCTTGGCTCAGGGATTGCTTGAAAGTGGTGCAGGGCGCAGCACTCTCACCGTACAAAGCAACAATCACTTTGGCATAAAGTGCCATGAGTGGTCGGGACCAAAGACTTATAAGGATGACGATATCAAGAATGACTGCTTCAGGGTATATGATAATGCACGCCAGAGTTTCGAGGATCATAGCCAGTTTCTTTTGAGAAAACGCTATGAGAGTCTTTTTAGTCTTAAGATTACCGACTATAAGGGTTGGGCAAAGGGCCTCAAATCGTGCGGCTATGCCACTAATCCTTCATACGCGCAGCTGCTCATCGGCATTATAGAGCTCTATAATTTGTCTCAGTATGACAAGGCGACTCACTTTGACAAGTATCTTGCCAAGCATGCAGGAGCGAACACTTCTGGCATTGCTGCAAGTCATCCTATTTATACCAACAACAAGAACTATTATCTGAGGGCGCATCATGGAGATACCTTTAAGTCTCTGTCTAAAGAGGTTGGTGTAAGTTATCGTAAATTAGCGAAATACAATGAAAGGGATAAGAAGGATGTACTTGCTGAGGGTGACATAGTATATCTTGAGAAGAAACGCACCAAAGCTGATAAGATTTACAAGAAAAAGCCGCATGTGGTAGTGGCTGGTGAGAGCGTTTACGATATAGCACAGAAGTATGGCATAAGGCTTAAGTATATCTACAAGAAGAATAAACTCTCTCCTGACTATTCGCCGAGAGTGGGCGACCGTCTTAAAGTTTACTAAAAGCGAAGGATATACTAAAAGTATAAAAAAGTATGAAATAATTTGTGTATGTCAGAAAAAAGCAGTACCTTTGCGCTTCGAAGAATCATAAGGGAATATAAATAAAATACATAAAATGGAATTAGCAAGCAAATATGCTCCACAGGACGTGGAGGCAAAATGGTATCAGTACTGGACCGATCATAAGCTCTTTGCGAGTAAGCCTGACGGTCGCGAACCATACACTATTGTTATCCCACCACCAAATGTTACGGGTGTGCTCCATATGGGCCACATGCTCAACAACACCATTCAGGATATCCTTATCCGTAAGGCTCGTCTTGATGGCAAGAATGCTTGTTGGGTGCCGGGTACGGACCATGCTTCTATCGCTACAGAGGCAAAGGTTGTGAACAAACTCGCTCATCAGGGTATCAAGAAGCGTGACCTCACACGTGAGGAGTTCCTGAAGCATGCATGGGAGTGGACCGACGAACATGGTGGCATTATCCTCAAGCAGCTCCGCAAGCTCGGTGCATCATGCGACTGGGACCGTACGGCATTTACCATGGACGAGAAGCGTTCAGAGTCAGTGCTCAAGGTATTCGTTGACCTTTATGAGAAAGGTCTTATTTACCGTGGTCTCCGTATGGTAAACTGGGATCCAAAGGCGCAGACAGTGCTTTCAACGGAAGAGGTTATCTACCGTGAGGAGAAGTCGAAGCTTTATCATCTGAAGTACTATGTTGCTGATGCAGACGTAAACCCTGTTGTGCTGACAGGCGAAGAGGGTGAGGTGTTCCATAAGGATGAGAAGGGCTACTTTGCAGTTGTTGCTACAACACGTCCGGAGACAATCATGGGTGATACCGCAATGTGTATCAACCCTAAGGACGTCAAGAACCAGTGGCTGAAGGGGCATATGGTTATTGTTCCACTCGTTAACCGCGTGATTCCTGTTATCGAAGACCGTTATGTTGACATTGAGTTCGGTACCGGCTGTCTGAAGGTTACTCCTGCACATGACGCTAACGACTACATGCTCGGCAAGACACACAACCTTGAGACAATAGACATCTTCAACCCTGATGGTACTATCTCTGAGGCTGCAGGTATGTATGTGGGTCAGGACCGTATGGATGTGCGTAAGCAGATTGCCAACGATCTGGAGGCTGCAGGTCTTATGGACCACATCGAGGATTACGACAATAAGGTAGGTTACTCTGAACGTAATGCAGATACTGCTGTTGAGCCACGCCTCTGCAAGCAGTGGTTCCTCTCCATGCAGCACATGGCGGACATCGCATTGCCACCAGTTCTCAACGGAGAGCTGAAGTTCTACCCAAATAAGTACGTTGCTACATACAAGAACTGGCTTGAGAAAATTCAGGATTGGTGTATCTCTCGTCAGCTCTGGTGGGGACACAGAATCCCTGCATACTTCGTTGCTCCAGAGCTCGTTAAGAATGCTGAGCTGAAGAGCGACAATGAGGAGGCGGAATATTTCGTTGTGGCTCTCACCAAGGAGGACGCTTTGAAGAAAGCCCAGGAGAAGTTCGGAAACCCTGACATCACGCTCGATGACCTTCAGCATGATGAGGATGCACTCGACACATGGTTCTCTTCATGGCTATGGCCGGTATCTCTCTTCGATGGTATCAACAACCCTGGCAACGAAGAGATAAGCTACTACTACCCAACAAGTGACCTCGTGACAGGTCCGGACATCATCTTCTTCTGGGTGGCACGTATGATTATGGCTGGTTGTGAGTATCAGAAGCAGATACCATTCAAGAACGTATATTTCACAGGTATCGTGCGCGACAAGCTCGGTCGTAAGATGAGTAAGTCTCTCGGTAACTCTCCTGATCCACTGGAACTCATAGAGAAGTTCGGTGCCGATGGCGTTCGAATGGGTATGATGCTTGCTGCTCCTGCCGGAAATGACATCCTCTATGATGACGACCTCTGCAAACAGGGTATGAACTTCTGTAATAAGATGTGGAACGCATTCCGTCTGGTTAAGGGTTGGAATAGTTCTGCAGACCTCGAGCAGAGCGCTTCAAACAGGAAGTGCATCGAGTGGATGAATGCAAAGATAAAGGCTGTCTATGCAGAAATCAACGACGACTACTCGAAGTATCGTCTTAACGAGGCTTTGATGGCAGCATTCAAGCTCTTCACAGATGAGTTCTCTGGATGGTTCCTTGAGATGATCAAGCCTGACTACAATCGTGAGAATAACTGCTCTATGCCTATCGACAAGGCTACATACGATGCTACTCTTGACATCTTCGACAAGCTTCTCCATATTATCCACCCATTCATGCCATTCATCACAGAGGAACTCTGGCAGGCTATCACTGAGCGTAAGGACGGCGAATCACTTATGGTCAGCGTATTCAAACTCGATGTTCCTACAGAGAAGGATATTAAGACAATGGCTGATTTCGAGGAGGCTAAGCAGGTTATCTCAGGTGTTCGTGGCGTTCGCCAGTCGAAGAACATCGGTCCTCGTGAGGCTCTTGCTCTTGAAGTCGTAGTAAGCGGAGATGATGACAAGGTCGTTACTATGTGTCCTGCCATAGGTCCCGTAATCAAGAAGCTCGCTGCTCTCTCTGATATTGCTTACGTTCAGCAGAAGGGCGAAGGTACAAGTGCATTCATGATCGGTACTCGCGAATACGCTGTCCCTCTTGGTGACCTCATTGATGTAGAGGCAGAGATTGCCAAGGCTGAAGTTGAGCTGAAGCATCTTCAGGGCTTCATCATTGGCATCCGTAAGAAACTCTCCAACGAGCGTTTCGTTGCTAATGCACCAGAGGCTGTCGTTGCTCTTGAGCGTAAGAAGGAAGCAGACTCTCTTGAGAAAATAGCTACTCTTGAGGAGACTCTTAAGAAACTTAAAGGATGATAGACAATCTTTATAAACAGAGATCATACGCCAGATGTGTCGGTGAGGGATTCGGTTTCCTCGCTGACAATCTGAAAATGGTGACGAAGGTAATGGGGCCGTATTTCCTCATTGCCTCCGTTCTCCTTGTAATGTATAATGCGGTGAACACCCATATCAATGTCTCTGACCTTGCTGGTAAGGAGGTGGCAACGGAAGAGGTGGTAGCTGACATTACGTTACTGCTAATGGTCGTAGCGGCTTATTGCCTTGCTTATAGACGCATGTATATAATGTTGAAGCGTCTGTGCAGTACGTCAGAAAAGCCTAATAATATAAATAAGGTGTACAAAATCTTTTTCGGACATTTGGGAAAGATTACCGGAACGTCGCTTCTCGCACTCTTCGGAGTTATTGTCATGAGTGCGGTGATGTATCTTCCGTTTGTCATAGCAACAAATACGTACCTCGGAAGTGTTGAAGCGGAAGTCAACTTCGGCGACACCATCCAGATACCAACCTATGGCTACGTTATGATGTTCGTAGTATGCACTCTCTGTTATACTGTCATAAACCTCTTCTCCGTAGCGTTTTTTGCAACACTTCTGTTTCTCTATGGAGACATGAAAGGAGACATAAAAGAACAAGAAAATGAAAAAACTGCTTTTAATAGATAGAGACGGCACAATAATCAAAGAGCCTGCTGATGAGCAGATTGATGCATTTGAGAAACTTGTGTTTGTTGAAGGAGTGTTCCGTAATCTCTCTTTCATCCGCAAGAATCTCGATTTCGAGTTTGTGATGGTCAGCAATCAAGATGGTCTCGGTACAGAATCTTTCCCTGAAGAGACGTTCTGGCCTGTTCATAATTTTATACTGCAGACACTGAAGGGTGAGGGTGTAGAGTTCGACAATATTCTTATTGACCGTCATTTCCCTGAGGATAACCACCCATGCCGCAAGCCTGGTACGGGGATGCTGACAGAGTATATTAAGAACTCAAATCTCAATCCGGATTGTAAGGAACCAAAGTATGATCTTGCTGGTTCTTACGTCATCGGTGATAGAGAAACTGATGCACATCTTGCAGAGAATCTTGGTTGTAAGTCGCTTATTCTCGGTAAGGACGGAATGAACTGGGAGAAGATAGCAGAACAGCTGTTTGCTGGTGAGCGTATCGCTGAGATAACACGTACTACGAAGGAAACGGACATTACGGTTCGCATAAACCTTGATGGTACTGGCAAGTGTGACATACAGACAGGTCTTGGATTCTTTGATCACATGCTGGAACAGATTGGTAAGCATGGAATGACCGATCTTTATGTTCGTTGCAACGGTGACCTTCATGTTGATGAGCATCATACTATAGAGGATACAGGTATCGTTCTTGGTGAATGTATTCTCAAGGCTCTTGGTGACAAGCGTGGAATAGAGCGATATGGCTATTGCCTGCCGATGGATGATTGCCTCTGTCAGGTGGCACTTGACTTTGGTGGAAGGCCATGGCTTATATGGGATGCTGAGTTCCATCGCGAAAAAGTCGGCGAGATGCCTACGGAGATGTTCCATCATTTCTTCAAGTCTGTCAGTGATGCTTCAAAGATGAATCTGAACGTAAAGGCGGAAGGAACCAACGAACACCATAAGATTGAAGGTATCTTCAAGGCTTTCGCAAGAGCTATACGCATGGCGGTAAAGCGTGACATCTATCACTTCCAACTGCCGTCAACCAAAGGGGCTCTTTAATTGTTTTTGAATAACAAAACTGGAAGTTAAATCAAAAACATTGTTACCTTGTTATGTTTTAAGCCGATTTAGGGTTAAAAATT
>CAMADY010000104.1 GCA_945831805.1 uncultured Prevotellaceae bacterium
TATACATGCTCCCAAGGGACTGACGCTATGGAACACTCAGCTGCTTGAAGGCAATGTACGCATCGAGTACGAAGCACGTATCGTTGGTGATGCGCGTGTTTCTGACCTCAACTGCTTCTGGATGGCACAGGATCCAGAAGCGAAGGATGTCTTCGTAAATCTAAAGAAGCGTGGCGGCAAGTTCGTTAACTCATACTCCATGGCTCTTTACTATATGGGCTTTGGCGGTAACCATAACAGCACGACACGCTTCCGCAAATATGACGGTGACAAGCGTGGCATAGAGGATCCTGCATACCGTCCAAGGATTCTGCGTGAGTACCTTGACAAGAATCATCTGATTAAAGCTGACCATTGGTATAAGATACGATTGGAATGTATTGACGGACGTGTAAAATACTTCATTGACGGTGAGTGTCTTGTAGATTTCGTGGATACGAAACCACTAAGAAAAGGTCACTTCGGATTCAGGACTACACTTGCACATGCACAGTTGAAGGACCTTAAAGTAACAGTATTACCTTCTATGAATAAAGATATCATTGTCAAGGCATTAGACAAGAACAATTCAACAATTCCATCACCAACAACCTTTGGCATTCCTTTTGCACAAGGTGAACTATCTTCCAAAGCCAACCTGATGGTACAATCTGCTAACGGAGCAGCGTTGCCATCAGATCAATGGACTCTTGCATCATGGCCAGACGGCAGCGTGAAATGGAAGGCTGTTGCCACTGTAGCGCGAGGTGAAGAGCTGACAATAAAGAAAGATTCGAAAGATATAAAGAAAAACAAGAAGCAGAATTATATCCAATGTCCTGCAACTGCTGATGCACCGCTTTTCTGGATTGAGCAAAATGGCGAAGAACAGCCATTCACCAGCATAACGACAGAGCAGGAGGGTATCGTTCGTACATGCAAGAAATACGAGGCAAAGAACCATATCGTGAGACAATATAGCTATAAAGGCAGCAACCTGCAGAAGCTTGTCGTCACAACGTTTATTGACAGCCTTACATCCATTAAGGGACTATCCTCTCTCTCTGTCAAGTTCAGGGTGCCGCTAAAGGATAAAGACTACCATAGGAAGGTTGCTTTCCTTATGGACACTACAGATGTTTTCACCATGGACGTTAAACCGCTGATAGCAAGAAGGCCTATAACCTTGAATACCGATGGTGAACCTGCAGATAACATTTCTGCCGATTTCATCGGTAAGATAGCGGCATGGGATGGATTCAGACTATCACAACTCTCACCAAATGCTTTCTCAATACGCAAACGTGCTACGAGTGTTTCGCCATGGATAGGCACGATAGAAGGCAGACGCTCGCCTGGTATGATAGCAATAGGTGACAGGCTAAGTGCTATTGCATTACAACTCGAAGACTTCTGGCAAACCTATCCTTCAACCCTTCAGGTAGATGCAATGCGAAGCAACGAAGCTGTCGTGTCACTCAATATATGGTCAAAGGAGGCAGAGATGATGTCGTTTGAGCACTACGATACCATTGCCCACACTTTGGAAGCTGCATACGAGGATGTTCAGAAAGGCATGAGCACCGCAAATGGAATTGCTGTTACAAGCACCATCTACCTTTATTCCGACAACATTGCGATAGACAGCCTGACACAGCTGATGCCGCAGCTGGCACAACATCCTCAGTACGTCTGCACACCAGAGTATCTTCATAACAAACAGGCGTTCGGTATATGGAGCCTTGATGAAGGTACACAGCTTGACACCTTATTAAATAATATAAAGGACTTTTATGCGCAACAGCAGGAGAAGCATCAATGGTACGGACTCTTCAACTACGGAGACTTCATGCACTCATACGACTCACAGCGTGGCGAATGGCGATATGATGTTGGTGGCTATGCATGGGACAATACGGAACTTGGCACTCCGGCAATGCTATGGTATGAGTTCCTGCGCACTGGAGATACTACAGCATGGCGATTAGCATCTGCCATGACACGCCACTGCAGTGAGATAGACTCATACCACAGAGGACCTCACGCAGGACTCGGCACACGCCATAATGTGCTGCATTGGGGATGCGGAGCAAAGGAAGCCCGTGTTTCGGAGGCTTTCTGGAACAGGTTTATGTATTACCTGACTGCAGACGAACGCCTCGGCGATATTATGCATGAGGTTGTGGATGCCGACCAGTTACTTTACAAACTCGATCCTATGCGTCTGGCACAGCCTCGATCCGCAAAATATCCATGCACAACGCCGGCACGACTGCGCATCGGACCTGACTGGTTAGGATATGTCAGCAACTGGTTTACGGAATGGGAGCGCACCGGAAACACAGCCTATCGAGATAAGATAATGACAGGCATGAAGTGTATCTCCAATATGCCTCATGGTATATTTACAGGTCCTAAGGCATTAGGCTACGACCCAAAGACCGGCATCATTTCTTGGGAAGGCGATACTGCCGTTCAGAACACCAACCACCTGCTATCTATCATGGGTGGCTTTGAGATGATGAACGAGATAATGCTCTCGCTAACCACTCCGGAATGGAACACTACATGGTATGATTTCTGTCGTGAATACAAGGAAAAGGCACTAACGAT
Source organism: uncultured Prevotellaceae bacterium (assembly GCA_945831805.1). GTDB lineage: Bacteria > Bacteroidota > Bacteroidia > Bacteroidales > Bacteroidaceae > Prevotella. The sequence goes on from CAMADY010000104.1 coordinate 2,593, forward strand.
AAGCCGTAACAAATTCCGCATTCCTCGTTTGCAGGCATACGCCTATTGGCTTAATGGTAAAAAAGAACACCGCCAGGCAGCTCTTCAGGATCTTATGCAGAACAATCCATTCAAGATGCTTGGCGGTGCGGAATCCATGAACACCATGCCAATGAACCCAAAGGGCGGCTTCTATACAAACGATGCTGCAACCTTCACGCTCGATGCAGTCTTCATGCAAGAGGTTATGAGATGATAGGACTACAGGCGAAGTCCGTTGACAAACGCCTGAGCATCCATACGCTTCTTACCGTTAGGCTGAATAGTCTTCAGTTCAAGAAGCATGTCAGAACATGCTATGTAGGAATGTTTCTTTTCCTTAACCAGCGTACCTGGTGCAAGACCATCATTAGGGCGATCACTCTTCAAAGTCTCATACACCTTAAGCTCCATGCGGGTATCATTAGGAAGGATAATCTCGCCCCATGCACCAGGAACCGGACAAAGTCCTCTTATGAAGTCATACACCTCTTTTGCCGTCTTCGTCCAGTCTATCTTGCAGTTGTCCTTAAAAAGCTTCGGAGCATGATGCAACTCTGCACCAATGTTTATCATCTCTTCCTGCGGCAGAGAGTCAACATGCCCATCGCCCTCTATCATCTTGTCAATAGTCTTCAGGGCTATCTCTGCACCGAGCTTCATCAAACCATCATAGACATACTCAACGTCTGCCTCATCAGGTATAGGGAATTTCTCCTGCATGATGATACGGCCGGTGTCTATGTCATGGTCAAGGAAGAAAGTCGTAACACCCGTCTCTGTCTCACCGTTTATGATAGCCCAGTTAATAGGCGCGGCACCACGATATTGTGGCAGCAAAGCTGCATGCACGTTGAATGTGCCGAGACGTGGCATTGCCCACACCACCTCTGGCAGCATGCGGAATGCCACCACCACCTGAAGGTCTGCATTGTATGAGCGCAACTCCTCAAGGAATGCTTCATCCTTCATTTTTACAGGCTGAAGCACGGGAATGTCATGCTCTTGAGCGAACACCTTGACATCTGGTGCACGAAGCACGGAGCCATGTCGTCCAACAGGCTTGTCGGGTTGTGTTACTACGGCAACTACATTGTAGCCCCCATTAACAAGAGCCCCCAGCGTTCCTACTGCGAACTCTGGGGTGCCCATGAATATAATCCTAAGATCTTCTTTCTTCATTCTGTTGCTTTTTCTGCTTTTTCCTTAAATTCTTCAGCTCTGGTACCACCGAAGTTGTCGAGTGTCATCTGAACATAATAGAACTCCTCGTATGTTTCGTCAGGAGAGCCGACACCAACAACGAAATGCAACTCGTTGCCGACAGCCTCTACGAACTTCATGCCGAGAAGCACTCCCGATTTTGAGACATTCTCTGGTAATACGTTGGAGAAGTTCGTCTTTGAGAATTTCTTCTGGAAGAATACCGTTCCATCGGCTCTTCTCACAACAAGCTTAACGGTGTTGTCATAGTATTTCTTTTCGTGATTCTCTATGACATCGAGGGAGTCGGAAGCCTGTCGAAGGATGGTGTAGCTGTATTCTGCCCCACTGATCCAAGTAACAGATCCGTTCGTCTCATCGTTGCTCATTCGCTGTGGACCAGTCTGCGGTTTCTCAACGATTTTATCGACAATGATGTCATCAGTCTTCTTCTCACTCTTACAAGATACAAGTGAGAGTGAAGCCATCATCATCACGCCCGCAGCAAGCGAAAGTGCCTTTGCTGATATGTTGGAGAACTTATTCACTTACGCGCTCAATATACTTGTCGATATCCATTGAAGCACTGCTGTTGATGTACTTCTTCTTTACATCCTTATATACCTCAAGAGCCTCAGACTTCTTGTTCTGGCTCTCAAGAAGACGTCCTGCCTGGATAAGGAATGTAGGAGCAAGACTGTTGCTGACGCCTTCTGGTGCCTTGGAGTCAGCCATCTCTGCAGCCTTCTTCAGTGTGCTGATAGCCTTGTCGATGTCACCGGTGTTTGCGTATGCATTACCAAGAGCTGCTGTTGCAGCAGGGCTGATCATTGCGTCGCTCTTTGTAGAGAACTCTTCAAGATACTTTACAGCCTCCTGCCACTTGCCATCCTGTGCATAGCAAAGGCCAGCATAGAGGTTTGCGAGGTTTGCTGCATCGGTCATGCTGTAGCTGTCTGCAATAGCGAGGAATCCCTCCTGGGTCTTATCGCCATTGAGAGCCTTCTTGAAATCACCCTGGTTGAAGGCCTCTTGCGCCTTAGCGAGAGCTGTTGCTGCCTTGTCCTCACGTGGAGCAGAATAGAAGGTTTTGTAAGCAGTAACACCAGCAATGATGATGATAACAGCTGCTACGGCAGCGATAACCTGCTTACGATACTTCAGGAAGATAGTCTCCTGCTTGTTGAGAGTCTGCTCTATTGTTACAGCAGCCTCAGTGTTTGTTGAATTTGCCATTCTTTTATTATGTTTTTTTGTTTATTATTCCGGTGTTTAATTTGCAAAACGTGCTTTCGACACACTAATGCGTTGCAAAATTACTATTTTTTTTTGACATATCAAAGATAATAAACATTTTTTTGCAATATTTTTTTCTCCAAAAGCCCCAAGTCATAAAAAAGCAGCTCTCCACCAGCAACCACTGCTAATGGAGAGCCTTTACAGGAAATAAGAATTCCTGTAGAAAAAAATTGATTGTCTCACGACAACCAATCTTTTATTAACCTTAATAATCTAAT
>CAMADY010000105.1 GCA_945831805.1 uncultured Prevotellaceae bacterium
AACAACAACACGAGCGACTGGAACTACTATCAAAGAAGCAAGTATGGCACAGGCCTCATGGTCTATCACCTCAATGCTGCAAGCAATGGTTTCACTATGCGACCTAACGACACCTACGGCAAACCGAACATCACCATTCTGCCTGCCGATGGTTACATCATGGGACTTTATAATAGGGATGAAACGATAATGTATAACGGTGTTCTTACGAAGATGCCTGCCGACGATTCAGAGTTCCGCAAGAAATACTTTAACCCAGAGTCACAGGGTGATCCATACCCTGGTTCAAAGGACGTTACTGAGGTAAGCCTTTTCAAGAACTACACCGGCACGGAGCTGTCGAAGGGCTATACCATCTCGAACATCAAGAAGAACGACGACGGCAGCATCTCCTTCCGTTTCGACTATAAGTTCGGCGATGTCAATGCCGACGGCAAGGTGAACATGGACGATGCCAACAACGTAGCAAACCACGCCCTCGGCAGTTCTGCGAACATCGTCTTCAAGACCTCTGCCGACATGAACCTCGATGGCAAGATTGACATGGAGGATGCCAAGCTCATTATGGACAAATATCTTAACGAGTAACTATGCAACGCATACTTTATATTCTACTATTATCACTCACAACAACCTTCACCATGGCAGTTCCCAAGGTGAAGGTTGGTTTCTATCCGCTACATGGCTACCACGACATTGATGCAAAGGGTGTGAAGAGTGGCTATGGCTACAGCTTCCTGCAGCTCATCAGGCGCTACTGTTCCGTAACCTATGAATACTGCGGCACGAACAAGACATGGAACGAAAGCCTCGAAATGTTAAAGGATGGCGAGATAGACCTCTTGACGGGTGCCCATAAGACACGCGACCGTGAGAAGTATTTCGACTTCTCGCTGCCTATCGGTACCAACTCCATCAATATCATCGTCAGACACGACGAAAAGAGGTACATACCCGAGCAGTATAAGACCTACAACGGAATGACGATCGGCTTTGTCTCTGGCGATGTGTCGTTCGACAAGATGGCGACCTACGCTGCAAAAAACGGATTCACCTTCAAGCCAGTCTTCTTCAAAGAGTTCAAGGAACTATACACTGCGCTGAAAAACAGAACCCTCGATGCCATCTGCGAGAGCTCACTCCTAAAGCTCGACAACAAACTGAAAACGCTCGACTCCTTCGACAACGAGAACATCTATGCCATCGTCAGAAAGGGTAACAGGAAGCTCCTCACAACCATCAACAACGCCATCGAGCAGCTCGACAATACCGAGCGCGACTGGATGATACGTACCAACCGCCAAAATTACTACGACGGCATAAAGAACGTGTTGGATTTCTCGGAGAAGGAAAAGGCATTCATACGCCACTATTCCGACGGAAAGCACAAGCTCGTCGTTGCTACCGACAACGATTGGAAGCCATATTCCTGGTACGAGAACGGAACGTACAAGGGCATCGGTGTCGATTATTGGAATGAGTTAATGAAGATGGTGGGTATGGACTACGAGTTCTACATTTCAGACAAACCCGTTATCGGAACCAATGTGCTGGATAACAAAAAGGTCGATATCTATATCCTTTCCTCGCTTGACAAGCAGCAGTCAGAGGACAATGGCTTCATACCATCCCCGGTATTCCTCTATTCCAGCATAGCGCTCCTGAAGCGTAAGGACGTACAAACCCTGAAGACCATAGCGCTCTCTGCTACAACCCCCGAGTTTAACAAGGACCTCAATTTCCCTGACAGCATACAGAAGAAGGTATATCCCGACACGGAGACAGCCCTCAATGCTGTCATCGATGGCGAGGCCGACGGACTTTATCTCTACAACTACGTGGCACAGCTCTACACCAACGGCGACAAGATCAACAAACTTAGCATCGAGTTCCTGCAGGGCTACAACAGAACCCTCCGTATGGTTGTACGCGAAGGCACGCCGCCAGAGTTCATGAGCATACTGAGCAAGTGCATCTACCACTTCAACGGCACCGACATGAATTCCCTGATAGCCAAGAACCTAAGGCAGCCTATCAGCGATGTCAGTTGGCTGGAGTTCGTAAGGGAACATTTCTGGAGCACATCGGCCTTCGCACTGTTCATCATTCTTGGCATCTTCATATACAAACGCAGGCAGGATGCCAAGGTAAGCCGTGAGAACGAGAATGCACGAAAGGCCGCAGAAGAGGCACGCATAGCAGCTGAGGAAGCACGTAAGGCTGCAGAAGAGGCAAGCCGGTCGAAGACTGCCTTCCTCTTCAATATGAGTCACGATATCCGTACGCCGATGAATGCTATCATCGGATTCACCGAACTACTGAAGAAGAATACCCTCAACGAGGAGAAGCGCGTTGACTACATTGACAAGATCAGCAAGTCGAGCAACGTACTTCTATCCATCATCAACAACGTGCTGGAAATGGCGCGCATAGAGAACGGTAACCAGAAACTGGAGGAACAGCCATACTATGCTGGTTCCATGACGGGGCCGCTATACACTATCTTCGACGAGATGATGAGGGAGAAGCAGATAACCTTCACCCACACACAGAACATCGAGCACCCATACATCTACTGCGACGTACAGAAACTGCGCGAGGTGCTGCTCAACGTACTCTCCAACGCATACAAATACACGCCGAGTGGTGGTCATGTGAAGGTGGAAACCATTGAATTACCGTCAGATAAGCCTGGCTGCGTCATGATACGCACCACCATTTCCGACGACGGCATCGGTATGTCGGAGGAGTACCAGAAGATACTCTTCGAGGAGTTCACGCGTGAGCATAACCTCACGGAGACGAAGATCGAGGGAACGGGACTTGGCATGGCTATCGTGAAGAAATATCTCGACATCATGGGTGGTACCATCACCGTGAAGAGCAAGGAGGGCGTCGGCACAACCTTCATCATCGACAACACCCACCGCATCGCTCGCAAGGAAGACCTGCCGGCAGATGTGGCACTGGACGTAGAGCATACCAACAACGTTGACAAGCGTATCTTGATGGCAGAAGACAACGAACTCAATGCCGAGATAGCCTGCGAGATTCTTTCTGAGGTTGGATTCATTGTAGAGCGTGCAGAGAACGGTCGCGATTGTGTGGAGAAACTCTCCGCTGCCCCACCACATTACTACTCCCTCATACTCATGGACATACAGATGCCGGAGATGGATGGTTACGAGGCAACGCGCGCTATACGTGCCCTCGACGATAAGGAGAAAGCTTCGATACCGATTATTGCCATGACAGCCAATGCCTTTGAGGAGGACAAGAAAGACGCTATGGAGGCCGGCATGAATGCCCACATTGCAAAGCCTATCGATGTGGACGTACTCCTCACCACGCTCTCAAAGCAGATGTAAAAGCAGATATTAGAAAAGCCTGATATTTAAAAAGCCAGATACAAAAGTAAAAAAACAGAAATAAAAACAGCAATGAATTAGACAAAAGCAAAGCAGCCCCTAATCACTTGGAGGCTGCTTTTATTTTATGAAATTATATATTGGTCGGTTTAGTTAGGTTGATTTGTAATATTTATTTTTATTGTTTTGTTAGGTTCATTTCTTTTTAAAGCGTGTGAGTAAGGAAATCCTACCCACTCGCCAATAAGAGTATTCGAAGTGCTTAGAGCACACCAAGATCGTGGAATACCTGCTTCAGTATCTCTACCGAGCGGTCAACCTGCTCCTTCGTGTGGGTTGCCATGAGGGCGTAGCGCACGAGGGTATCTGTTGGAGCACATGCTGGTGGCACAACAGGGTTGATGAATACGCCACGGTCGAAAGCCATAGAGGTGGCTGCAAATGTCTTCTCCATATCGCGAACGTAGAGAGGGATGATAGGTGACTCGGTGTCACCAATCTCGAAGCCCTCCTCCTTGAAACGCTTCAGGGCGTAGTTTGTAACGTCCCATAGCTTCTCCAGAATCTGTGGACCCTCTGTCTTCATGATGTCGAGAGCCTTCTGTGCTGCAGCTGTTGCTGAAGGAGTATTTGATGCAGAGAAGATGTATGTGCGTGAGCTGTGACGCAGGTAGTTGATGGTATCCCAGTCGCCAGCGATGAAGCCACCGATAGAAGCGAGTGACTTTGAGAATGTACCCATGATAAGGTCAACCTCGTCGGTAAGTCCGAAATGGTCGCAGACACCGCGGCCGTGGTCACCGAATACGCCAAGACCGTGAGCCTCGTCAACCATGATAGAGCAGTTGTACTTATGCTTCAGCTCTACTATCTCTGGGAGCTTACAGAGGTCGCCCTCCATAGAGAATACGCCGTCAACAACGATGAGCTTGATGGCATCGTATGGAAGCTTCTGGAGAATCTTCTCAAGGTCTTCCATGTCGTTGTGCTTATACTTCAATTGCTTTGCGAAACTGAGGCGGCGACCGTCAACGATAGAAGCGTGGTCGCGATCGTCACAGATGATATAGTCCTCGCGTCCGCCGATTGCCGCAATGACACCTGCGTTTACTGAGAATCCAGTTGAGAAGCAGAGAGCCTCCTCCTTGTGTACGAATTCAGCGAGATCCTTCTCCAGTTTTACGTGAATGTCAAGTGTTCCGTTGAGGAAGCGGCTGCCCGCACAACCCGTACCATACTGGTCGATAGCGGCCTTGGCTGCCTCGCAGATACGTGGATCGCCAACAAGTCCGGTGTATGCATTTGAGCCGAACATAAGTACGCTGTGTCCACCCATCTCCACTTCTGTGCCCTGCTTGCTCGTAATCTCTCTAAAGTAAGGATAGAGATTCTTCTCCTGCAGTTGCTGTGGAAGACGATAACTCTTAAGTTTTTCTGATAACTGTCCCATTATTTTAATGTCTCGTTTATTGTCTATTTCTTTTAGAAACGAGCGTAGTTGCTCGATTCAGTGTGCAAAGTTAATAATTTTTTTCGAATAAACATGCTTTTTAATAAATAAAATACAAAAAATAAAAAAAAAATGCAGTTT
>CAMADY010000106.1 GCA_945831805.1 uncultured Prevotellaceae bacterium
GGTGTATGAGAGAGGCAAATCCGCGTGCCAATGGCAACTTGTATTAGTTCGAAAAATAGATCCTCCAAACCTCCCTTTGTATGGAGGCTTTTTGCTATATGGTCATTATTGTTCATATATGCACAAACAGCAAAGCCCTATGCCTTGTGAGCATAGAGCCTTGCTAAAAAATAAAATTCAGATTTCTATTTCTGAAAGACAAACTCCTTCAGAACGGATTTATTATATCAAAATAACGCCATCACCGTCACTATTTCTTTGTAACAATCTACAAAATTGCATATTACATCAGTGATGGCTAACAACCCACCATCACTATACCATCACTTCCTGCATGGCATCAAAACCGATAGTTGTATCTACACCACGAGCAGCGAAGAAGCCGAGTATATCTTGCTGTTCCTCAAGAAACAACGGAACCTCACCTGCCAGCATTCGATAGAACTGCCGGCGGGAACCGCAGTGCGGAAACGACTGCCATAGGTTTTTGGAGTATCTTCGTGGCACGCTGTCGTACATCTTTCTGAATCCGCGCGCCTCCATCACCTTCTGCGGTATGTGCAGATACTCGCAGCCATCTGCGGTTACTTCAACACAAGAAGTATTCAAAGTCTGAAGCACCAATACGGTCTTCTTCGCCTCGACATAGTCCATGTGTCGCATGCACTGCCCTGCCATCGGACATTCATCGTTGCCACAGACTACTGTTGGTGGTAAATATCGTGTCATAGTCTTATTCTCCTTAATAGTATTACATTATCATACGTTTGTGCAATATATGTTTGCACAGTAGTGCAGCTATACTTACACACTTGTGCAACAATCCTTGCACACCACAAAAGGATAGCTCTTGTTTTGCATAAGGTGAATCTGCAAAATTGAATTTATGATTAATTCGCGATTAATTTGGGATAAATTCATGTAGCCAGCGCAGCGTATAAAAATACGCTTACAATCTGATTGTATTTTGTTTTTTAGTAATTAGGGTGTCCAGTTTGTTGTTCAGATTTTATTACATATTTTTGTTTATCATTGTTCACTATTGTTTATCATTGTTGAGCGAAGCGACTCCCATTTTTAAGTCAGCCTTCGGCTTCCGCTCGGCGCTTGCGACGCTTTCACCGCTCGGTTTACCGCTTTTACAAAGGCATAGCCGACTAAAAGAAAGCGAAGCGACTGAAAGAACAAACAAAAACAATAACGAACAAACATTAACAAACTTTTAGTACAAGAAACTGGACGCCCTATTTAGTAATCTACACTACTTCATCCTCACGAGATAAGTTATTCCCGTATTCTTCTTGTGGAACGCGAAATGCTTGGCACGCAACGCCTTACCCAACTCTGCGTTGAGGTTCGCCGTACGATTGATATCCGGGAACCGTTCTTCAAGGATATCTATCAACTCGTACGTGCTCATAAACCTTCCGTCTTCCTCATCCTTCGCTGCACAGAATGTCGTATCTATCATCTCCGACAAATCCGTCATCGAGCGATAACCTTCATTCTGTTGCATCAACACCGCCGTATCCTCTTCATTAAGCCAATATCGCGCGCCACTGAACACCTCCTGCGTCAGTTGTGCATACAGTTGGTCGTAGTCTATCGGAGAAGTCGTGTCTATGGAACAGTTCGGGCGAATGAAGATACAGGCGAAACGTCTGCTGCCGGTCTTATCGACAAGCGGGCGGCTCTTGTTCGTCGTGGCTATGAACGAGGCATATCGTCTGCGACTCACATACGCCTTGCCGTATGGCGGACGCATCTTCACGTCGCTCTTCGAGAGCAGATACTTCAGCACTGGCTGCTGAGATTTCTTCACCGAGTCGAACTCATCAATGTTTATCAGCGCAAACGATGACAAGCCGAGGTTCAGGTCTATCTCGTTCTTGAAGTTCACCTTGTCGTTGTAGTAGTCCGAAAGCTCCGGTGGCAGTATCATTCCGCAGATGGTGCTCTTGCCACAGCCCTGATGTCCTATGAGCAGCGGCACGAGTGCATTGCCATGCCTGGTGTCACGTCCCAGCCAGTGCGCCACCATTGCCAGCAGCCATGTGCGGAGATAGAGATGTACGTTGGGCGTGTCTGTAGGAATCCTGTTCACAAACTCCGTGATGCGGTCCTTGCCATCCCACTTTGGGAGAGAGTATATATAGTCGCTTATGGGATCATAGCTCGTCACATCATTCGAATTGATTATGCGCCTCACATCTTTGTCCCACGAACCGATGCCAGCCTTCACGGCACGGTTGCTCATTGTGTTCAGCACCTCCTCCGTAAGGTCCCTGAAGTCAAAATTATAGCCGTCCTTGTTGCGATACTGCACCACTCCCGTCAGCACGTTGCGCCTTAATTCATAGTGCATCTTCAGAAATGCCTCTATCTTGTATGCCATCAGCGCATTTTTGTTCACGAAGCCGTACGGTATCATCCTCGACGTCTTCTTCTCGTATGCATTGGCAAAGACCCTCTCGATGTAGTTCTCGTCACCACGGAACTGCCTGTACCACAGCGCATGCCTTACTCCGTAATCAAGCGGTATATTGGCATCGTTGCAGTTTGCTGCCAAGGCATGGAGTGCATGCTCCGCTATTGCGTATTCATCATTTACGGCATGAACGCCGGCAAACTCACGGGCTTCCTCCCACGCACTGGTCACGCACCACTCGAAGATAGTATGTATCGGAATGACATCGCTGTCACGGAACAGAGGTTCCATGTTGTTTTTTGTACCATGGAACACCGGCACCTCAACATCCTCACCGCCAACGTAGAAACCCTCGCTCTTCGGGTTATGGAAAGCATCCGCATCACACGACATGCAGCACGTCCTATCCAGGCTGGGATTCTTGTTGTCAAGAGAGACGAGCAGCTGCGAGGAGTAGATATAATGCAACCTCTTATACGCCGACAGCTGCAACGCCTTCTGCTGCTCCACCGTCATGCTCTCTATCCCATCCGCCGTCAGGCTGCACACTATCACCACATCCCTGCCTGTCACACCAACAAACGTAAGTCGGGTATATGGAATCCTTGTCGCCTCTTTCCGCAAGCGCCGCGCCTCGTCCATCGTCGGCAGGTTCGTTATCTCCAGCATCACAAGACCGTTATACTGCTGTATCCTCAACTGTCCGTTAGTCTTCTTCCATAATGCAGCGAAGCATAACTCCGGCAATCTCTCCGGCTGGCGCAATCCCTCCAGCGGCATATCGTTGGTAGCAATCCTGACGCTTATCTCACTGCGAAATTCATTTACCTCAGCAGAGAAAGCTCCAGAGCGCAGCATCTCCGCCACCTCCTCCATCTCTACCGGGACGTATGTATTCCCCTTGGAACTATGATTTATCCTTGTTATCATGATATTTGTTTTTATAGTTATTATTAAGTTTAAGAAGTGACGGCAACGTGACGGTATAAACACCTGCCATCACCCCTTTAACAATCTATCCCTCAAAGGATAACATAACCAATAGTGACGGTGACAGCACTTTCCGTTTTTGTAGCGAGACGTTTCGTAGCGCAGCGTTTCGTTTTCGTCTTCGTTTTCGTTTTCGTAGCGCAACGTTTCGTTTTCGTCTTCGTCAATCTCACCTCTCACTCAACATTCGCATCATCTCATTGCAGGCTATCGACCGCCATCTGAGCGTTGAGTGCGGCAGCGGCTCATACCTCCACCCTCGTTTCTCTGCTTTGACTCTTAGAGATCTCTCTGTCATCTCCACAATCCGGCTATCTTCATAGCTCTCAGGATATGCCTCAAGCAACAGCAGCCGTCCTTGCGAACAGATGTCACTCATCATGCCTCCTGGCTTATATTTCTTCTCTTCCTCACTACCTACAGGAGGAAAGCCATCCTTCATCAGCAATACCAACGGATAACCAGCCACCTTGATATGGTCAGCAATATACCGCTCACCCTCATTCATAGCAGCCGTATAGGTCACAGCCCCAGCCTCCGCACGTTCCATCACGCCCTTCAACTGCACGTCCCAATCCGCCAGTGTCGTCTTTCGTGAGCACTCCACAATCTGCCTCAATGGCCAGTCCAGCAACCAGTGATTACCCAGACTCCTGAACTTCAGCCCCGCAATCCTCGTCATCCTATGCAGTTTGAATAAGTGCGGATAAAGCACCATGATCCACCTGCGGTAAGGGTTAAGAATCACGTAGTCGATCATGGTCCTCAGCTGTCCTTCCGCATATAGTGTCCTTATGAATGGAATTTCAAACACATGGTACGGACAAGTGCCACACACTTGTTCAATAGAGACGCTAACCAGCCCATCATCAAAAGCGCCAGTAATAGAGGCATAGGTAGCGTCATTATTCCCATGGCTTATTATACCTGCTGTAGCGTCATTATTCCCATGGCTTATTATACCTGCTGTAGCGTCATTATTCTCAGGGCTTATTATACCTGCTGTAGCGTCATTATTCTCAGGGCTTATTATACCTGCTGT
>CAMADY010000107.1 GCA_945831805.1 uncultured Prevotellaceae bacterium
AATCTCAAAAAACCTTGCTTTTTCTCGTTTTTTTTATGTATTTTTGCATTCGAAAAGCAATTTAACATTATAATGAGAAAGAAATTCGTACTTTTTCTTTGGGGAACCATTGTTTCCGCAACACTTTTTGTTGTCCTGATATTCACCTGTATCTGGAAGGGATGGATAGGCTACATGCCTGACATGGAAGACCTCCAGAACCCTATCGACCGCTATGCAACGCAGATATACAGCGCCGACGGCAAGGTGCTCGGAACGTGGAACATGAACAAAGAGAACCGCATCCATATCGACTTCAGCAAGATCAGTCCTTACCTCGTAGAGGCACTTGTGGCAACGGAGGATGTGAGGTTCTACGACCATAGCGGCGTTGACTTCATAGCCCTCAGCCGTGCCATCGTGAAGCGTGGACTCCTCGGACAGCAGAGTGCCGGTGGTGGCAGTACCATAACGCAGCAGCTTGCCAAGCAGCTCTACTCCGAAAAGGCCGGCAGCACCTTCGAGCGCCTGCTGCAGAAGCCGATAGAGTGGGTGATAGCCGTAAAACTTGAGCGCTATTTTACTAAGGAAGAGATTGTTACGCTGTACCTCAATCAGTTCGACTTCCTCCATAATGCCGTGGGAATCAAGAATGCTGCCAACACCTATTTCAGCAAGGAGCCTAAGGACCTCTCGCTTGAGGAGTCGGCACTGCTCGTAGGACTTTGCAAGAACCCATCGTACTTCAACCCCGTAAGGCACGAGGAGCGATGCCTGGAGCGTCGTAACGTAGTGCTCCAGCAGATGGTGAAGGCAGGCTATATTACTGAGAGTCAGTATTCTGAAAGTTCGATGAAGCCTATAGGACTGAAGTTTAAGAGGGCTGACCACAAGGACGGTATGGCACCATACCTGCGTGAGTTCCTCCGCCGTTACCTCATGGCAAACAAGCCGCATCGTGAGGATTACCCTTCATGGCAGAAGGTGCAGTTCGTCGTTGACTCCATAGCGTGGGAGGAAGACCCTCTCTACGGCTGGTGCAACAAGAACCAGAAGAAGGACGGTACACCTTATAATATTTATAAGGACGGCCTGAAGGTCTTTACTACCATCGATTCGCGCATGCAGCAGTATGCCGAAGAGAGCGTCTATGGACACGTGGCGAAGTACCTGCAGCCGCTCTTCAACCGCGAGAACAAGGGCAAGCCGAGCGCACCTTTCACCGATCAGCTTACGAAGAATGAGATACGCCAGATACTCAACCGCAGCATCGTTCAGAGCGACCGCTATCGCAACATGAAGGCTGCCGGCTTCAGCGACGAGGAGATAAGGGCTTCCTTCCGCGAGAAGACCGACATGACCGTCTTCACGTACCATGGCGAGGTAGATACCGTAATGACGCCACTCGACTCCATACGCTACTACAAGTCGTTCCTGCGCTCCGGATTCTGCGCCATGGAGGCAAGGACGGGAGCCGTGAAGGCGTATGTGGGAGGTCTCGACTTCGCACATTTCCAATACGATATGGTGATGGAAGGCCGCCGTCAGGTGGGCTCTACCATCAAGCCGTTCCTCTATTCCCTCGCTATGGAAAATGGCTTCTCGCCTTGCGATGTGGCACCGAACGTTCAGCAGACATACATCGTGGCTGGTCAGCCATGGACTCCACGCAATGCCTCACGCTCACACTATGGCTCGATGGTGACGCTGAAGTGGGGACTTGCTCAGTCGAACAACTGGATTTCGGCATACCTCATGTCGAAGCTCGACCCGCACCAGCTTGTTGACCTGCTCCGCGAATACGGCATCAGCAATCCGGACATCCACCCATCGATGGCTCTCTGTCTCGGACCATGCGACATTACCGTTGGCGAGATGGTCAGTGCTTACACCGCCTTTGCAAACCACGGCATACGATGTGCTCCGATGTTCGTCAGCCGCATCGAGGACAACAACGGACAGGTCATAGCGCGCTTCGAACCTCGTGTTAAGGAGGTCATCAGCGAGGAGTCGGCCTTCAAGATGCTCATACTCCTGCAGGGCGTTGTCGATGGAGGTACGGGTAGCCGCCTGCGCTTCAAGTACAACGTAACATCGCAGCTCGGAGGCAAGACGGGTACCACCAACCGCAACTCCGATGCGTGGTTCATGGGCGTAACGCCGGACCTCGTGGCAGGATGCTGGGTAGGTGGCGAAGACCGCGACATCCACTTCGACAACATGACATACGGACAAGGTGCATCCATGGCATTGCCTATCTTCGCATACTTCATGAAGAAGGTCTATCGTGACACGCAGTTGCCATACCGCCCTGATGCCCTCTTCGACATTCCGGAGGGCTTCGACGGATGCTCAAAGGAGGTCAATGACGACGACTTCATGGACATCGAGGAGGTTTACGAGTAACCCCTCCTCATGCCCTAAGCCGTTCTGCAACCAAGTGATTGCCCCCTCCTAACCTTAAATAAACTTAATATTGCAATAAAAGTTTAGGTGTTGTCAATAATATTTTGTAACTTTGCACTGATAATGTTTGCTGCATCAGCAGACAATGTTTGTGACTTTACAAATAAAACAAAATAGTTCTACAAATCTAATAAACAAATTAACTAATGAAAAAGTTCAATGACGCTGATTTCCTGCTCGAAACCGAGACAGCGAAAGACCTCTATCACAATCATGCGGCTAAGATGCCAATCATCGACTACCACTGTCACCTCATCCCTCAGATGGTAGCAGAGAACAAGAAGTTCGACTCCATTGCACAGATCTGGCTCATGGGCGACCACTACAAGTGGCGTGCTATGCGTTCTAACGGTATCGACGAGAAGTTCTGTACCGGTAAGGACACTACCGATTGGGAGAAGTTCGAGAAGTGGGCAGAGACAGTGCCTTACACTTTCCGTAACCCTCTCTACCACTGGACACACCTTGAGCTCAAGACCGCTTTCGGCATCGACAAGCTCCTCAACCCAGAGACAGCAAAGGAGATATATGACAAGTGTAACGAGATGATCAAGAACGAGGATCGCTTCTGCCCACGCGGCATGATGGAGCACTACAACGTTGAGGTTGTATGTACTACCGACGACCCTGCTGACTCTCTTGAGTGGCACAAGATCGTTAAGGAGGACCCAACAGCAAAGACACGCATGCTTCCTACATGGCGTCCAGACGCAGGTATGAACATCGAGGCTGCTACATGGGTAGAGTACATCAAGAAGCTCGCTGCTGTTTCTGAGACAGAGATCTGCTGCTTCGACTCTCTCGTTGCTGCACTCCAGAAGCGTCACGACTTCTTCGAGACAATGGGTTGTAAGCTCTCCGACCACGGTATCGAGGAGTTCTACGACGAACCATACACAAAGGACGAGATCAACGCCATCATGAAGAAGGCTCTCGCTGGCGAGGCTATCACAAAGGAGGAGGAGCGCAAGTACAAGCACGCTTACATGTATGAGCAGGGCAAGATGGACTACGCTTCTGGCTGGACACAGCAGTACCACTACGGCGCTATCCGTAACAACAACTCAAAGATGTTCGCTCAGCTCGGTGCTGATACAGGTTTCGACTCTATCGGTGAGTTCACTACTGCTAAGGCTATGTCGCACTTCCTCGACGAGCTCAACGCTAACGGCACACTCGCTAAGACCATCCTCTACAACCTCAACCCATGCGCTAACGAGGTTATAGCTACAATGCTCGGCAACTTCCAGGGCACTGACGCTAAGGGTAAGATTCAGTTCGGTTCCGGATGGTGGTTCCTCGATCAGAAGGACGGCATGGAGAAGCAGATGAACGCGCTCTCAGTGCTCGGTCTCCTCTCGCGCTTCGTTGGTATGCTCACCGACTCACGCTCGTTCCTCTCTTACCCACGCCACGAGTACTTCCGTCGTACTCTCTGTAACCTCGTTGGTAAGGACATCGAGAATGGTCTCATACCATTCGAGGGCTACGAGAAGCAGCGCGTATATCAGATGATCGAGGATATCTGCTACAACAACGCTAAGAACTACTTCCAGTTCTAAGAAAAACATCAGTTGAAGCGTAAAAATGAAAATAACGCCTAAACAATGTTTTTGATAACGAAAATAAATGAGTTTAGGTTGATATAAGTCAATTAAGTGCCGAAATTCAAACGTTTCGGCACTTTTTTTTGAAAAACGCTTGCAAGGTTCGAAAAAAGTTAGTACCTTTGCATCGCAATTCAGAAATAAGGTTGCTTACAAGCACTAAAACTTCAAGATTTGCACCGGGGTGTAGCGCAGTTGGTAGCGTTCCTGGTTTGGGACCAGGCTGTCGCAGGTTCGAGTCCTGTCACCCCGACAAAAGCTAAGAGGAAGCAACGAAAGTTGTTTCCTCTTTTGCTGTACGCTCGGCATGAGCATTGTCTAACGGGTGCAAGTCCCGAGTGAGCCCTAAT
>CAMADY010000108.1 GCA_945831805.1 uncultured Prevotellaceae bacterium
CTACTTCGAAGGCAGGAAGGATAACAGCAAGAAAGCACAGTTCGGCCGCTCAAAGGAAAAGCGCACCGACTGCAAGCTGCTCGTCATGGCTCTTGCCATCAACACGGATGGTTTCATTCGCTACAGTGCCATACTCGAAGGCAACACGGCAGACCCGAAGTCCCTGCCCGACATGGTTGACAAGCTCATAGCCCAGAATCCCTCTGGTGCCACTCCGGATGAGAAGGTACTGGTCGTGATAGATGCCGGCATATCCTCACAAGAGAACCTTGACCTTATAAAGGCTAAGGGCTACAACTACCTGTGCGTTTCGCGCAAGGCACTCACCGACTATGAGGTGAAGCCTGATGCCCGTACCGTCATTGTCAAGGACTGCAAGGAACAGCCCATCAAGCTGCAGGAGGTACATGCCGAGGGCGAGGACTACTACCTGAAGATAGACTCTCCGGCAAAGGCCCTGAAGGAAGAGAGCATGAACCGCAACTTCCACCGACGCTTCAAGGACGGGCTGGCAGCCATATCATCGTCACTCACAAAGAAGAGCGGAACGAAGAAGTACGAAGCTGTGCTCAAGCGCATAGGAAAACTCGAGGGCAAGTACCCGTCCATAGCGCGCTACTATACTATAAATGTGGAAAAGGATGACAAGACGGGAAAGGCTACATCCGTGACATGGGACCTGCAAATACCGGAAAAGCAGGTTTATGGAACCTACTTCCTCCGTACCAATGTCCCCAATCTTGACGAGAAGACCACATGGGACTACTACAATCTCATTCGTGAGATAGAGTGCTCGAACCGCCAGCTGAAGACCGACCTGAACCTGAGGCCAATCTATCACAGGAGGGATGAGCGCTCTGATGCACACCTCTTCCTTGGACTTCTCTCATACTGGATAGTCAACGTCATACGCCATCAGATGAAGAAGGAGAACGAGAAGAGGAAGAAAGCTGATCCGAATCCAAAAGCTGAATATCCCACTCCGTACTGGACGGAGATAGTGAGAACAATGAGTACACAGAAAGCGGTAACCTCGGAGGCAATAAACACGCTCGGGGAGAAGGTGGAGATGCGAATATGCAGCACACCGACCACGAAAGCCGCCAACATCTACTCCATCTTGAACTACAAACCGATGCCGTTTAGAAAAATCAAAATTTGTAGAACACAGTAAAACAAATCAATAACGCAAATCGTTGATTAGCAAGAAATACAGGACAAAAACGTAAAAGTTGGGTTAAATGCTTGCATAATTCAATAAATTTTATTTATTTTGCATCGTAAAACAGAAATATCACAATGACAAAAGAACTACAAGTGCGTGTGCTACCGCAAGTTGCATATAGCGAAAAGAATATCATACAGTACCTCTCACGTGAACTTGCCGTCGATGCAAGAACTATCAGTGCCGTTCGTATATTGAAGAAAAGCATTGATGCGCGCCAGCGTCAGGTTTATGTTAACCTAACCATTCGTGCATATATCAATGAGATGCCAGAGGATGATGCATACGTAAAGACGGAATATCCGGATGTGAGCAACGGCAGGAATGTAATAGTAGTCGGCGAGGGACCATGCGGACTCTTTGCTGCTCTTCGTCTTATAGAGCGTGGTTTGAGGCCTATTGTGCTTGAACGTGGCAAGGATGTTCGTGAACGCAAGATAGACCTTGCACTTATCAAGTCCCAGCAGAAGGTTGATTCGGAAAGCAATTATTGTTTCGGTGAGGGTGGTGCAGGTGCCTATTCTGACGGTAAGCTGATGACTCGCAGCAAGAAGCGTGGGTCAGTAGATAAGATTCTCAATGTATTCTGCCAGCATGGTGCCTCGCTGAGTATTCTTGCTGATGCCCATCCGCATATCGGTACAGACAAGCTTCCTCGCGTCATAGAGAATATGCGTAAGCAGATTATAGCATCGGGTGGTGAGGTTCATTTCATGACAAAGATGACTCGTCTGCTTATCATGAACAACAAGATAGAGGGTGTCGAGGCTGTTGATTTGCGCACTAATGAAGAAAAGACTTTCAGGTCGGACGCTGTAATTCTCGCAACAGGCCATAGTGCGCGCGATGTATATCGCTATCTTGCATCTGCAAATATAGATATTGAGGCGAAAGGCATAGCCGTTGGCGTACGTCTGGAGCATCCGTCGCAGCTTATTGACCAGATACAGTATCACTCACCGAAGGGTAGGGGACAATATCTGCCTGCTGCAGAGTATTCTTTTGTGACGCAGGTGGACGGCAGAGGCGTTTATTCTTTCTGCATGTGTCCTGGCGGTTTTGTCATTCCGGCAGCAACGGATAAGGAGCAGATTGTTGTTAATGGCATGTCTCCAAGCAACCGTGGCGGTCAGTGGTCCAACTCCGGTATGGTGGTAGAGATACGTCCAGAGGATGTTGCTGCCATGGGGGTGGGTGATAACAATAAAGCATATCCTAATGCAGATACGGATAGTCTGTTTGATGCAGCACTCTCTGTTATGCATTTCCAGGAACAGCTGGAGCGTATGTGCTGGCAGCAAGGCAATATGAAGCAGACGGCTCCGGCACAGCGAATGGCAGACTTCGTTAACGGCAAACTGTCTTATGACCTGCCACGCAGCAGTTATGCCCCGGGCAATGTCTCGTCGCCATTGCATTTCTGGATGCCGCAGTTTATAGGCAAGCGACTGCAGGAAGGTTTCAAGTTCTTTGGAAGGCAGCGCCGAGGATTTCTTACAAATGAAGCTCTGATGATCGGTGTAGAGACGCGTACTTCATCACCAGTGCGTATTTCGAGAAATCCTGAGACCTTGCAGCATACTGCAATACAAGGTCTGTTCCCTGCCGGTGAAGGTGCCGGCTATGCAGGTGGTATCGTATCTGCTGGTGTTGATGGTGAGAGAACTGCCGACATGGTTGCTGAATATTTAGGATAACTTCTCCATCCAGATTATATCAAACCATTTGTCGAACTTGAATCCGCAACGATGGAAGTGTGCACATTTTACGTAACCCATGTGTGCATGGAACTCCGGACTGTTGTGGGTAAGGTATTCGTTTGGCGTATCGGTCCATGCTATGGAGGCGTACATGCCTACGACGCCTTGCTGTCTCAGGCGTTTCTCCAACTCCGTGTAGAGTGCACGCCCAACACCTTTTCCACGATAGTCGCGCCTTATATATATGGTGGTCTCTGCACTATGCATGAAGGCAGCCCTGTCCTTCAGCTGATGTGCGTATGAATAGCCTATGATACCGCTCTCATCTTCTGCCACGAGGTAAGGATGGGTTTTCTGGAATGTTATGATTCGCTGACGAAATTCCTCTACCGACGGTGCGACATACTCGAAGGTAATGGCCGTTTGCTCTATATATGGTGTGTATATGGCGAGAAGTTCCTCGGCATCATCAGGTGTTGCATTGCGTATAGTCATCTCTGGTGATGGTATTTGTGGGAATGATGTATATGAAAAACTGTCTAATAAGTTTATGGCAACTTCCAAAAAAGTATATGAAAAAAGCCCTTCCAAATAAGGAAGAGCTTTTTTATGTTGTTTATTCAGCGGTGCGTACGGGACTCGGACCCGTGACCTCCAGCGTGACAGGCTGGCATTCTAACCAACTGAACTAACGCACC
>CAMADY010000109.1 GCA_945831805.1 uncultured Prevotellaceae bacterium
CCCTTAACCCTTAACCCTTAACCCTTAACCCTTAACCCTTAACCCTTAACCCTTACCGTCTTACCATCCAAATGCTTTTGCACTGCTGAGCCACATTCCCTTTGCTTTCATCACCTGCTCCAGGACGTCCCTAACGCATCCGCATCCGCCGTTGTAGGGGCTTATGTATGTGCTGATGGCGCGTATCTCCTCGCAGGCATCCTTCGGACAGCACGGACACCCCACAGCCTTCATCACCTCGTAGTCAGGGATGTCATCGCCGATGTAGATGACCTCTTCGGGTGTGAGGTTGTTGTCGGCAAGGTATTTCCGGAACACCTCTATCTTCACGCCGCATGACATGAAGATGTCCGTCATGCCCAGCTTGCCATAGCGCAGCGGTATGGCATCGTCCGTTCCACCCGTTATGATAGCCTGACGCAGACCGTGCTTCACCGCAAGCTGAATGGCATAGCCATCCTTGATGTTTACGGTGCGTGTAGGCATGCCGGCAGGACTCATCTGAATGGTGTTCATGGAGAGCACTCCGTCAACGTCGTAGATTATCGTTGTTATCTTTTCTAAATCGTAGTTTATCATTTTATTTATGCTGCGATAGATATTTTTTGCAAAATTACAAAAAAACTTGCAATCTTACAACTGTTTTGCAATAAAAATGTGTTGAAATGCAAAGTAGAGTTTACATAAACATGAAAATTTGGTGTTAATACTGAAAATAAAGTTGCATAACGATGCTTTTTTGAAAAAAAAATAGTAATTTTGCAAGTGAAAATAGTTAAATTTCACACATTATTTATTTAATACGTAAAAGAAAATGACAATCAACGATTACAATTTCGCAGGCAAGAAGGCCATCGTACGTGTAGATTTCAATGTACCTCTCAAGGATGGTAAGATCACAGACGACACCCGTATCAAGGGTGCTCTCCCAACTCTTAAGCTGATCCTTGAGAAGGGTGGTGCTCTCATCATCATGTCTCACATGGGTAAGCCAAAGGGCAAGGTAAAGCCAGAGCTCTCTCTCGGTCAGATCAAGGACGCAGTAGCTGCTGCTCTTGGTGTTGCAGAGGTTAAGTTCGCTCCAGACTGCGCTAAGGCAGAGGCAGAGGCTGCTGCACTGAAGGCAGGTGAGGTGCTTCTCCTTGAGAACCTCCGTTACTATCCGGAAGAGGAGGGTAAGCCAGTAGGCGTAGAGAAGGGTACTCCAGAGTATGACGAGGCAAAGAAGGCAATGAAGGCTTCACAGAAGGAGTTCGCCAAGAAGCTCGCTTCTTACGCTGACTGCTGGGTAATGGACGCATTCGGTACCGCACACCGTAAGCACGCTTCTACTGCTGTTATCGCTGACTACTTCGACGACGACAACAAGATGCTCGGTCTCCTCATGGAGAAGGAGGTAAAGGCTGTTGACAACGTCCTCAATAACATCGAGCGCCCATTCATCGCTATCATGGGTGGTTCAAAGGTTTCTTCTAAGATCGGTATCATCGAGAACCTTCTCGGTAAGGTTGACAAGCTCATCCTCTGCGGTGGTATGACTTACACCTTCGCTAAGGCTCACGGTGGTGAGATCGGTGGTTCTATCGTTGAGATGGACAAGCTCGACGTTGCTCTCAACGTAGAGAAGCTCGCTAAGGAGAACGGCGTAGAGCTCGTTATGGCTCCAGACGCAACTTGCTGCGATGGTCTTGACTTCGGCACAATGACCGTTAAGGAGGGTGCTAAGATTGAGACATACCCATCAAACGCTATCCCTGCCGGTATGGAGGGTCTTGATGCAGGTCCTGAGGCACAGAAGAACTTCGCTGAGGCTATCAAGGGTTGTAAGACAATCCTCTGGAACGGTCCTGCTGGCGTATTCGAGTGCGACGAGTTCACTGCTGGTTCAAAGGCTATCGGCGACGCTATCGCAGAGGCTACAGCAAACGGTGCATTCTCTCTCATCGGTGGTGGTGACTCTGTTGCTTGCTGCACAAAGTTCGGCCTCACAGATAAGGTTTCTTACATCTCTACTGGTGGTGGTGCTCTCCTTGAGGCTATCGAGGGTAAGGTACTCCCAGGCGTAGCTGCTGTTAAGGGCGAGTAATTCATAATGCATAATTCATAATTCATAATGCATAATGCATAATGCATAATGCATAATGCATAATTCATAATTTTAAGAGTTTGCATTATTGATATAATAAAGAATCCCTGCCGTCATTGCGATGGCAGGGATTCTTTTGTTGTTCGATGGTTCTATGAATCGATGGCTTTATTTCTTGTTGAAGAAATCCAGTGCGGCGGCTATCGCCTTGTCGTCACGGTTGAGGTATTCAATCCACGCCTGTTCGTCGAGCATGTTGTAGATGATGCGTGAGTTGATATATGTCTCAAGCAGGCGGTGACTGCGCTTGATCATAAGGTTACGGCGCTGCAAGCCACGGGTGTTGGCATAGTCGGCGAAGAGGTTTACGGTATTCTGCTTTATCAGATAGTCCGCCATCTCCTGCATCTCCTTGAAGTTGTTAAGCTTCAGACGGTTGTCGTCTGTATAGGTATATGCAAACTGCATTATGAGACCTGTCATTGAAGCCTCGCGATAGTATGATGTCACGTCCGTAGTGTCCTCAGCCACGAAGATATCTGGCGTTATGCCGCCACCACCATAAACCACGCGACCGCTGACGGTATGATATTCCGGTCCCTCATGCTTTATGCTGTCCTTTGAGAAGAACTCGCCATGCTCATAGCGTGTCAGGATGTCGTTCTCGTAATCCTTTGAGTCACCATTGGTGTAAGGCTTCTGTATGCAACGACCTGATGGCGTGTAGTAACGAGCTACTGTGAGACGTATCATAGAGCCATCGTTGAAGGCTATCTGCTGCTGTACCAATCCCTTACCGAACGATCTGCGACCTATGATGGTACCTCTGTCGTTATCCTGCATGGCACCAGCGAATATCTCTGATGCAGAAGCCGAACTCTGGTTTATCAGCACCACGAGCGGCATCTTCTGATAAGAGCCCCTGCCGTCGGTCTTGTATTCCTGGCGCTGAGCCTTGCGTCCCTCAGTATAAACGATGAGGCGGTTCTTCGGCAGGAACTCGTTAGCCATCTGCACCGCAGCCTCAAGGTATCCGCCGGTATTGTCGCGCAGGT
>CAMADY010000110.1 GCA_945831805.1 uncultured Prevotellaceae bacterium
ACAAATAACAGCAAAATCAAGGACTAATGTCCATTTAGCGGACAACAATAATTTTCAATGCGTTTTTTAACAAAACATGTAAAAAAAAAGAAAGAGGCCGGCTACCAACAATAATAACCGGACTCTTTACCTTATATATTTGTTATATGCTTTACTTCGCGTACTTGTTGCCGTTCTTGATGAACACACCCTGTGCAGGCTCTTTGGTGAGCTCGCGACCGAAGAGATCATAGATTCCGCTTGACTTCTTAGCGTTATCGGCGGAAGCCCCAACAGTCTCAATACCATCAATGAAGGCCTGGCTATAGATGCCGTAGTTCTTGTCGAACATGTCTGGGAGATAGTAGCCGAGGTGTGGTGGCTGGTTGTATGAAGAGTTCTGCCATGCCACGCCCATACGATATACGTGGTCGTGCATCAGTGTAGGCACTGCGTAGGTCGTAGTAGTGTTGGTGGTGTAGATGTTGATCTTTGAAGGATCAGCAGAGCTCCAGAGAATCAGCTCCTCACGCCAGTCGCCGAGGATGTCGGCAATGAGACAAGGAGTGCCCTTCGTAGTGTTGCAGGACATAGGGTTGCCGTATGTGGCATCGCTGCTCTGCATGTTGAGAAGCTTCGCATGGTTCGTCAGCGACTTCATCTTCGTGATCTGTGGATTGCAGGTGCCGTTGAGGTCTGTCTGCTTCAAGGCATCGTCCGTTGACTTGTCGTATCTGCCGTCGAAGAGCTCATCCTGCAAGTCGCCGTCCCAATAGATGCGGAAGTTCTTTGATGGCTGCTTCTCGCCTATCTTAGTGCCATCAGTGCATGAATACACATAAGAGTCAGCACTTGACCAGAACTCGAAGCCACGATTGTTAGCGAAGAGGTCTGCTGCCACGCCGCGGCCGTTGTCGCCTGAGCTTGTGGCAGAAACGATGAGTTCACCTGTCGTAGCATCATGAACGTCATATCCGTAAGGGCTATCCTCATGAGGCATCATAATCTCAAGACCGTCACGGTCAGGACAGAGGTCTGAGAGATGTATGGCATCACCATGTCCCTTGCCTGTAGAACACATCAGCGTACCGTCGTGCGCTATCGTTGCGGCACCCATGACGATCTCATCGTAGCCATCATTGTCAACATCACCTACCGAGATGCCATGGACACCCTGTCCGAAGCTTGACTTGCCGGCACCAGGAGTTGTCTTCGTAGTGTTGGAAGCGATGACCTTACCGTCAGGACCATAGGTCTTCCATGTTGTCTTCGAATCACCATAGTGCAGCCACTTGGTAGTGAGGTTCTTGCCGTCCCAGTCAACAGCCCAGAAGAATGCATAGGTATAATAGCCACGCTGGAAGACAGCAGAAGGCTTCTCGTTCATGCCGTCGAGGTATGCCACAGCGGCATTGTAGCGCTCACCACGGTTGTAGTTCGTGCTCTTGCTGATGACACTCTCCCACTTGCCGTATGTCGTTGTGCCAGTAGCGAAAGGCACTCCGGAGCGTGGAGGGTTGAACCAAACAGTCTCCATTGCAGCGCCCGTCTCGCCATTGAAGACTGTGAGGAACTCGCCGCCATTGATCACATGACCGTTGGTGTTATAATAAGAAGAGGTGTTGCCGAGAGCCCTCACCATTTCGTCGCTGGAAGCCTTGTTGACATAGTTGCCGGCACCGTCGATTGTTCCTGGAGCTGTCTTGCACATCATCTCCGCCTTGCCATCGCCGTCGAAGTCATAGACGAGGAACTGCGTATAGTGAGCCCCCGCACGGATGTTCTTGCCCATGTCGATGCGCCAAAGCTTTGTACCGTCGAGCTTATAGGCATCGAGATATACCGTACCCGTAACGCCTTTCTGTGAGTTATCGCGGGAGTTCGTTGGGTTCCACTTCACGATGAGCTCGTATTCACCATCGCCGTCGAGGTCGCCCACACTCATGTCGTTAGGAGTATATTCGCATCCGAGGCTGCGTGTGTCGGTAGGACGGTCGAGCTTTATCTGCTTCATGATGCTTCCCCAGCGTGTCACCTCCGGAGTTGTCTCCACCTCCTTGCCATCTACGTTCACGCGGATGGAATAGCGGTTGGAACTCACGCTTGAAGCATCTTGATAGCATGTCTGCTTTGTGATGCCGGACTTAACGACAGTGCCGTTGCGCAGCACGTCGAACGAAACTTTGGAATTGGCGCCGATGCCGTCAGTGCCGAGCCAACGCCAAGAGAGGAACGTACCACCGGAAGCACCCGGTACGGCAACAAGTCCGCGCGTGAGCTTCTCCATCTGGTTCTCCGTCGTCTTGTATTCAAAAACCTTTGTCGCACCTTGTGCCATAGCCAACAGGCTCGCAAAAACAAAGCACGCTGATAGATAGATTCTTTTCATCTTTTTTTATGATTTATTGTTAGTTATTCTTTATTTAGCTAGGACTACAACAAAAAAAACGCGAAGCTTCTCATGAAGTATTCGCGTTTTCCGTTTTGTTGGGATACCCGGACTCGAACCAGGAAAGGCAGGACCAGAATCTGCAGTG